>JAABRT010000037.1 GCA_011390805.1 Gemmatimonas sp. | reverse complement strand
AGTGCGCGCGTGGCTTCGGGCCAATCCTGCTCGTACGCGTCGTTCACCGACAAGTAGCGCGCCTGCGACGGGATGCGGATGTGCGGATGCGACAGCAGGAACTCACCGATGGACGGATCGAGCGTGAAGCCGTGCGCGCCCTGCCCCGTGGTGTACACCATCATGGTGCTGGAACCGTAGATGATGTAGCCAGCCGCCACCTGACGTCTTCCCGGCTGCAACATGTCTTCCATCTCACCGCGCGGACCACGTGTGATCTTGCGATAGACGCTGAAGATTGTGCCCACGGGCACGTTCACGTCGATGTTGCTTGAACCGTCGAGCGGGTCAAAGAGCATGACGTATTTACCGGCGCGGAATCCTTCAGGAATCTGAATGATGCCGGCTTCTTCTTCCGACGCCATAGCGCACAGTCGTCCACCGTGATCAAATGCTTTGACAATGATCTCGTTGGAGATCACATCGAGCTTCTGCTGCGTCTCACCCTGAATGTTTTCGGCGCCAGCGCTGCCGAGAATATCAACGAGACCTGCGCTGCGCACCTTGTTGGCAATCATCTTGCCGGCCAGTGCCATGTCGTACAGGATGCCCGACAACTCACCGGTGGCGTCAGGATAGTTGCGCTCCTCTTCAATGATGAAGCGCTCGATCGTAACAACGGACGTGGCAGTATGCTTGACCACAGGGACGGACCTCAGAGATAAGAAGATCGCTCGGCGAGTATCCGCGTTGCGAAGTTATTGGCGTCCTGCTCAAAGCGATTGGCCCGATACCCGTGACGCAGAGACTGCCACAGATAGCGAAACGGAAACGCCTTCACCTCAGCAAACTGTCGTACGTGAGCGAACTCGTGCAAGAGCAGCCACGGATCGAGTGCGCAGTGCGGGGCCAGAAATACGGTACGGCCGAGGGCGATTCCGGCCACAGTACCGCGGCCCAGACACCAGCCGCCCACTCGCGGAGGCAGCCCGCCACGTCGCCACTGCGCCTGGGCGAGCATGGGATACGCACGCAGCAGCTCGGGTGGCAGCTCCAACGGCTCACCCCAGAAAAATGCTGCCCAGCTGCCTACTGCACCGCGTGCATCCATTGCGTGTGGCGGGTTTCCAGTTGCACCGATCGTCCATCGCTTCGTACAACTATTGCACCATCGCGATCGGTGCGCAGAATGTCCACCTGGCGTTCGCGCAGAGCGTCCATGACCGAGGGGGACGGATGTCCGTAGCTGTTACCCGCGCCCACGGAAATAAGCGCGATTTGCGGCTGTACGGCGTCTAGCAGTGCGTCCGTTGAGCTGGTTTTGCTACCATGGTGGCCGACTTTCAGAATCATGGCGTTGAGCTCCGATCCATAGCGCTCCACCAGCCACGCTTCCTGCGCGACCTCGGCGTCGCCGGTGAGCAGCGCGCGCACCTGCCCATGCTGCACCATGAGAATCACGCTGGCGTCGTTGGGGTTGTCCTCATTGGCCATCCACGCGGAATCAGGGCCGAGCACGCGCAGCATCACTCCGTCAAGCGACAGCGAGTCGCCGGCCACTACACGCTGCCATGTGACGTCGCGTTGTTCGGCCACGGCCAGCGCGTCGCGATAGACACCGCTGCCGTGCACAAAACCCGGGTCCCACCAGAGCGTGGGCCGCAGTGCGTCGAGCACGCTGGGGGCGCCGCCCACATGATCGGCGTCGGGGTGCGACAGCACAAACAGGGCGACTTTGCCGCCCAGCCGGCGGATGTAGGGAATGACGGCGCGACGTCCGGCATCGCCGCCCTGCCAGGTGCGACCGGCGTCCACAATCACCCAGCGGCCACGAGGCGTGCGAAGCGCAATCGCATCGCCCTGCCCTACATCAATCACGTGGATTTCAAGTTGGCCCGGACCACGTGCGGCCACCGGCGCCCAGACGGCCACTACCAGTGCCGTCGCGCCAGTCATGAGGCACGGAAGTACGCGCCGTCGCGCGGTACTCACCACAAACGCCGCCACCATCACGCCCATGCATAACGCAGTGAGTTTTCCCGGTGCCACACTCAGCGACGCGTACGGCACATCGCTGGCAGTACGGGCGATGTAATCGAGCACCGCCAATGGAGCAGCGGCGGCATCGGCCACCCAACGTGCCACGGGACGCAACGGCGCGAGCAGCAGTGCGAGAAACAGCGTGGGTTGCAAAAAAGCCACAATGGGAGCGGCCACGATGTTGGTAATCGGCGCCACGATACTCACACGACCAAAGGCCCAGGCTACAAGCGGAGCGGTAATGACACTGGCGGCCGTACCAACAGCCAGTTCACGCACCAGCGACAGTCGCCAACCGTGCAAACGCGGACCGGTGTTTCTGAGCCGTCGCCAGGCGTTGTCTACATGTCGCCAGACAGCTGTGTTTTCACGTGGAGCCTGCAGTAGCGGACGCACACGCCATCGACGCAGCATGGACCGTGCGCCAACCAGTGCGGCCATGCCACTGGCTGAAAGCTGCCAGCCGAGCGCAGCTACCACTCGCGGATCGGCAGCCGGAATCCAGACGCCGAGCGCGAGTCCTGTCCACGGATGCACCGGTCGTCCCAGTCGGCCTGAGAGCATGACCACGGTGAGCATGGTAGCGGCGCGCGTGGCCGGCGGCGGAAAACCGAGCAGCGTGACGTAGGTGCCAACGGCGCCCAACGCGAGCAACTCGGCGGCACTGCGTCGCATGCGAAGTGCGGCGCCTACGGTGCGCAGGGCTCCGGCAATGATGGCCACATGCAAGCCGGAAATAGACAGCACATGCACGAGACCGGCCGAGGCAAAGCGATCGCGTACCTCGGGTGCGATGCCATGCTGATCGGCCACCAGCAACGCGCGCACCAGCGGCGCACGTTCACCAAAAAGTGAGTCGATGGTTTGACCGGTGCGACCGCGCCAGCCATGTACCCAGTCTACGGCACCTGTGGGTTCGATCACGGCGTCGTCGAGGCGCAGCATGCGGCCGGAGGACAAGCGGTGCGCCGTTACGCGAACCCACGCACCCGCAGGGGCCGAGCCCTCTTTCACTGACACGCTGGCGATTACTCGGCACGATGCGAGTGGCTCGGCGATACCGCGCGCATCGGCCCGCAGCCAGGCGCGTGGCTGGGCGTTGGCGTGCAGGCGCAGTATCAGCTCGGTGTCGGGGTGGCCGAGTGCGGTGAGACAGCGGGCATCGCGTTGCCAGGCTGCGTTGGCGATGAGGATGGATGCGCAGGCGATTGCTGCGCAGGCGGCGATGGTGCGGGCGCCGGGAGACAGATTGCGGAGCAGCGTGCACAGGGCGGCGCATGCGATGAGTGCGACGAGTGCAATGGCCGCGGGCGGGATCGGCGTATGGCCTGCGCGTGCGGCGCCGTAGGACATGGCGACGAGCGATGCGCCGATGAGCCAGGCGGTGACGAAGTAGACGAGACGGGGCACAAGCTACGTTGCGCCGTGTCGGTCAGATTTACGTGATCGATTTGTTGCGCGCGGGGTGGAAAATGCGCGGTGGTGGTGGTGGTGCTCTGTTCGGCTTACGAAACTGGCGAGGCTTTAAGGCCGGAAGGCCTCAGGGCACTGTGTGGCCGGAAGGACGTCTCTGCCTGGCGACGGGGTACGTGGGTTAGCTGGCCATGGGCAGAGGCGAACGCGTGGGCTGCTCGTCGCGCACGAACGTGCCGGTGAAGGTGCTGCCGGTGGTGCCGGTGAGCTCCACCTGATGATAGGTATTGACCATCGATACATCGCCCGGTACCAGTACCGTTTTCCAGTCGCGCGTACGGCCCATGAGCAGTTCGCCGTCTTTGGCTACGCGCTCGAGCAAGACTTCGGCGCGTGTGCCGAGCAGTGCAATGTTCTGTTCGCGAGACTGCGAGCGTACGGTGTGAATGAGACGTTGCAGACGTTCACCCGACACATCATCGGGCACCATGTCTTCGGCCGGCATGCGCGTGGCGGCCGTACCGGGACGCGGAGAGAACTTGAAGGTGAACGCTTCGCTGAAACCGGCGGCCGTCACTGCGGTGAGCGTATCCTGAAAGTCTTCTTCCGTTTCACCGGGGAAGCCCACAATGATGTCGGTGGTGACCACCAGATTGGGCATCGCCGCGCGCAGCTTGTCTACGCACTGCAAAAACTCTTCGCGCGAATATCGACGCAACATGCGCTTGAGCACACGCGTGGATCCGCTCTGCATGGGCAGGTGCACGTGTTCACACACCGCGCTGACTTCCGCATGCGCGGCAATCACCCGCTCGGAAAAATCATTGGGATGCGGACTGGTATAACGCAAACGCCGAACACCATCAATCGCCCCCACCGCGCGCAGCAGGTCGGCGAAATCGTGGGTGCCGTCGTTGTACGAGTTCACCGTCTGTCCCAGCAGTACGATTTCGGTGGTGCCGGTTTCGACAACGTGCCGTACTTCACGCACGACTTCGTGCAGCTGGCGCGAACGTTCCGACCCGCGCGTCTGCGGCACAATGCAATACGTGCAGCGATAATCGCAGCCGCGCTGCACGGGCACCCACGCTTTCACCGGATCGGTGCGACGCGGGATCACATCTTCGTAGTGCTCTTCGAGATCAAACGTGGTAAAGATGCCGCGTTCACCGTTGCGCGCGTTGTCAATAAGCTGCGGCAGCGCACGGTAGCCATCCGGTCCCACCACCAGCGAGACGTGCCGCGCCTTTTCCAGCAGCTTGGGCCCAAGTCGCTGCGCCATACAGCCAGTCACGCCCACGATTGAATCGGGCTTCATGAAGCGACGCAGCTCGCCCAGGCGGCCGATCACGCGCTGTTCGGCGTGATCGCGAATGGCGCAGGTGTTTACCAGGATGACATCAGCGCCATCGGGCGCCTCGACCGAGTCGTAGCCATGTGCGGCGAGGGAGCCGTACATGAGCTCAGAGTCGGCCACATTCATCTGGCAGCCGTACGTTTCGATATACACAGTGGGGCGCGGAGTGCTGGACATCCGTGCAAGATAGCCGGGCGCGGCCTCAGGGTTCAACGTCGCCGACGTCTCGCCCTGTGAGACGGCGCGCAAACAGACGCTGGCGCGGCCCTGTTATGTCGCCGAGGCCGCCGACAGCGCGCTTTGCAGCGCCGCAATGACGGCGGCACCGCTGAAGGGCTTGCTGACCAGCACTGCCCCCGCCGTAGGCCGAGCGGCGCCGGGGAGCGCGTCACCGGTGTAGCCCGACATATAGACCACGGGTCGCATGTCGCCCGTCTGGCGCAGCTTTTCAACAAACTGCGGTCCCGAGAGCCCCGGCATGATGACGTCTGTGAGAATGATGTCCACCGTATCGCCCCGGGCATCACACGCGGCCAGCGCGGACAGCGCATCATAACCGCTGGCCACGGCGGTCACCTGATAACCGGCGCGCTGAATCAGCCGTTCGGCGGTACGCAGTACCATTTCGTCGTCGTCAACGAGCAAAACGTGCACCGCGCGACCATGGGGCGCTGCTTCATTCACCGTGGGCGCCGGTGAGTCGGTATCGGGATTGGCGAGCGGAGCCGTGGCGACGGGCAACCAGAGCGTGACCTCTGTTCCGCCTTCCGTACGGTTGCTGATCGAAATGTGGCCGCCCATCTGGCGCATGCGGGCGAGCGCGACCGGCAGCCCGAGTCCCGTCTCAACCGCCTGTCCTTTTTGCGACAGCCCCGGGACGAAGACTTTCGCCAACTGGTCTTCAGGAATACCGGTGCCCTCATCAAGCACCCGCAACAGGGCCCACGTCCCTGCGTTTACTTCGCCGTGCACGTCTATGTGCACGTGACTCAGCTGGGTGACTTCCGCACTGAACTGCAGCACGCCGCCGTTCGCCATGGAGTCTACGGAGTTCTCGACGACCGCGTGCAGTACTTCCGACAGCAGCGAGCGATCCACGAGCATCTGGACGCCGGGGGGGGGAGCCTTCACTTCCAGCCGTACGCGCTCCGGTACCGTATGAGCCAGCTCCGCTCCGAGCTCGGCGACGAGGGACGCAAAGTCTACGCCTTCGCTGTGCAGCTGGTCGCTGCCACTTAACGCACGCAACTCACGGGTTAGTCCGGTGGCCCGCTCAATCGCTTCAACGGCTGCGTCAACATCTTCGCGCAGCTCGTCGGAGATGCGCTCCCGCACCATCTCCAAACGTGCGCGTGCGACGGTGTTGAGGTTGGTGAAATCATGCGCCAACCGGCCCGCAAACAACGCCACGCCACCCAGCTGCTGACGTACCTGATTGCGCGCGTCGGATTCCATGCGGACGTCCACGGAGCGTGACGTGGTGACGAGTCGCATGGGCACGGTATCGGTGGCGGGTACCATGGCCGTTTCCGTTTCGACCCACGTGTAGGAACCGTCAGCGCGTCGGAACCGGTATGTGAGCGACAACGGTCGCGACCCCGCCAATATCGGTTCATGTGACTCGCGTCGGATGCGCTCCACATCGTCAGGATGAAACAGCTCGTACGGATTGCGGCCAATCAACGCCTCCGTAGGCCAGCCCAGCACCTCGGAAGCGCCCTCGCTGATCCACGTGTACGTACCATCGGCATCGTGCAGACATATGGCATCGCGCGCCGCAGCGGTGATCGTTTGCAGTTGGCGCGCGTTGCGCAGCAACTGCTGCTCCGCTTCACGTTCGGCGGTGATGTCTACAAAGGTGGTCACCACGCCACGTTGTGAGCTTCCGCCCTGCAGCGTGGTGAGCTGCGAACTCACGCGCAGCCAAACGAGAGTACCGTCGGGCTTGTGAACGCCGAGGATAAATCCCGTCACGGCCTGCCCGGTGCGCAACGCGACAACCGCGGGGTGCTGATCGTCGGGCAGCGGTTGCCCCTCACTGTTCACCGCGCGCCATTGCCGTGATGTGGGCGTTACCCCGCGCAGTTCATCGGCAGTAAGCCCGAGAATGCGCTCTGCAGCGGGATTCCATAGCTGCACCGCAACTGACTCATCCTGCACCACAATGGCTTCCTGCACGGAGTTGAGTACCGTCCGAAGCAGTTGTTCCGCCACCTCAACACTGTGCTGTTCCGCACGTCGCTGCGTAATATCGGCAACAACGCCCACTTGCCCAGTCATCGTACCGTCGGGCGCAACGAGCGGTGCTACGCGCACACTCACGGTGCGACGGCTACCATCGCGACGGATGAAATCAACATCGTGCGGGCCAAACACCTTTCCACTGTCCATCGCCGCTTTCACCTGCTGCAGCAACTCACGCGACTCCGGCGCCAACGCCTGCATCCATCCGTAGCCCAGCGCCTCTTCTACCGGCCAACCGGTCAGAGTGGCGTAGGTTGCGTTTACCCAGACACAGCGTCCGTCGCTATCGTTCTGGAAGATGCCGACGGGAAACGTCTCGGCCAGCAACCGACAGTGCTCCGCAAACTTCTCAGCCTCGGTCAGATCGCGCAGCAAGCCGGAGTAGCCTTCTACGATTCCGGCGTCATTGCGGTGCGCCACCAATATCTGGAGGATCGACCGTTCAGGCTGTCCGGAAGGCGCAAGCGCCGTGCGACCGACCCAGTGACCGTCTCGCTGAGCAACGGGACGCGCTTCGCGCTCCATCAGACTGCGAACCCAGCCCGGGTAAAACGCTGTGATGTTTTGTCCCCTGACTGTTTGCCCGAGCAACGCGGTGAACGCCGGATTTGCCCACAGCACCACACCGTCCACATCTGTGGTGAACGCGTAGTCGGGCGTTACGGAGAGCAACTCCGCAAACCTGTTAATTGACGCGAGAATCACGTCATCGGCGGCACCATCAGGGCTAAACTGAGTCACCGGGAAAATATAACGCCCAGCTCGCTACGGGCGAATAGTCAAGGCCGCCGAAAATCCTATCCCCGTTTCCTGCGCCTCATCACCGCTCACGCGCCGCTGGGCACTGCGCAGCGCGAAGTCGAGCACAGCGAACTCACCGGCCAACGGAATGCCCACCCCGCCGTGGAATCCGCGCTCCGTCACGGGCAGATCCCGCAAGAGGAACGGCAGGTCACGCTGGGCGTATCCGGCGCGCCAGAGGATCGGCACCCGTCGAAAAGCGCCAACGGGAAACTCCACCCCCACCGACCAGTTGGTGGCATCCTGAGCAACGGCGGCCTCGCCACCAAGTCCGTTCATGCCAGACCAGGCGATCTGCTCAAGCGACGCGGCAACCACGGTGGCACCGGCCTCGTACAGCACCCCCAAGCCGATGCGGCTGGGCACTGATGCGCTCGCCACCGAGACGTCGTTACGCAATGCGTCCAAACCGCCGCCGATGAGATAACTGGCCCCGATGAGCAGGTCGGGTGCAGGACGCCAGTTCACACCAAACGCGGCACCCAACCCCTGAAAGCCCAATCGCGCCGAGTCGCGCACGTTGCCGAACGCCAACGTGTCGGCAAAACTGCGCGCCCGCACCACATCGTGTTCACCCGTAACCCCAACGGCGGCAACGCCAAGTCCGAGCGACTTCCATTGCCATCCGGCCGACACCCGAAGCTCCGACATCGAGCCACGCGATTCGAGGCGATCTGTGGTGGGCACCACATTGCCATCAATGATCGTGGAGCCGGGCGACTCGGTGGCAAAGCTGCGATCGAGCAACGTGGAGCTGGAGATCATGAGCCCCACACGGTTGAGGCGCAGCCCTGCCGCCACCAGTGGAGTGCGCTGCAATACAGAGCGCTCGGTCAACTCTCCCACACGCAGCGACCGCCACTCCGGTTCACCCTGAACAGAGAGTACGGTGGCACCAAGTCCGGTGAGTGCCGACGGATTCCTTGCCGAGAGCAGATCAAACTCGCTCGTCGCACCGGCGGTGCCGAGCGCACGCGTGCTCAGGCCGCCATTGGGATAACCGAATCCCTGTGCGCTCAATGCGCCTTGTGCCTGCGCGTTGGCAAGCGGCAGGGCCAGCAGCGCCACAGTAGCGCCAACCAACCAGCGCGCCGGATGAAGTCGTGCGGGCATCATCATGGAAGCGCGAACTCCGTGCGCGGCAAGTAAGTGATTCGCAAACGCGGACGCAGTTCAGCCGGTGCGGAGAGATCGTAAAAAAGCAGTTCGGCGCTGGAAGCACCTTCGTCGGCCAGCCGCAGTGAGAGCACACGCGAGATGGTACTGTCGAGCGAGGCCCAGCTGCGCACCACATTCACAATATTGATGGCTCGCTGGCCACTGTCCTGCGGCACAAAACGCTGCGTACCCAAGCCCAGTAAACGACCGTCGGCCGACAACGCCGACGCGAGGTACAAGTCAGTTACGGCCGTTGTGGTGACGTTCACCAGCGGCAGCACGGTAATACTGTCCCCCCGGTCAGTTCCACTGGACGGACGCTGCGTGAGCAACAGCTCCGCGCGCACAACAGTACTCGAGTCAATGATTCGCGCCGGCACGTTAAACCGGAACCACGCGCGGCGCGCGGGCCAGCCGCCAATGGTGATCGTGTTGGCTGGAGCGGGTTCAGAGCCCCGTACGGTGAGTGCATAAACAGTGTACGACCGCTCCAGAGGCGCGTCATCAACCGCGCCTTCAAGACGCGTATTGGGGACCACGTCGATCGGATCGTAGAGCGTGTCAGTGAGCGGGTCAAAACTCAATCGCGGATCGGCGGCCCCCCCAATGAACGCCTGCAAACGCAGACTCACACTGGATTCGCTCACAATGCGCAAACCCAGTCGTACCCGTGCGCTGTCGGCAATTCGCTGCGCGAGAAACGCATTGGGAACAGGAATGCGCAGCGAGTCAGTGGTGAGGGCACCCGGTACGGCCAGTTCGCTCAGCTTGCGGTCAGGACGAAAAAGTGAACGCACCGTTGCCGCCGAGGTATCGGTCGGGGTGGTGTCCACATCGTACAGTTCAATGACAAATGGACCGTTGATCACCGAGTTGAGCGAATCAACACGCAGGCTCAACACGGTGGAGTCTATATCCGTGATGGGCCGCGAGCCCGTGCTGTCATTCGGAAAGAACGTGGTGCGCAACGAGTCAAAGCGCACCACCAGATGGGTTTCAATCGTATCGCCCCGCGACGCCAGCATCACGAAGGGCGACAAGCCGAGCAACGGATACGGTCCGAGCGTGGTATCAAGCGCGATTGCGTCCAGTACCGTGTCTTCGAACGGCGCCTGCTCCTGAGGGCAGAGTGCGGGACATGCTCCCCCGCCCTCCAGCTCTTCGGTACAGGCGGACGTGAAAACAACGGTTCCCGTGAGCAACAACAAGGCCGCAGCGGACTGTGCACGCGTTGAAAACGTGTTGGACCAGCGGCTGATGGATCGAAGCAGCGAAAAACGCTCAGGCATGCGCGAGCGAGGAAGGCGAAAATGGAGAAGGCAGCAGATCGGCAAGCGACCAACGTTGAATGCGCCCGCGCGCGGCCACACTGATCACTTCCAGTGCGGGCGCAAACTCCACGAGCGCCTGTCGACAAATTCCACAGGGCGGTGACGGTTCATCGGCATCCGTGACAATCACGATGCGCGAAAACTTTCGGGCGCCCGACGCAATCGCGGCCGCCAGCGCACCACGCTCGGCGCACACGCCGGCCGGATAACTCGCGTTCTCCACATTGCAGCCGGAGAATACGACACCATCAACCGTCTCAATCGATGCCCCGACACGGAAGTTGGAGTAGGGCGCGTGAGCATTGGCCTGCGAAATGCGGGCCGAGGCAATGAGCCAGCTCTCGGGAACGGCGGAACCGGTATCTGTTCCTGCAGGCAATCCTGACACCGCATCCGGCGCGTTCGCTTCTGACTGACCGCTCACGACAGCCCGCACTCGGTCAGAAACGACCGTCCGCGTCCACGCCAGCTCAAGTCAAACCACTCGGCGATGCTCGCGCCGACATCAGCAAAGGTGTCGCGCGTGCCAATGGGCGCAGGCTGCACACGAGGCCCCGCTACGAGCACCGGCACCCGCTCGCGCGAGTGATCGGTGCTGGGCGTTGTTGGGTCGTTCCCGTGGTCAGCGGTAATAATGAGCAGGTCGTCCTCCCGAAGGGCAGCGAGCAAACGCGGCAACAGCGCGTCGAACGCGATGAGTGCGTCGGCAAATCCGGGCCCGTCGTTCCGATGCCCGTACAACGAATCGAAATCTACCAAGTTGGCAAAGCAGAACCCATGCCCAGCCGATTCCAACCAGTTTAGCAGCTCGCGCACACCATGTTCATTATTGCCCGTGTGTACCGAGGCGAGATTGCGGCCGGCAAAGAGGTCGTCCACCTTGCCCACACCGTGCCTGGGCACGCCCGCGGCCGCGAGTTGATCGAGCAGCGTGGGTTCCGGAGACGGCAGTGAGTAGTCGCGCCGGTTGGCGGTGCGCACGTAGCCCCCGTCGGATCCGGTGAACGGACGCGCGATTACGCGGGATACATCATGCGGTGGCACCAGCTGCTCACGCGCGATCTCACAGGCGCGGTACAGTTCGCTCAGCGGAATCCACTCTTCGTGGGCGGCGATCTGGAAGACAGAGTCGGCTGAGGTATACACAATCCACTGGCCTGTATCCCGCTGCTGGCCGGCGAAGTCTGCGATCACCGCGGTGCCACTGGCCACCGAGTTGGCGAGCACACCGCGACCGGTGGCCGCGATAAACGGCTCCAGCACTTCGGGGGGGAATCCGTTTGGGTAGGTGGGAAATGCACGCGCCAGCTGCACGCCGGCGAGCTCCCAGTGCCCCGTGGTGGAATCCTTGCCAGCCGAATTGGGCAGGGCGTCGCCCCAGGCGGCACGCGGAGCGGGTTCGGGCGGCACGCCTTCGAGCGGCGCGATGCAACCGAGTCCCAGCGCCTGCAAGTTGGGCAGCGTGAGGCCGCCCTGCTGCCGTGCGAGGTTGCCGAGCGTGTGGCTGCCCGTGTCGCCGTAGGCGTCGGTATCGGGTGCGGGCCCAATACCGACGCCGTCGAGTACGAGCAGCAGCGCGCGGCGATGTGATGTGAGGGAGTGAGTCATACGCTTTCTCGATACACGCGAGGCAGCCGCAAGCGCCAGCCCACGAGCAGTTCGTAGGGGGAGAGGTTGGCTTGCTGGGCGACTTCGTCTATGGAACCACCAAGCACCGTTACGATGTCGCCCACCTCACATGGCACATCTGTGACGTCAATCATGGTCAGGTCCATGGTGACGTTGCCGACCACGCGAACGCGCGCTTCACCAACGATCATTTCACCCACATTTGAAAGCGAGCGCCGATAGCCGTCGCCGTAACCGACCGCCACAGTGGCAATTCGTGACTGACGGTGCGCGGTCCAGGTAGCGTCGTAGCTGACGGATTCGCCGACCTGTACGTCGCGAATATCAACAACGCGTGCATAGACGTGCAGCACGGGTTTGAGGTCGAGTCCTGTGTGAGCCTGCACGCCGTAGAGCGAAACGCCGGGACGTGCGAGGTGCCATCTCTGCCGGCGACCGCCTGCAGAGCCGGGTTCCGCTGATGTTGCGCCGTTATCGTGCTGCGTTGCGGGGGCGGACTGTGGCTCCGTTTGCGCGCTCGGCGTCGCGGCAATCGCGTACGAATTGGCCGCGTGCAGCAACGTGTCTTGCGGCAACGGCAACGCGGCGATCGCGTTGGCAAAGCGCTGCGTTTGCAACTCGCGCGATGCATTGCCGAGCTGCGCCGAATGAAAATGCGTGTACACACCCTGCGGTTTATGCTGCGCAACGATGTGCGCCAGCGACGCCGTGTCGCTCCATCGCACGCCGGCGCGATTCATGCCGGTATCAATCGCCAGGTGCCACGGCGCATCGGAGCGCGAGCTCCAGCTCACAATATCTTCGGCGCGATGCAGCGACGGAATCATTCGGGCCTGCAACGCCGCGGGCAGTTCTTCGTTCAGCAAAGGGGAGCAGCAGAGAATGCGCGCTTCGCATCCGGCGTCACGCAGCGCAATCGCCTCCGGAACGGTGGCCACACCGAGCGCCCAGAGCGACGCACCCACCGTATCCGATGCGCCGGGGGTGCCAGACGCGCCCGATTCGTCATATGCGCGGCGATCATGAAACCCGTGCACTCCTTCATCGGCGAACGGCGCGCCCAGGGCTTTCGCAACGGCTACCGCGCCCAATCCGTACGCATCGGCTTTGACCATGGCCACGAGTGGCACACCGGCGCGCGTGGCCAATACGCGCGCGTTATGTCGCAGGGCGTCGAGGTGAATCACACACCACGCCCTGGGATGCGTAAAGCGATGCCCGCTGGAGTCCCGCTCATATATTGTCGCAGTCATGCGCGGGCATACCCCCTGAACATTGGGGAGGTCATTTCACCGGTCAGGTGTCGAGCACGCCGCATCCCACTCGCTTTTCCAGACGGAGAGATCACATGCCCCCAAGCCACGCTCAACTCACCGACCAGCTGTCCGACGCCGACCGGCACACGCTTGACGATGCGCTGGCGCTCATGCGTGATCTGCGCGCGCGATGCGAATGGGACGCGGCACAGACGCATCAGTCGTTGCGCCCGTATCTCACCGAAGAAGCCGCAGAAGTTGACGATGCGATTGCAGAGGGCATTGATGCCACGCTGCGCGATGAACTGGGTGATGTGTTGCTGCAGGTGCTCTTTCACGCCGTGATTGCGGAAGAGCGCGGAGCGTTTGCGATCAGCGACGTCGCGGGTGCGCTGGTCACCAAGATGCGTGCGCGTCATCCGCACTTGTACGGCGATGGTGTGCGTCGCGAGTGGGAAAGCATGAAAGCGCAGACGCGTCGCTTTATTGATGACGGACTGGCGACAGGATTGCCGGCGCTGCATCGCGCACACCGCCTGCAGGACCGGGCGGCAGGTGTGGGCTTTGACTGGCCCGATACACGCGGACCGATGGAAAAAGTGCGCGAAGAGGTGAGCGAAGTAAGCGAGTGGCTTGACGACAACGGCGCGGTGCGCGACGCGACCAAAGTTGAGAGCGAACTCGGCGACCTGCTGTTCGCTGTTGTAAACCTGTGCCGCAAGGCGGGTGTACACGCCGGCCTCGCACTCGACGGCGCCAATCATAAGTTCACGCGCCGTTTTCGCCACATGGAAGAACTCGCGGAATCCAGGGGACTGGTGTTCCGCGAGCTCTCGCTTGAGCAGCAGGACGCGCTGTGGGACGAGGTCAAGCGAGGCGAGCAGAAATAGCGGGGCGTGCGTGCGAGACTCAGGCAGCAGCATCGGTGCATCGCCCGATCCCGTTACGGACGCAGGCGATGCATGAGACGCGGAAATGCAATCACTTCCCGGATGTGGTGCAGTCCACAAATCCAGCCGATGGTGCGCTCAAGACCGAGGCCAAAACCCGAGTGCGTGAAGGTGCCGTATTTGCGCAGGTCGAGATACCAACCGTACTGATCAACCGGCAGTCCCTCTTCCTTGATGCGACCGAGCAGACGGTCGTAGTCGTCTTCGCGCTGTGACCCGCCAATGATTTCGCCGTAGCCTTCGGGCGCCAGCAGATCGTCGCACAGCACGGTGCGTGTATCGGCCGGATTTTCCTTCATGTAAAACGCTTTGGCCTGCTTGGGATAGTTCATCACAAACACCGGGCGATCATAGTCTGCAACAATGAGCGCTTCGTCTTCGGCGCCGAGATCGTCGCCCCATTCGGTGGTGCTGCCTTTGCTGTTGATGAGCTTTACGGCGTCGCTGTAGTCAAGACGGATAAAGTCACCGGTGACTTTTTCGAGCATGGTCGTATCGCGCTCGAGCAGTTTGAGCTCTTCAGCTTTGCGCTCAAGCACGCGTCCCACGAGATACTGCACGAACTCCTGCTGCAGTTTCATGTTGTCCTGCGAGTCGTACCACGCCATCTCCGGTTCAATCATCCAGAACTCGGTGAGATGCCGGCGCGTCTTTGACTTTTCGGCGCGGAACGTGGGGCCAAACGTATAGATGCGACCGAGTGCCGCGGCGAGTGCTTCGCCGTAGAGCTGTCCCGTCTGCGCGAGATACGCCATGCCTTCGTCAAAGTATTCCGTGGCGAACAAGCCTGCGCGCTCGCCAATGGCACCGGTGAGAATAGGCGTATCGCAGCGCGTGAAATCGCGCGCGTAAAAGAAGTCGTGCACCGCCTGCTCGAGTTCATGCCGGATGCGCATGATGGCGGCCTGAC
The DNA here is from genome assembly GCA_011390805.1 of Gemmatimonas sp. Taxonomy (GTDB): domain Bacteria; phylum Gemmatimonadota; class Gemmatimonadetes; order Gemmatimonadales; family Gemmatimonadaceae; genus JAABRT01. Next base: position 16,962 of record JAABRT010000037.1, on the reverse strand, counting down.
GCGGGCTGCGCAGCCACAAATGACGGTTGTCGAGCAGGAAGTCGACGCCGTGTTCCTTGGGCTGAATGGGATAGTCGAGCGGGCTGGTGCCGATTACCTCGAGTTCAGTCACTCCAAGTTCGTGTCCACCCGGCGCACGCGCTTCGGCACGGACTTCACCGGAGATCGCCACCGAGGTTTCGGTGGTCAGGGTGCCAAAGCGCTCCCATGCTTCGGCGGGCACCTGTGACTTCACCAGAACGCACTGCAGAATGCCGGAGCCATCGCGCATCACAACGAACGCCACCTTGCCACTGGAGCGCACATGCGTGACCCAGCCGCGAACGGTGACAGTGGTGCCCACGTGGGCGTGCAGATCGGCGATTCTTGAAGACGGGTGGCTCACGGCTCGTTGTGGTGAAGGTGAGCGAGTAAGCTAGGGCAGCGGCGCGAGTTGTGGCAACGGTCTCGGGCGTCTCGGACGGCACACCCACTTGACAGCCTCATATTCTACTGTTTAGTTGATTGCATGACTATACGATCATTTTCCCGATTCGGAAGACGCGGTTCCGGTGTCGCTGGCGGCCTGCTGGCCGTCGCCATCGGACTGCTGCCGCCGACCACGCTGCGCGCCCAAGGCGCGTCAGCTGACAGACTTCGACTGGCAGACGTGCTCTCTGCCACCTCGGCCGACGGATATGGCACCCGGGCCGCGAGAGCCGACGCACGCGCTGCGGCGGCCGATGTGACGGCCACCCTGCCCGGCTTTCTCCCTCAACTGCGGATTGAAGGCGGTGCCGCCCGCACCAACGACCCGATTGGTGTATTCGGCGCACGTCTGCGACAGCGCACTGTGACCGCGGCCGATTTCGATCCGGCGCGACTGAACAATCCCGACGCGCTTTCGCTCGTCACGGGCGCGCTGGTGCTGGAACAGCCCGTTTTCGCACCGCAGGCGCTGCTCGGTCGTCGCGCGGCGACGTTAGCAGCCGAGGCAGGCGTCGCGATGAGCGAACGCCACTCCCAGACAGCACTGCTCGATGCCACGCGCGCCTATTACGGCGCTGTCGTCGCCCGAGCCGGTGTGGCCGCGCTCGACTCGGCGGTGGCGGCAGCGGAGGCAGCGGTTCGGCAGACCGAAACGCTTGAGCGCAACGGCGTGGTCACGCGATCCGACATGCTGCTGGCGCAGGTCCGACTGAATGAACTTGAAGCACAGCGGGCCACGGCGCGCGGTCAGGCGGTGGTCGCGCGACTGGCATTGGCCGTGCAGATGGGTGCGCCGGGTGATACGTCACGTGCATTGCCAACGAGCATGGCATCTGCTGAACAGATCTCGCGGCTCGCCGCTGACGCATTGGCGTCGGTGGCGGTGTCCGAGGCCCAACGCCCTGACGTGAAGGCCGCGCAGCTCGGTGCAGCCGCCGCGCGGGCCAACGTGAAGCGCGCCAACGCCCGCTGGCTGCCCACGGTTGGCGCAATGGTTCGCTCCGACTGGGTCACCAACGATGCGCCGTTTGGTGGTACGCCATTCTGGACAGCCGGCGTGATGGTGTCCCTGCCCGTATTCAGTGGCGGCGGTGAACTGGCCGATCGTGAGCGCGCGGTGGCGCAGTCCAACGCGGCCGCGGCCCGCGCCGACGGTGCGCAGGCTATGGCCGACCTGGAAGTCACGCGCGCCCGCATTGACCGCACCGTTGCCATGCAGCGACTGGAGCTCGCGGAGCGCGCCTATGTGCAGTCCATCGAAGCGCTGCGATTGGTGCAGCGTCGCTACGACGGTGGTCTGGCCGCTGTCTCCGAACTGCTTGGTGCCGGCGCCGCGCGAGCGAGCGCCGAACTCTCAACTGTCACTGCCCGCCACGACGTGCTCGTGGCCATTGCTGCCGAACGCATCGCGCTCGGCCTTGATCTGACTCCTCTTTACGCGATCGACCAATGACCTCCATGCCCATTTCCTTGCGCTCGGCGCTGCTGGTGCTGATTGCAGTGCCTGCGATTGCCGCTTGCGGCGGTGACAATACCCCCGAAGCCAATGCCACCGTTACGACTACCGCAGTGGCCCCCGGTTACGCCGAGTTTGCGGTAGTCGATTCGATCATGCCTGATATGAACGAAGCGGTTGGCACTGCAGCACCGCTGCTCAACAGCACGCTGTCTACCAAACTCATGGCCACCGTGACTGCGGTGCACGTGCAGGCCGGTGATGTGGTGCGTGAAGGGCAGCTGCTTGTTTCACTCGACGTGCGTGACGTTGATGCGCGGTCGGCGCAGGCCAGCGGTGGGCTGGCGGCGGCCGAAGCCATGCTGGCCGATGCAGAGGTGCAGACGGCGCGCATGCGTGCACTGTTTGCTGACAGTGCCGCGCCCAAAGCGCAGCTTGATGCGGCAGAAGCCGGGCTGGCACGCGCCAAGGCAGCAGTCGCGTCGGCGCGCGGCGGAGTGGCTGAGGCGGCAGCGGTACGTGAATACGGCAGCGTTCGCGCACCGTTTAGCGGAGTCGTGTCGCAGCGCTTTGTTGATCCGGGTGCGTTTGCCGCCCCCGGTGCCCCGCTGGTTGCAGTGCTTCAGTCGGGCACACTGCGTGTGAGCGCACTCGTGCCACCCGATGCGGCCCGTGCGCTCAAGCGCGGTACAACCGTGTCCGTTGCGATTGAAGGTGCAGAAACGGTTGGTACGGTGGAAGGTGTGGTGGCCACACCAAGCGGTGGATTGTTCACGGTGAACGTACTGGTGAAGAACACCGACGGTGCCTTGCCAACGGGTGGTTCTGCGACACTGCGATTGCCGGGTGCAACGCGCAGTGTGCGTCTGGTGCCCAGCGCGGCGGTGGTGCGTGAAGGTGATCTTACCGGACTACAGGTGCGCGCCAACGGTGTGACCGAACGTCGCTGGATTCGTACCGGACGCAACTACGGTGAACTGGTGGAAGTACTCTCTGGCCTGAACGCCGGTGATGTGGTGCTGGTCCCTGATTCCGCAGCGCCTGCTGAAGGCAGCGCGCTCACGGAGCGGTCATGAGCACGCCCAATGATTCACCAACCAAACTCGGCGACGGTATTGCCGGCCGGGTTGCGCGGGCGTTTCTCAACAGCAAGCTCACACCACTGGTGACGCTGGCGTCGCTGCTGGTTGGTGCGATTGGACTGGCCGCCACGCCACGCGAAGAAGAACCACAGATCTCTGTGCCCATGATCGATGTGTTTGCCGCACTGCCCGGTGCGTCGAGCGCAGAAGTTGAACAGCAGATGATCAAGCCGCTGGAGCAGGCCATCTACGAAGTTCCGGGCGTGGAGTATGTGTACTCCATGAGCGGTGACGGCGGCGGCATGATCACGGCGCGCTTTGCCGTTGGTGCTGATCAGACAGAAAGTGTGTCCAAGGTGCACGCCAAAGTGCAGTCCAACATGGACCGGTGGCCGATGTCGGCACCGCCGCCATTGGTGCGTCCGCACGCGATTGACGATGTGCCCATTCTTGCACTCACGGTCAGTGATGCCAACGCCGAACCGGGTGTGGTGCGGCAGGTGGCCGCCCACATTGCCGAAGAGCTGCGCACGGTGCCCGATGTGGCGCAGGTGTTCCTGGTTGGTGGTGCCCCGCGTCAAGTCGACGTGCGCATTGATCCGTCGCGCCTTGCCGGTACCGGTATCACGCCGGGCGAAATCGCACAGGCGTTGATGGGTGCGAACGCGCGGCTGCAAGCGGGTGAGTTTGCCACGGGCAATCAAACGGTGCGCGTTGATGTATCGGCGGCCTTTGCCAGTGCCGACGATGTGGGTGATGTGATTGTCGCCGTGCGCGATGGACGGGCGATTGCATTGCGTGATGTAGCCACCATCACCGATGGTTTTGGTGAACCGGTGTCCTACGTGACCACGGCCACTGGCACTGATGCACCACGTTCCGCAGTCACGATTGCCGTGGCCAAGCGTGCCGGTGCCAACGCGACAACGGTTGCCCATGCAGCGATTGAACGTCTCGAGGAATCACGCGGTCGCGTGGTGCCTGAGGGGATGCGTGTAGACATCACGCGTGACTATGGCGAGACCGCTGCCGAGAAGGCTTCAGAGCTGATTCTGCATCTGGCCATCGCCACGCTATCGGTAACAGCGCTGGTGTGGTTGTTCCTGGGCTGGCGCGAAGCGGTGGTGGTGCTCGTGGCTGTACCGGTCACGCTCGCGCTGACGCTGTTTGTGTACTACCTGATGGGCTACACGCTCAACCGCATCACGCTGTTTGCGCTGATTTTTTCCATTGGCATTCTGGTGGACGACGCGATTGTGGTCGTGGAGAACATCGCGCGCCACATGGCCATGCGAAACCGTTCGCCTGAACAGGCGGCCATTGAAGCGGTAGACGAAGTGGGCAATCCCACGATCCTGGCCACGTTTACCGTGATTGCGGCCATTCTGCCAATGATGTTCGTGTCGGGCATGATGGGACCATACATGCGCCCCATTCCGGTTGGCGCATCGGTGGCGATGCTGGCCTCATTGGGTGTGGCGTTTATTGTGACGCCGTGGCTCGGTTACCGGTTGCTGCGTGGACATACAGCGCCGCACTCCGCACAGGAGCATGCGACGGGTAAACCACACGCGCAGGCTGACGCGCACGGCGATGAAAGCAGCACCGTGCTCAAGTCAGGCTTTGGCAAGTTCTACGCTGGTCTCATGACGCCGCTCATTGAGAAGCGCGGCACGCGCATGGCGTTTTACGGCGGCACGATTGTGTTGCTGCTTGGCTCCATGGCTCTTGTAGCAATCGGCGCTGTGCAGGTGAAGATGCTGCCGTTTGACAACAAGTCGGAGTTCCAGGTGGTGCTGGACTTCCCGGAAACAACAACACTCGAGTCAACGCTTGCAGCCACCGAAGCCATTGCGCAGCAGCTGCGCACGGTTCCTGAGGTGGTCAGCACGCAGGTTTACGCGGGTACATCAGCACCGTTCAACTTTAACGGACTGGTGCGACACTATTTCCTGCGCCGAGGTGCGAATGTCTCTGACATTCAGGTGAATCTTGCTCCCAAGCATGATCGCAGCCGGCAGAGTCATGAGATTGCTGTGGCGGTGCGTCCCATGGTTGATTCCATCGCGCGTTCATTCGGAGCGAGTGCCAAGGTGGCCGAGATTCCGCCGGGTCCGCCGGTGTTGTCAACGCTGGTGGCCGAAGTGTACGCGGCCGACGATTCCACGCGCCTTGAAGCAGCGCGCAAGGTCAAGGCAGCGTTCGAAGCAACCACCGGTGTGGTTGATGTGGACTGGACGGTAGAAGCGCCAGCCGCGCAGCTCGCATTTCGTGTAGACCGCGCCGCGGCTGCACGTGCCGGTGCCGACGTACCCCTGCTCACACAGACCGTCGCAATGGCCGTGGGCGGCATGCCGATGGGCGCACTGCAGTCGTCAACATCACGTGAACCGGTGGCGGTGGTGCCGCGTCTTGATGTGCGCGATCGCTCGGGTGTGCAGCAGTTGCTCGCGTTGCCGGTGACAACGGCCATGGGTCCGCAGCCGCTGGGTCGTTTTGTATCGGTAGACTCCGCATCACGCGCGACATCACGCCATCGCAAGAATCTGCGCCCGGTGATCTACGTAACCGGTGACGTCGCAGGCGAAGTGGAAGCGCCGGTGTACGCGATTCTGGCCATGAACAGCATCCTGGACACGCTCACGGTAAGCGGCGCCGAGATCACGCGTTACAACGCGGTGCAGCCGTTGCGTCTCGATGAGACGGCGGTGAAGTGGGACGGCGAGTGGCAGGTCACCATTGAAGTGTTCCGCGACCTCGGCATCGCCTTTGCCGTGGTGCTGGTGCTCATCTACGTGCTGGTAGTGGCGTGGTTCCAGTCGTTCAGTACACCGCTGGTGATCATGGCGCCGATTCCGCTTACGCTCGTAGGAATCCTGCCTGCACACGCACTGATGGGCGCGTTTTTTACTGCTACATCAATGATTGGCATGATCGCGCTGGCGGGCATCATTGTGCGCAACTCGATCTTGCTGGTGGACTTCATTCAGCTCGCCGAAGAGCGTGAGCGTCCCTTGGTGCAAGCGGTACTCGAGGCAGGTGCGGTACGTTTCCGGCCGATCGCGCTTACTGCAGCGGCAGTGGTGATTGGCGGACTGGTGATGGTGCTCGATCCCATCTTTCAGGGATTGGCCGTCGCACTGATTGGCGGCGCGATTGTAGCCACGCTGCTCACGATGGTGGTGGTGCCGTTGCTGTACTGGGAGCTGCGCCGCCGTGCGCCGGCCACTGTCGTGGAGCGCGTCCATGTGCCGGCTGCTCCAGCCGAAGTGTTCGTATGATTTGCTTACTCTTTCACGGAATGAATACCATGTGTGCTGACAAGATCATCCGTCGCTTCGCCGGCGTGTTTGTAATGCTTTCGGTTGCGCTCGGCGTTTGGGTGAACCCCTGGTTCTTTGCGTTCACCGCATTCGTCGGGTTTAACCTGCTGCAATCCAGTTACACCAACTTCTGTCCGCTCGAGAAGATTCTGGCGCGCGTAGGCTTCCCGGGGTGTGCGGCGCAGCGGTAACTGCGGGAACAGCATTTACCACAGAGTCGCGGAGACGCGGAGAACAACGAATTACCGCAGAGACACGGAGACGCGGAGAACGGCGCGTTTACCGCAGAGACACGGAGACGCGGAGAACAAAGCGCTTACCGCCTTGTAGCGGTGCAATGCGGAAATGATTTGGAGGTGGAACTGCAACGGACCCACCCAAAAATCTGTTGCAGTTCTCTGCGTCTCTGTGCCTCTGAGGTTGATGTTTTTCAAAAGCTTCAACTACTGAGACACTGAGGCACAGAGAAAAACTCGTTTGTGGAATTGCCTACGCGCACTCTGTGGTAGCTGTTCAACCGACCTGAAAGAGTTCGAGGGCGCGCTTGTAGTTGATGGTGAGCAGTTGCCGAACGCCCGCGTTTTCAGGGCGCTCAAGCGCAGGGTCGGCAGTCAGCATTCGCTCTGCGGATTCCCGGGCGGAGTTGTTGAGCGCTTCATCGGCAATCGGATCAGCAATACGAAACGCCGGCAACCCGGACTGCCGCGCCCCAAACAGATCGCCCATGCCGCGCATGCGCAAGTCAGCGCGGGAGATTTCAAAACCGTCTTCCGTGTTTACCACCACCTGCAATCGATCGGCAGCGTCCGAACCCACATCGCCGAGCAGGATGCAATACGATTGCTCGGCGCCTCGGCCTACGCGGCCGCGCAGCTGATGCAACTGCGACAGACCAAAGCGCTCGGGATGTTCAATGATCATCACGGTGGCGTTGGGTACATCAATGCCCACTTCAATCACGGTCGTGGCCACCAACACATCGATTGCACCATCGCGAAACGCGCGCATGATCACATCGCGTTCCTCTGCCGGCAGACGACCGTGCAGCAACGCCACGCGGCGTGATGCAAATGGACCGGCGACAAGCGCTTCGTACATGGACGTCGCGTCGCGCAGATCGGTTTTTTCTGACGCTTCGATCACCGGGTACACCACGTACGCCTGACGACCGGCGTCGAGCTCGGTGTTTACAAACGAAAACACACGATCGCGCGCTGCTTCGCGACGATGGGCCGTGGTTACGGGTTGCCGCCCCGGAGGACGTTCGTCGAGCGTGGACACATCGAGATCACCATACAGCGTGAGTGCAAGTGATCGCGGAATGGGCGTGGCAGTCATGAGCAATACATCTGGCGGCTCACCGTCAGCGCCTTTTGCACCAAGTGCAGCGCGCTGCTCCACACCGAAGCGATGCTGTTCATCGATGATCACCAGGCCCAGCTTCGCAAACGCGACATCATTCTGAAACAGTGCGTGCGTGCCAATGGCGAGTACCGGGTCAACCGAAGCCATCCGCGTAAGCGCGACCCGGCGATCTTTCGCACCCAGACGGCCGGTGAGCAAGACAGGCGAAATACCCAACGGCGCCAACAGCTTTTGCGCAGTGAGCGCGTGTTGTTCGGCCAGCAGTTCAGTGGGCGCCATGATGGCGCACTGATATCCGTTCTCCATGGCCAGCATCGCCGAGAAAAGCGCGACGATGGTTTTGCCACTGCCTACGTCGCCCTGCAGCAGGCGATGCATGCGACGTGCACTGCACAGGTCGCCCACAATCTCACGCACAGCGCGCATTTGTGCGTTGGTGAGTGTGAACGGCAGTGCTTCGCGCAGCTGACGCGTGAGCTGCTTGCGATTGGCAAACTGTACGCCCGTTCGCGATTCGCGCGCCAATACATTGGCCCGTCGGTGCAGCAGGTGCACGCACAACAACTCTTCCCACGCCAGCCGCGAGCGCCCGAGTCGTGCATCGGCAACCGACTCCGGTTTGTGCACACGACGCAGCGCTTCCGGCAGTGGCGGCACACCCGCTTCGGCCAGCAGTGCAGCGGGCAACGGCTCTTTCACGAGCGGCAGCAGATCGCTCAGATGCTGTTCCACCAGTGTTCGTAACCAGCGAACGCTCAGGCCTTCAGTGGCCGGATAGACAGCCAGTACGCGTCCTTCAAGCGAGCTTTCGTCGCCAGCGCCAAGGTTCACAAACTCGCGCGGCTGCAATCGTCGGCCGTGATGAAAGCGCACCTGGCCAGTGCACAGCAGCCAGTCGCCTTTGCTTATTGTGCGCTCAAGAAACGGTTGACCGGGCCATGCGAGTTCGAGCAAGCCTGATGCGTCCTTGATCACGGCTTGAAAGACACGCAGTCCGCGTCGCGTGGGCAACACACCGGTGGCGACTACCTGCCCCAGCACGGTGACATCAGCACCGACAGCGGCATCGGAAATCGGGGTAACGGTGCTCGCGTCTTCATAGCGATGCGGCACATGGCGCAATAGATCGCCAGCTACACGAATGCCGAGTCGTTGCAGCGATTCGGCGCGGGCCGGACCAACGCCCTTGAGGTATGTGACGGGTGTATCGAGCGTGAGGCGCGGAGGCGGGCCGGTTCGGCGACGCCGACGTGCCGCGTCCTCCGCATTGCTCACGACGCCACAAGCTCCGTGGCAAACCGGTCGGCGTCAAACGCTTCGAGATCGGGCGCCTGTTCACCCATGCCTACAAACTTGATCGGCACGTTCAGTGCTTCGTGCACGGCTACCACCACACCGCCCTTGGCGGTGCCATCGAGCTTGGTGACAACCAATCCGGTCACGGGCACGGCGGCGCTAAAGGTGCGCGCCTGCGCCAAAGCGTTTTGTCCAATCGTACCATCAAGTACGAGCAGTACTTCATGTGGTGCATCTGCGAGACGCTTGCCGAGCACACGATGAATTTTCTTGAGCTCGGTCATGAGGTCACTGCTGGTGTGCAAACGACCGGCGGTATCAATGATCACGTAGTCGCAGCCGCGAGTGGCCGCAGCGTCAATAGCGTCGAACGCAACAGCGGCCGGATCGGCGCCCGACTTCGCACCAACAAACTCGGCGCCCGCACGCTCGGCCCACACGCGCAGCTGATCGACTGCACCGGCGCGGAATGTATCGGCGGCACCCACGAGCACACGCTTGCCTTCACCGCGCAGGCGAGTCGCGAGTTTGCCGATGAACGTGGTTTTGCCGGCGCCGTTTACGCCAATCACCAGCAACACCGTGGGTGATGTTGGGGCGATGTTGAGAGCGGGATTGCTCTGGCCGGCGTTGAGTGCATCACGAATGCCAACACGCAGTGCTTCGCGGAACTCGTCTTCGGTTTTGATGGCACCGCGCTTGGCCAGCCGCTCAACTTCTTCTACCAGCCGGAGCGTGGTGGGCACACCGAAGTCGGCTTCGAGCAGCATGGTTTCCAGCGCTTCGAGCGATCCCGGGTCAACGCCACCGCGGAGCAGCACGCCAAAATCTGTGCGCGCGAGGTCCTTTACTTTATCCCACAGTGAGCGCTTGGGTGTGTCACCTTCGCGCTTGAACAATCGTTTCATGGGTTCTCACACAAGTAGCTGGGACAGGCAAAACAAACGCGGTGCTCCGTGTCTCTGTGCCTCTTCGGTGCGTGTGTTTTTTGACCACAGAGGCGCGGAGACGCGGAGAACTGCAACAGATTTTTTGGTGGGTGCGTTGCAAATCCACCGTTTTCTCTCGGCCGCACCTGATACTGTTAGGCACGCGAAAGTTACTGAACTAACGTAGACCGGCCGACCGGCGCAGAATCCACTCGCCGCACAGCAACAGCAGCGCCAGGACAAACGGCCAGCTGCGTTCGAGCAGCGAACGCGGTACGGCGCTGATATCGTCGCGCGGCTGAGCGGTGGGCACCATGATTGGTGCCCGCGGCACCCACTCGCGTGACGGATTCACTACCAGCGTGCGCTGGGTGCTGCCAGCTTGCAACTGATATACACCGTCCTGCAACGCGGGTGTCTCTACTACGTCTGCGTTGTCCGCAAAGCGCAGCGTCAACGATGTCTCATCACCTGCGGCTGACCGAACAACCACGGTCGCCACGCTGTCCGTTCCGCCGCGCCGCCATACCAGCGGTTCGCCGGCACGCACGAGTCTGTTGGCCAGCGTTACCCCGCCACCGTCAGCCTCGGCCACCGCCATCCAGTCAAAGATAGCGCCCCACAGCGCGGAGAACGCATCGGCGCCGCGTCCGCCGCGCACGGTCCAGGCAGAGAAACCTGAGCCTGTGATGCGCAGCTGGCGAACTCCTGCAGATGAGCTCAACGTCGCCACTGCTCTGGGCGCACCTGCTCGGCCAGCGCGTGCTTCCAGCAGCGGGATGCCGCCAGTACGCGTTGCGCCAGCCGCAGCCGGACCCAGATCGAGCGGGGCCAGTGAATCGAGCGGCAAACCTTCAAGCACCGCCGAAATCGGCGAGGGCGGCACCGCACTCACATACCACTCGGCGCGCGCATCACTTTGCAGTGCGCGCAGCGGCGGACGTGGAGGTGCTGGCGACCAGAGAATCATCGCACCGCGACGCTGCGCAGCAATGCCGCTCCATGCCGTGTCACCGTGCAATACCAGCAGCCCCGCTTCACGTGCACGCTGCTGCACCAGGGCTTCAGTGACCGGTGCAAACGTGCCCTCTTCGCGCCACACGCCAGGTGCCACGCGCAGGTACGCACGGGCCGGCAGTCGCACCGTGCCGCGCAATACGCGCAGCACTTCGCGTACGTCGAGATCGGGTACGGTGGTAACGAACACCACGCGCGGTCGATCGGTGATGTCTATCGTTGCAGACAACGTGTCGTTGCGCGGTTCAATGTCGTTGGCCGTGGTACTGATGGCCGACAATACACGTTCGCCGGATCCGCGCGGCAGCGGCACACGCAATGCAACACGTCGCGACGCGTACGCTTCCATTGGTTGAATCACGGCACGCGCGAGTTCTGCTCCGTCAACACGCACTGCGAATGATCCGCCGTCGACATCAAGATCACCCGCAACGAGAGTGGCGTTTACATCGATTGTGTCGCCACCGGTTGCGTACGGTGGCACATCGAGCGCGGCGATTGCGACGTCTGGGCGCGGTGTTCGCGATATGCGCATCACGCGTGAACCGGGCGGCAGCACGGTGCCGAGCGCGAGATCGTCTGCTTCACCGTCGGTGACGATCACGACCGAACGACCAAGTGCGGTGGCGCGATCGATCGCGGGTTGCAGTGCGGTGCGCTGATCGTTTGACGAGACGCTTCCCAAATCAGCACGTGACGTGAGTCGTACCGAATCACCGGCCAGCAACACGGTATCGCCACCGAGTGAGCGCACGCTGTCGAGCGCGTTCTGCCAGAGTGTGCCGTCGTCGGCGCGCTGCCAGCTGCTGGAGACATCGAGCACGGGGAGCGGCACATCGCGACTAACGGTGCCCCACGGCGCGCCGAGCAACAGCGCGATGAGCAGGAGGTAGGCGAGTCCGCGCAGCGAGCCGAGTATGATGGCCCAGCGCATGGGGGCCACAGCACGCGTGGCGTCGGCGCTATGTGAGGAGCGGGCGCGAGTGAGCGGCCCGTAGGCCAGCCACGCCCCGATAAGGGCTGCGAGTGCAGCCAGCGCCCAGTTGATCACAGGTGTGCGAGTTGTTCACTCGCCCCGATCAGGGGCGAGTGACAGCACCGATCAGTTTCCAGCGCCAACCGCGCGCGTTCGAGCGCGCGGGCCGATACCCATGCCGGGGATTGCAACGTTGGCTGCGTCATCCTGCATAGCGTAAACGCGTGCCGTGAGATCGGCAAAGAGGGCGTTGCGACGCAGTTGAAATGCGTCGCGGTCAGCCACACGAATGGGCTCGCCGCTGACGTCCTTGAGCGCTGCCCGCGGATCGCGGTGCACGCCGTTGATCAGCGTTTCGAAGTGCAGGTGCGGACCAGTCGCGAGACCGGTCATGCCCACCTTGCCAATCGTGTTGGAGATTTTCACGCGCGCACCGTTGCGCACGGAAATCGAGTTCAGGTGTCCGTAGCGCGTCACCATGCCGTTCTTGTGGCGGATTTCCACGGTCTTGCCGTAGCCACCCTTCCAGCCGGCGTAGATGACAGTGCCGTCGCCAATCGCGCGCACCGGCGTGCCGGTGCTGGCGGCGTAGTCAATGCCATTGTGCTTGCGCCATGTCTTGAGCACCGGATGCTTGCGCGATCCGAACACACTCGAAATGCGACGGAACTCGAGAGGCGCGCGAAGGAATCCAGCACGCAAACTGCGACCTTCGGCGTCATAGAACTGCGACTCACCGTCCTCGTCGTCAAAGCGCACAGCGTCAATGGCGCTGCCGGCAATCTTTGAACGTGTGGCGAGCACCTTGCCCGTGCGCACCAGGCCATTGGGAGCCGTCTCACGTTCTACCAGCGCGGTGATGGAATCACCGACGCGCAGATCGCGGCTCAGGTCTACGCGATATTCCAGCACGTTGGCAATCGCGTAGGCCAGCTCTGTACGCGCGCTGGTTGGAAACTGCACGGCCGATTCAACGATCGCGCCGGTGAGCGTCGAGTTGATCACCCCCGCCACGGCCACTGTGTCACGGGTCCACGGCAGCGTCTCTTCTACTTCCATCCAGCTTTCGCCGTTGCGCACCAGACGCACAATGCGATCAATAGCCAGTTGGAAGGTCACGTTCTGCACGCCCGAATCGGGGTGCACGAGCGCGGTGACCTGCGTGCCGGCGCGCACACGTCGCGCGTCGATGAGTGACATGTCGGCGATGGCCCGGTTGGCTTCGTCATGTTCAAGTCCATGACGTTGCAGCACCGCGAGCAGTGGTTCGCCGCTATGAATGGTATCGGTTCGGACAGACGAGACAGGCGCAGGCGGCGCGGAAACGGCGAGCAGTTCGCCGGCGGCACGTTGCGGGACTGGGCGCCCGATGGCTAGTGCACCAGCCGCAAGAACGCCAAGCGTTCCCACGACCAGCAGCTTCGAGAGCGCCTTGTTCAATCCATCTGTCTCCGAATGAAGGTCGGGATTTCCATGTCGTCGAGCTCTCCAGCGGCGGGTGGCGCCACGTTAGGCCGAATGGGACGGGCGGCTGGTGGAGCCACCGCCTCCTTATTTACGGGACGCACGGGTGCGGTGGGAGGTCTCACACCGGCCGAACGCTCGCGTGGCGCGGGGAACGGCAGTACTGACGGACCGGTACGCTGCGCAGGCTGCGCCGCGGCCTGCCCATGTGAAAAACCATGAGCCAGCGAACCGTTCCCGATACCGCCCTGCAGCAGACGATCAAAGCCGGTGGCAATGACCGTGACACGAATCTCGCCATGCATGGCCGGCTCGTGCACGGCGCCAAAAATGAACTCGGCGTCGTCGCCCACCGCGTCCTGTACGATTTCGTTGATCTGATGTACTTCGCCGAGCGTGAGGTCTTCACCGCCGGTGATGTTCACCAATACGCCGGTGGCTCCGGCGATAGAGACATTGTCAAGCAAGGGCGACGCAATGGCCTGCTGCGCCGCTTCGGTGGCGCGCGATTCGCCGCGTCCCACACCCATGCCCATGAGCGCCGAGCCGCCGTTCTGCATGACGGTGCGCATGTCGGCAAAGTCGACGTTTACCAGGCCGGTATCGCTGATGAGCACCGAGATGCCCTGCGTAGCGTGCAGCAGCACCTCGTCAGCCTTCTTGAGTGCTTCATGGAAGGGAATGCCCTTGCCCACCACCGCCAGCAGTCGCTCGTTGGGCACCACGATCATGGTGTCCACGTGCTTGCGCATTTCGGCGATGCCTTCTTCAGCCTGTCGCATGCGCTTGCGTCCTTCAAACAGAAACGGACGCGTCACTATACCAACGGTGAGTGCACCAGCTTCACGTGCGAGCCCGCAGATGACAGGCGCGGCACCTGTACCGGTTCCACCGCCCATGCCGCAGGTGATGAAGACGAGATCGGTGTGTTGTACAACACGCGCCAGCTCGTCTTTGCTTTCTTCCATGGCCTGTCGCCCGATTTCGGGGCGGGCGCCAGCTCCGAGACCGCGCGTGAGCTTTTTGCCGATCTGGATTTTGACGTCGGCCTTGGAGTGCATGAGCGCCTGCGCGTCGGTGTTCACCGAAATGAACTCAACGCCTTCGAGGTGTTCCTCGATCATGCGATTAACTGCGTTACCTCCGCCTCCGCCAACGCCCACCACTTTCATGCGGGCATTTTGGGACGTGCTCTGATCCAACTCGAACGGCATGCGGGGAAGCTCCATCGGGGCGATCACGGTGCAAGGGTGGCACGGTTGGCACACATCGCCGGGGGTTAGCGCTGCGGCCAAAGGCACGGATCCAGACGGGAATATAGGTGCGCGGTCCGGAACATGCGACCGTTGCACTGACATTCATCTGCGCCACAAAGTACGGGGGGTGTCAAGGGCGATTGTCCACACTCGCGGGCTGTGCCGCAAGGTTGTGATGTGGGTGATGGAGCGAGCGTGGTGTGGGGCGCTGGGCTGGCTTGGGTGCTCGGTGCGGGTGGCGAAAATGGCGAGGCTTTAAGGCCGGAAGGCCTCAGGGCACTTTGTGGCCGGAATGACGAATCGGACTAACCCCTCGGCCGCGGGCATCTGAGCGTTAACGGTGAACGGTTCACGCAGTTGCTGTGCTGATTCGGTCTTACGGCTATTCAGTGCCCTGAGGCCTTACGGCCTTAAAGCCTCGCAGCATTCGTACGACGAACAGAGCACCATCGCCTGCCGAGCGTAACCGCACCTACCGCACAATCCGATGCACGCGCAGCGCAACAAGATCATCCTCATCGGTGACCCGCAGCACTACGCGATCGTTACCAAATGCCATCGGCAGCGCTCCAACGCCGAGCGACACGCGCCCCAGCATGGCGCCGTCCTTCCGATACGCAGTGGCCACAGTTTCTTCGGCACCACTGGCCGCCGCGTTGTCGAGCACCCAAAGCGTGCCGTCGCGCGTGGTGTGCATTCCGACGATGAGCGGCATGGAGTCGCTTGTCGGCGTGATTCGAGCAATGTGCCTGAACTCATCCTTGTTGTAGGTATCTTGGAGTTGACCCGATTTCGTGGACGCCTGACTCGCCCTAATTTGGGGGCGGAGGTGATACATGAGATCCAAGCCGGGAGACGGGCGTCCTGCACGTCGGGCGTTCAGTGCAGAGTTTAAGGCAGAAGCGGTGCGCATGATGCGGGAGCGCCGTACGTCGGGCATGTCGCTCGCACAAATCAGTCGCGAGTTAGAAGTGCGCCCGGAGCAGTTGCGGTTGTGGGCGCGCCTGCAGGCTGAGGGGACGCCGACCGATGGCCCGGTGCCCGGCGAGACGCTCGAGCAGGAGAACCGACGGCTGCGTCGCGAGCTGGCGACGCTCAAGCAAGAGCAAGCCTTCGTAAAAAAAGTGGCGGCGTACTTCGCGAAAGAGTCGCGATGAGGTGCGCCGTGATTGCTCGTCATCGCGGCGAGTTTCCTGTGCGACTCATGTGCCGTGTGCTGGAGGTGTCGGTGGCCGGCTTCTACGCGTATCTCAAACGCCCTGAACCGTGGCGGGCGCTGATCGATGAGGTGCTGATGGCGAGTGTGCGCGTGGCGTTCGCGGAGAGCGACGGCACATACGGCGCGCCGCGCATTGAGCGCGAGCTGCGGGCCGAAGGCTTGCCGACCAGTACGAAGCGCGTCGCCCGCCTGATGCGCGAGGCGGGGCTCGTGGCGCGACCGCGGCCTCGCCTGCGGGTAGTCACCACGGATTCGGCGCACACGGACCCCATCGCGCCGAATCGTGTGCAGCGCCAGTTCGACGTGGAGGACATCGCGCTCAATACGATCTGGGTGGGGGACATCACGTATGTGCCCACGCGCGAGGGTTTCTTGTATCTGGCGACGGTCTTGGATCTGGGCTCACGTCGCTGTGTGGGATGGGCGATGCGTGACACGCTCGAAGTTGACGTAGTACTCAGCGCATTACGCATGGCGCGGGAGGCGCGGCGCCCCGCGCCAGGACTCATTTTCCACTCGGATCGCGGCAGTCAGTACGCCTCCGCCGCGTACCGTGCGGAACTACAGGCACACGGCATGCTGGCGAGCATGAGTGGCAAAGGCGATTGTTACGACAACGCCGTCGCGGAGAGTTTCTTTGCGACGTTGGAGTTCGAGTTGATCATGCGCCACGATTGGCATACCCGAGAGGAAGCGCGTCGCGCGATCTTTCGCTATATCGAAACGTGGTACAACCGAAAGCGGCGGCATTCCACATTGGGATATGTCAGTCCCGCTGAGTACGAAGTACAGCAACAGATGGCCGCGTAGCACTCAACACATACGCGTCCACTTTTTCGGGGTAAGCTCAGAAACGTGCTTTTGTAAGTGCAGATCAGGTAGCCCAGTGTAGAGTGCAACAAAACGGAAGGAACGGCTCTGTCGATATCGGACGGGCGAATCTGGATGATTTTGGGGCGTGCAGTGCGCGTTGACATTTCGTTGTGTATCGAACACCAGAGGTGCAGAACACTTCAGTTGACAAACGAAAAACTGTTCTTCATGCTGCTCGTGCACCGTGAGGGATGCAGTACACTGTGGTACATGCACACCTCACTTCCGCCATTCATCA
>JAABRT010000036.1 GCA_011390805.1 Gemmatimonas sp. | reverse complement strand
GGCGTCAGGGTCGGCTGATGGCATTGTCATCACGCCGTCGCACAATCCGCCAGCCGACGGCGGCTTCAAGTACAACCCACCGCACGGCGGTCCGGCCGACAGCGACGCCACGCGCGCCATTCAACAGCGCGCCAATGAGTTGCTCGCCAACGGACTGCGCGAGGTACGGCGCGTGAGTGTGCACGCGGCGCGCACTGCGTCAACAACACACACGCATGATTTCCGGTCGGCCTACGTGCACGACCTGAAACATGTGCTGGATTTCGACGTGATCCGTGATGCCACGATGACAATCGCGGCGCATCCATTGGGCGGAGCCGGCGTACACTACTGGCAGCACATCGCCGATCATTATCGCATACCGCTCACCGTACTCGACACTTCCATCGACGCCACCTTCCGCTTCATGACACGCGACTGGGACGGCAAGGTGCGCATGGATCCCTCGTCACCGTACGCGATGGCCAGTGTGCTCGCCGAGGCAACGCAGTACACCGTGACGATGGCGGCCGATACAGACCACGACCGGCACGGTATTGCGTCCCGGACCGGTGGACTGCTCGCGCCCAATCACTACCTCGCTGTGTGTATTGACTATCTGCTCGCACACCGGCCTGCGTGGAGCCGTGACATTGCAATCGGCAAAACGGTTGTAAGCAGCAGTCTCATTGATCGGGTTTGCGCGGCCCACAACCGTCGCATGTACGAAGTGCCGGTTGGATTCAAATGGTTTGTAGACGGTTTGGTAGACGGCTCACTGGGCTTCGTGGGAGAAGAGAGCGCCGGTTCCACCTTTCTGCGCCATGACGGTGGAGTCTGGACCACCGACAAAGACGGCATCATTGCCGGATTGCTGGCCGCCGAAATGACCGCCCGTCTGGGACACGATCCATCGGAGCATTACGAGCAACTCGCCGCGCAGCTCGGACATCCGGTGTACGCGCGCATTGATGCTGTGGCCACACCGGAACAGAAAAAAGTGTTGGCTTCACTGAGCGCGGCCAACATCGGTGCGGCCGAACTGGCTGGTGATGCAGTCACCGGCATCATCACGCACGCACCAGGCAACCAGGCGGCTATTGGTGGCGTGAAGGTGAGTACGCAAAACGGCTGGTTTGCCGCGCGTCCGTCGGGCACGGAAGACGTGTACAAGATTTACGCGGAGAGTTTTCGCGGCACCGAACATCTGGCGCGCATTCAGGCCGACGCGCAGGAAATCGTGAACGCGGCGCTGCAGTAACCTTGCGATACCCGCTGCGATAAGAACCTTCAGCTACAACAGGGCTGGCTTACGGCAGCGAGTCACTCCACCCGGTCCAACCGGGACCGCGCACTACGCGTCCCGGTGTGGCGCCCGTGTGTGCTCCGTCGGCAACAACGGCCACACCATTTACAAACACGTGCTGCATGCCCACGGCCAGCTGGTGCGGTGTCTCAAATGTCGCCTTGTCGGCAACCGTTGCAGGATCAAACACTACCACGTCGGCGTGATAGCCACTTTGCAATCTTCCCCGACGACGCAGACGCAGATTCTCTGCGGGCAGCGCGCTCAGGCGGCGAACGGCTTCTTCAAGTGTGATGAGCTGCTCTTCGCGCACGTAGGTGCCAAGCACACGTGCAAAGTTGCCGTACGACCTCGGGTGCGTGTTGGACTTGAGAAACACTCCTTCGGGAGCCAACGCGCCACCGTCGCTGCCAAAGCTCATATACGGCAGCTGTATCTGCCGGCGCACGTTGTCTTCGTTCATGAGAAAGTAGACTGTACCAACGCGTGAGCCGTCGCGGATTACCAGCTCGATCGCCGCTTCTTCCGGCGAGAGATTCATTTCGGCCGCCACCTCCGACAACGAGCGGCCGGTGTGTCGCTTGAGCGAGTCCTGCTTGAAGCCAACCAGCAGCACCCGATCGGGCGAACCGGCGAGCAGCAGAAGATTTTCCCATGCATTGGTAGGCGTGCGCATTTCCTGTATGACTTTGCGACGCACCGCCGCATCACCGAGCCGCTTTGCCCACGCCTCGTAGCCGCCCTCCTGTACCCACGGCGGCATGGCGGCATCGAGCCCGGTGGCGCCGGCGGTATACGTGTACATATCAGTGGTAATGCGTAAACCGCTGTCGCGGGCCGCATCAATGCGCGCAATCACTGCGTCAAGCTTGCCCCAGTTCTCAGCCCCCGCCTGCTTGAGGTGATAGATCTCCGCCGGGGCGCCCGACTCACGCGATATGCGAATGAGTTCGTCAATCGCTTCGAGCAGTTGATTCGCTTCGCTGCGCAGATGGCTGATGTACATGCCATCGTACTCGGCAGCTACTGTGGCCAGCGCAATGAGTTCTTCGGTGCCGGCGTAGAATGCCGGCGCGTAAATGAGTGACGAGCCAACACCCAGTGCGCCTTCGCGCATGGCAGTGCGTACCAGCTCCTGCATGCGCGCGAGCTCGTTGGCATCGGGGGCGCGGTTGGCGTAGCCGAGTTCGTGAATGCGCACGGTGGTCGCGCCAACAAACGATGCCACATTGGTTGAGACACCACGACTCGTGAGGTGCTCGAGGTACTGTCCAAGTGTTGTCCAAGGCACGTCGAAGCGGACGTCGCCCTGTTCGGCGATCATCTCTTCGCGCATGACCGCGTTGATGGGCCCCATCGAAGCCCCTTCGCCGAACACTTCGAGCGTGACACCCTGCATCACGTCTGAGAGTGCACGTCCGTCGTGCAACAGCGATTCCACACCCCACGACAACATGTTGATGAAGCCGGGGGCCACCGCGAGGCCTGCAACATTGACCTCGCGCGTTCCTTTGATGGAACCGACATCGCCCACGGCGACAATCGAATCGTCATGGATTGCGACGTCGCCCGTGATGCCGGGACTGCCGCTTCCGTCGTAAATAGTCCCGCCACGCAACACGAGGTCCACTTCAACCGCTTGTTCACAACCGGTAAGCCCAAAGCTGCACAGCGCAAACAGCAGGGCGAATCGCGACGCATGCGTGTGGGTTGGCACGTTATCTCACTTGGAAAAGGGCCAGAACTTCACGCCGGCGCGAACACCGAGCGTGGTAACATTCACACTTTCCACCGGCACCGGCTGACCGAAAGTAGACCACTCGCTGAACGTGCCCGGTGAAACGGTGACCGCCGCATCGACCGCCAGGCGCGGAGTCACGAACAGGTGCGCACCTGCGCCACCTGTGACACCAAGTGAAGACGAAGAGATGCTGCGCGGCTCCACCTCTTCAATGAACACATCCAACTGCGTGACCGCGCGGCGTGCCAAGCCCAGCTCAACGTACGGCCTGAAGTTCTGTGCCGCTCCGAGAAACAGATAGCGTGCGCCAACGTCAACCTGCGTCATGTCATAATCAATTTCAGAATCAATGACCGTGCTGGAAAAGCGCGCAAAAAAGACGACCGGTCTTTCCATGCCGTAGGCCACTTCACCGTGGTATCCGATACCGAACTCGGACGTGTTCACTGTACCAAAATCGGCTTGAACGGTCATACTGGACAATCCGGCACCAATCATGAAACCGCGCGTATTCGAGTTGGTTTGTGCGCCTGCCACCGCAAAGCCGACAGTGCTGAGAGCGAGCGCAATGGAGATCGGAAGAGAACGTGACATAGAGTACAGAAGAAGGGGTAGGCGATGTTCGACAGCGGGAAAGTACAGCGAACGCATGGGGGCCGCACTGGCGGAGCACTGGCGCCGGGGGCCAGACCACTGTACGTTTATTGAGCGATGCACACATTTTAATGTGTGGACAAGTTCCGAATGAAACGGGCCTGCCGAAGCGAGCGGGTCCTTTTTTGTTTGTATCGCAGTCATCAAGTGATGACGACCGTCGTGAAGGTGATCACGAAGCAGGTGTTGGTCGGTTCGTTTTGCATCCGGTGTAAAAGCCGAGCTCCCGACTTTCAGCAGTACATCACAGTTTTCAGGAGTTTTGCAATGCGCACGA
This sequence comes from Gemmatimonas sp., assembly GCA_011390805.1. Taxonomy (GTDB): domain Bacteria; phylum Gemmatimonadota; class Gemmatimonadetes; order Gemmatimonadales; family Gemmatimonadaceae; genus JAABRT01. The sequence goes on along the minus strand of JAABRT010000036.1, from coordinate 28,753 downwards.
CCGGCACAGTAAAGTGGTTCAACGATGCAAAGGGCTTTGGCTTCATCACGCCAGCCGACGGACAGAAGGATTGCTTCGTTCATCACTCAGCCATCCAGAGCGATGGTTTCAAGTCCCTCACCGAAGGTGAGACGGTAGAGTTCGACATCGTGCAGGGCCAGAAGGGTCCGGCCGCCGAGAACGTTTCGCGCTCGGGTCGCTGACCCACGCAGTCCGTCTTCACCTCGTCCACGACATCGTTACGTGCGATGCGTGTGTGAGCTAGTGGTGCGCCGTGCGGCTGGACATTTGTCCGCTGCACGGCGCACTTTCGTTCCACGTTTATCTGGGGAACAGCCGTGATTCAAAATGCACCCGAACAGCCCGCCGCCGATATTCGCGATCCGATGTCGCGGCACGCCTTTCTTTCGTCGCACCGGGCACTCGCCGTTTGCACACGCGAGTTTTCGCGACTGGCTGATGAACTGATCGGCGCCGCCAAGGTGTTCGCTCGCGAGCAGGACCTGGATGTGCCCACCGTTCGAAAGTCACCGGACCGCTGCATTGTGCAGCTTGGACCAGTCGCACTGACCGTGGCCTGGCTGCGCAACGGCAGTGATTCACCAGCCGCCGGTGAGCTGCTGGCCATTGTGTGGCGTGGCATCATCGCGCCGCGTGGTGATCATTTGCCCGAACGTCTGAGTGCACGGCACGTACCACCCGTTCCAGTGCAGGTGTGGGAAGAGACGCTGGTGCCGAGTGCAACGAGCGAAGCCTCGTGGCATTGGCATCCGGTTGATCTCACGCGTGAAGGGTATGCATCACCCGAGTTGGCGGCGCGTTGTCTCGATCAGCTCCGCATTGCACTCGATGCCATGCCTCGCGTAGAAGACGCCTAAGTAGCCGCCACCGCCGTTCAGCCGCCGCCCGTGTCGCTCACACCGTTTACCCGGTTGCTGCTGGCGGCGGCCAGCGCGGTGGTTGTGCTCGCCGGCATCCGTGCCGCTGCGCCGGTCATCAATCCGGTGCTCATTGCCCTGCTCATCACCATCGCGTGGAGCCCGGGTTCGCTGTGGTTGCGCAAGCGCGGATGGCCACCAACCGTGGCCGCCCTCACCGGCATTGTGGTAGGTGTAGCGATTGTTGCGATGATCGGATTTTTAATGTGGTCGTCGCTGGCGCAGCTACAGGAAAAACTGCCGGAGTATCAGGAGCGCGTGAGTTCACTGCGCGATTCCGTCACGGCGCTGCTCGACCGACTGCCGTTCGATTCTTCGGGACTCGCATCGTCCGAAGCACTGCAGCCCGGCGCCATTGTTGAGCGTGCCCTTTCTGTGCTTGGAGGCATTACCTCCACCGCCGGTAACTTCGGCATTCTGGTACTCATCATGGCATTCATGATGATTGAAGCGGTGCGATACCCGCACAAGCTGTACGACGCCACGCAACTGTCCGACAAGTCGGCCACCCAGGCAAGCGATACGCAGACAGCTGATCAGCAAACGGCCGATCAATCGTCAGGCAACAACGCGCAGCAGGATACCGGGAGTGCACACGAAGCCGGTCTGGACGGCTTTGTGCAGAGTATGCGCAGTTACGTGGTTATCAACACCGTGTTTGGTCTGGCAGCCGGTATTGCCAATACACTGCTGCTCTGGTCCCTGGGCGTTGACTTCGCGGTGTTGTGGGGTGTGTTGTCGTTTCTGCTCAGCTTTCTGCCCAACATCGGCTTTGTGCTGGCGCTTATCCCGCCAACGTTGCTGTCGCTGCTGCAGTTTGGCGTAGCGCGCGCGGCCATCGTGGCGGTGGGTCTCATCGTCATCAATCTGATTCTCGACAACTTCGTGAAGCCGAGGTTTCTCGGCGAATCACTCGACTTGTCACCGGCCGTGGTCGTGCTGTCGCTGGTGTTCTGGAGTTGGCTGCTGGGACCGGTGGGAGCGCTCATGGCCGTACCGCTCTCCCTCGCGCTCAAGTTCTTGCTGCGATCGTACGAGGATGTGCAATGGCTGGCACACTTGATGAGTGATCACGACGCCACTGCTCAGTGAGCCTTGGCTTCGCTGCGCGCCCCACCAAAGAGCTTCTTGCCGGCACTCACCACAGCTACCACGACGCCACCCACCAGCACGCCGACAACCGCTTCGAGAACCATTTTCACGACGGTGGCCGCAAAGCCCCCGCTCACGACCATTGCGGTGAGGTCATCGACATGGTGCTCGAGCACGTGAATGCCGTGCACAATAATGCTGCCGCCCACGCTGAACATGGCTGCAGTGCCAACAATGGAAAGCGTTTTCATGAGATACGGCGCGGCCACAAGGATGCCGCCACCCAGTGTGCCCTTCCACGCTGCTCCGCCCTCTTTGATCGCTGATTCGGTGAGTCGCAGTCCTGCGTCGTCAAGCTTTACGATGCCGGCCACCAAACCGTACACCACGACGGTCACACCAATCGCGATCGCGCTTAACGCGACAATCTGTCGGCTCATGGCCGCCGCCGTCATCGTACCGAGCGCAATCACGATGATTTCCGCCGACAGAATAAAGTCCGTGCGGATGGCCCCTTTGATGCGGCGCTTTTCAAGCGCCACCATGTCGATGCTCGGATCGGCCAGCGCCTTGACGCGTGTAGCGCGACGTTCGGTTTCCTCTTCCGAAGGCTCGGCCAGCTTGTGTGCGACTTTTTCAAATCCCTCGTACACAAGAAACAATCCGCCAACCATAAGCAGCGGCAGAATGGCCGCAGGAAAAAAGGCGCTGATCAGCAGCGCCGCCGGCACCAGAATCAACTTGTTCAGAAACGACCCTTTGGCCACCTCCCACACGACGGGCAGTTCCCGGTTGGCACGCAGACCGGTGACCTGTTCGGCGTTGAGCGCGAGGTCATCGCCAATCACACCTGTTGTCTTGGATGCCGCCACCTTGCTCAGCGCCGCCACATCGTCGAGCAGTGTTGTAATGTCGTCGAGCAGTGCGAGCAGACTGGAAGCCATAGGTGCGGTTGGTGCGGGTGAGTGAGCGGATGGTTGAAGCCTACCGTTGGAAGTCCTGCGGGCAAGTGGGTTGACGTCAATCGCCTCGGCGCGAAGCTTTCGTTTTCACGCGCCCGCGACCCGGCTGGGCGTGATTGTCTGCTGTAACGTCGCGCCCCTCCCGCCTCAGGACTCCCGTGCACACTCCCGATGATATGCTCGATCAGCTGCAAGCTGATCTATCAGCTACCGAACACGACGAAGCGGCAACCGGTGTAGATCGTCGCCAGTTCATGTTTTACTCGCTGGTAGCAGCGGCCGCCACCACGTTCGGCGCGCAGGCAGCTCAGGCACAACGTGCCTTTGCCAGCGATGCACCGCGTTCGCTGCAGCGCGACGTGCTGCGGGCGCTGCGCGCTCAGCAGGTGATTGATCCGCTGGGCAACGGCGAACCGCCGGCCATGCAGTTCCAGCCGTATCCGGGTGGCACCGGCGCACTCATGCAAAAGCTCGTGCGTGAGCGCGGGCGTGATGCCTTTGAACGCAGTGAGTTTACGGTTGAGCCGTTCAGCGGCGCGGTGCCATCCAATGACGAAGACATTGCGTTCCTGCCCGCGCATCGGCTGTCGGCGCTCATCAAGGAGCGCAAAATCACCTCGCGCCGGCTCACCGACATCTATCTCGCGCGAATGGAGCGTCTGAACCCCACGCTGTTGTTCGCCGTCACGATCATGCCGGAGCAGGCGCGGGCTGAAGCCGATCGCGCCGACGCAGAACTGGCGGCCGGTACCTACCGGGGTCCGTTGCATGGTATCCCGTACGGCCTCAAGGATCTCTTCAACACCAAGGGCGTGCCCACCACCTGGGGCGCACCCGACTTCAAGGACCGCATCATCGATGAGGACGCAGAGATTGTGGTGCGTCTTCGCGAGGCGGGCGCGGTGCTGCTCGCCAAGCTCTCCACCGGTCTCTTTGCTCAAAACGACCAGTGGTTTGCCGGACGCACCAATAATCCGTGGAATCTTTCACTGGGCGCCAGCGGCTCGTCAGCGGGACCGGGATCGGCTACGGCTGCCGGGTGTGTGGCATTCAGCATCGGAACTGAGACGCAGGGCTCCATTGTATCGCCCTCGATCCGTAATGGTGTGAGCGCACTGCGCCCAACGTTCGGTCGCGTGAGTCGCAGCGGCGGCATGGTACTGGCGTGGACCATGGACCGTGTGGGGCCCATGTGCCGCACGATCGAAGACTGCGCGATGGTGTTCAACGTGATCCATGGCGTCGATGAAAAAGACCCGTCTACGATTACCACCCCTTTTCAGTTTGACCGGAATATCAGCCTCACATCGCTGCGCATCGGGGTGGATCCCAATGCACCTGAAGAGCTGGTGAGCGGTCTGCGCGCGCTGGGTGCCATGCCGCGCGACATTGGTCCGCGCCCGACGGTGCCCGGTTCGGGCAGCGGTTTGAACGTGGAGTACGCGGCCGCCTTCGATTCGTACGTGCAGCGCAAGGCCAAGGAGATCGGGCTTGATCTCAACAACCTCCCAACGCCCGAAGAGGCGAGAGCCGCGGCGGCGGCGGCACCGCCGGCACCTGCCAACCCGATGGCACCAGCCGACTGGAATCCACGGTTCGTGCGCGGTCGTACGATCAGTGGCTTTGAGTTTCTGCAGCAACAGCGTCGGCGCTACATGCTGATCGCCAAATGGGGCGAGTTCATGCGCGAGCTTGACATGTTTGTGGGCTCGCCCACGGCCGATATCGGTCCAAACGCGCAAACGGGACATCCGTGTGCCGTGTTGCCGTACAAGTTCGATGTGCCGGGCGGTGGCCGACGCGGTGCCGCAGCGGACAGCACGCCGGCACTCAACCCGCAGCCCATTTGCGGTGTAATTACGGGTGCGCTGTACAACGATGACCAGCTGTTGTCCGTGGCGCATCAGTTTCAGATCAGCACCGAGGCGCATACGCGTCGACCGAACGTGTAGGGTCGTGCGCCGTGCGGTGGTTGCCCCACGGCAGTGGCTGGTCGCAAATCGCAGTTTTCACTCCCCCTCTCGTCTCCCTATGCGACCGCTCATACAGGCCACAGATAGGCTGCGTGCGTTGCTGATCACCGCGACGCTCGTGGCCGTCACCACATTCGGTGCCGAACAATCGTTCGCCCAGTCAGCTCCGGTCATCGAAACACCGGTAGCATTTGATTCCGTCGGACGCATCATGACGATCACGCCGAGCGTGGCCAGTCGACTGCGCCTGTCGGGGGCACCGGGATGGCCGGTGGAAGGAAGTTTTCGCGAGGTCAGGCTATTTCAGAGTGGCGGCGCTGCGTACGTGCTTGCGGTGAGCAGACAAGATGGGTCAGTGGCCCGCTACACGCTTGATAGTGATTCATTGCTGGATTTAAATCAGCTGATCAACAGCGCTGTTGTGGCATCGGCTGCCAGGGGCGACGGGCGCAACGTTCGGGATGAGGCAGCCACCGGCATGGATGTTTCTCAGCCGGCCGGCAATGCGTTCGTTCGCAATCAAACCTTTCTTGGGCTCTTTGCTTACGGTCCGGCCACTGCCGCCATGCTCAGCAACAGTGGGCCCGCCGCGGCCACCGGAGGATATTTTCTGGCTGCCGGATCGGCCTTCTTTGTGGCTGCCCGAACTACCAAAAACCGCACGGTCACGCGGGCGCAAAACAGCCTTGCGTCGCACGCTGGCATCCGGGGCGCGGCCGCGGGTGCCGCTGTGGCCGCGATCGCCAATGCGAGCGGCGGACCGGGATATGGAACGCCCATCCTGGCGGGCGCGGTTGGTGGCACCCTGGCCGGATTCAACTTCGCCCGCCGACTGAGCGACGGCGAGGCCGCCACCTCAGGGCTGATGGCCGATCTGTCGGCACTTGTCACGCTCGGGATTGGAGGTGCGGCCGGGGCCTTTGAACGAGACCAAGTGGTAATCGATGAGTTTGGGACGATTGACGAGCGTCTCTCATCGAGCGGCAAAGCCACCCTTGGTGCCGCCGTGGCCACCGGCCTGATCGGCTACGCATTTGGTCCGCGCTACGCCCGTCGTGCGTCTTACAACGTGACCGACGGTGACGCCACCATTGCCTTTACCGGTGCCGCGCTCGGCTCGCTGGCCGCACTCACCTTTCCCGGAGACAACGCGTCGACCACGTCGGCGTTTGGCGTGGCCACGGCCGGCCTCGTAGGCGGTTTTGTGCTGGCGGATCGCTTCATGGTTCGCACTGCCGATCGCACGTCGGCCAATGGCACACTCACACAGCTTGGTGCGCTGGCCGGTGCGCTCATGGGCGGGGGCGTGGCCGCGATCAGCGAGAGCGGCCGACGCGCCTCGTTTGCGCTGGTCACGACCGGCGGAGCACTTGGACTCGTGGCCGCCGACCGCTTGCTGGAGCCGGCGCCCGACGCCGGGCCATTGCGCGGTCTCATGCCGTCGGAATCGTCGTCCGGATCATTTTCTGCATCGTTTTCTGCATCGCGTGACGCACGACTTATCGATCGCGTGAACGTATCGCTCGCCCCGCTGGCAACGGCGTGGGCCATGCAGCATGTCACCGCACCAGACCGGGAGCGAAGCAGCGCAGGGCTCCGCTTTTCACCGTTGCAACCGATGGTTACCAATTTGCCGGTGGTGAGTTTCGCGTGGTAGTGTGCCGCATGAGTAGCCAAAGTTTCGCGTGTCAGCCTGACGCATGCGCAATACAAAGTTTCGCGTGGCAGCCTGACGCATGAGCAGCACAACCCGGCGCTACACCGCCGCATGGTGGCTTGGTGCACACAGCGCCACGATATGGGGACGTGTGGTGCGGCGCGAGCCGCTGCCAGCGGTGCGCATTGAACAGTGGGATACGCCCGACGGCGATTTTGTAGAAGTCGCCAGGCTCGCACCGCGTGATCATGCAGACACCACGCCGCGGTTGCTGCTGCTGCATGGACTCGAGGGTGGCCTGCACTCGCACTATGCGCGCGGATTGTTCAGGGAAGCGGCATCACGCGGTTGGGGCATGGACATGTTGTTGTTCCGCACCTGCGGCCCAACGCCCAATCGCCTTCCGCGTTCGTATCACTCCGGTGAAACCACCGATACGCTGCACGTACTGCAGACGCTGGCCACCGAATCATCAGCACCACTCGGTGTGATTGGCGTATCGCTCGGTGGCAATGTGTTGTGCAAGGTGATGAGCGAACACGCCCGTGAGATTCCCGATATGGTGCGCGGTGCCGTCGCGGTGTCAGTACCCTTTGATCTGGCGCGTGCATCGCGCTGGATCGGGCGTGGCTTTGGTGCGGTGTACGAGCGTGCGTTTTTGCGCACGCTGATTCCAAAAGCGCTGGCCAAGATAGCACGGCATCCCGAACTGTCGCCTCTCAGCACCGTGCAGACCGCGCGCACGCTCTGGGAGTTTGACGATCACTTTACCGCGCCGTTGCACGGCTTTGCCGACGCAGCCGATTATTACGCGCGTGCGAGTTCTGCGCCGGTGGTGCACCGAGTGCAACATCCGTTGTTGCTGCTGAGTGCCGTGAACGATCCGTTTCTTCCGGCCGATGTGCTCGAACAGGTGTCGCACTCGGTGCGCGACAACGTGTACGTCACCACCGAGTTTCCGCAAAAGGGCGGTCATGTGGGCTTTGTGAGCGGAGTTACACCGTGGCGCGCCGAGTATTACGGGGAACGGCGCGCCGTGGAATATCTGGCCGAGTTGTTTCGCGCAGGAAATCACGGACTGCTTTAGGCAGCAGTCGCACACGAGCGGGTGGCAGTCGGTGCGCCGGCTTTAACGTTTGCGCCGATGCGCAGTCCAAATGCCGTGTCGGCGTCGCTCGTGGTTCCCACGCCGACGTAGCGGCGGCTGGTCGCGATACTCACCTCATCCTGTGCGCCGGTGTGTGCACGCTCATGGAGTGCAGGCCCATGCGAAAATCAGCTCCTCTCGCGCGCATGCTGGCTGTTGTGTGCGCAACGATCGTATCAACAGCAGCTGCACCAGTTACTTCGCCGCTCGCCGCGCAATCCGCTGCAGCGTACAATCCGCTGGCTGTTGCAGGAACGTCGGCGCGCGCACCGCTGGATCTCGATGTGATTGATACGAAACGGAAGCGTACCATTCCCATTCGCGTGTATCGTCCGGACAGCAGGCAACCCGCGCCGGTGCTGCTGTTCAGTCACGGGTTGGGTGGTGCGCGCACCAACAACGCGTATCTGGGCGAGCACTGGTCGGCTCGCGGGTACGTGGTGGTGTACTTGCAGCATCCCGGCAGCGACGAAAGCGTCTGGCAGAATGCGCGCCCTATGCAACGCATGGCTGCCATGCGGCGTGCGGCCAATACGCAAAACTTTCTGCTGCGCGTTCAGGATGTGCCGGCTGTGCTCGATGCACTCACTGCCTGGCATGGGCAACCGGGCCATCCGCTGTCCGGTGTTATCGACATGTCGCGCGTTGGCATGTCGGGACATTCGTTTGGTGCGGTCACCACACAAGCGGTTGCCGGACAGGCGCTGCCCAACAACCGGACACCATATCTTGATGCACGCATTGACGCGGCGGTGATCATGAGTCCGAGTGTACCCAAAAACGTGCCGGCGCAGGTGGCGTTTGGTGGCGTGCAAATGCCGTGGCTTTTGATGACGGGTACGGAAGATGGATCACCGATCGGCAACACCACGGTAGACGACCGGCTGGCCGTCTATCCCGCGCTGCCCACGGGCAACAAGTTTGAACTGGTGCTGCACAATGCCGAGCATTCGGCGTTTGGTGACCGCGCACTCCCCGGGGAGCGGCAGGGCGCGCGAAATCCCAATCATCACCGGGCGATTCTGGCGCTCAGTACCGCGTTCTGGGATGCGTACGTGCGCCAAGATGCGGCCGCACTGGCGTGGATCAGGAGCTCAGCGCCATCGTCGGTGCTGGAGCCAATGGACCGCTGGCAGCGCAAATAGCAGGCGGGCTCTGGCAAACGCGCGAACATAATGCGGGTATGAGCGCTTAATTGCGGGTTCAGGCGAGCCGCTGCAGATCGCTGCGCCCGTCCGGAGCGTCGCCTGCCGCATTGGCCGCGTTTGCCGCATTATTGATCGCCCGTACGATCACCTATCCGCTGACCCCGAGCTTCTCCATGTCCGCTATTCGTGCTTTTGCATCCGGCCTCGCGGTGGCCGGCCTCGTTGCCGCTGGAGTGACGATGATTCCCTCCAGCTCCAACGCCCGTCCGTCTATCGACGCTCTCCCACTGAATGCCGTGCAGCCTTCACTGCCGGCCGATGCCGAAGGCGCGCTGGCCCGCCTTGAAGCCTCGCCGCGGCATGGCGAGTGGGTCACCATCAAGGATGGTGAAAACGATGTGAAGGCGTGGGTGGTGTATCCGGAAAAGGCGGAGAAGGCACCGGTGGTGGTGGTGGTGCACGAAATCTTTGGTCTCACGCATTGGGTGCGCGGAGTGGCCGACCAGTTGGCCGCCGACGGCTTCATTGCGATCGCGCCCGATCTCATGACGGCCAAGAATCTGCCCACCGGACCGAATGGCCCCGATCAGCAGGCAGCCGTGGCCGCGATTCGTACGCTCAACCCGGCCGATGTACAGCGCCAGATCGGTGTGGTCGCGAACTATGGCATGCAGTTGCCTGCCGCCTTGCCGGTGTACGGCATTGTAGGCTTTTGCTGGGGTGGTTCGGCCTCGTTCAATCATGCGGTGGCGGCCCCGGGATTGGGCGCGTCGGTAGTGTATTACGGTTCGTCGCCCGCCACCGAGTCGCTGAGCAGCGTGAAGGCGCCCGTGCTGGGACTGTACGGCGGCAACGACGCACGGGTGAACGCAACGATTGAGCCGGCGGCGGCGGCGCTCAAGGCACAGGGCAAGCAGTTCGAAGCGGTTATTCTGGACGGCGCCGGACACGGATTCCTGCGTCAGCAGAGCGGGCAGAATGGCGCCAACAGTGCGGCCTCGCAGGCTGCCTGGCCCCGCACGATCGCGTTCTTCAAGCAGCATCTGGTGGCGCGCTGAGCAGGCTGGCTGGCGACTGATCAGTCCGGCGGCATTGCCGATGTTGGAATCACGGGGGCGATATGCGCAGTGAGTGGTGGGCGTGGTCCGATGCCTGGATGTTTATTGGCGTATTCGTAGGTCTTCGGATCGCGTTCATCTGGCTGGCCACACAAGCCATGATCGCCCTGATTCCGGAAGGGCGCACCTGCGTGACCTGTGGTGAAGAAACACTTCCGCTCGTGCACGAAGGGGGCTGGAAGTTGCTGGGTCATCGATTCCACCGCCGGTTCTGCCTCAGCTGTGCGTGGGAGGGGGTGGCGCGCACGGCTTTACCCCCGTCACAGCGCCAGCGCCGTCGAATCCGTAAGACTCGCAGTGCCCGAAGTCCGATCAAACGCTAGTTTCCTTGTATGTCTCCTGCTTCCGCTGAAACGCTCGCCAAGGTCGAAGTTCTCGCCGACCTTGAACCTGTCATCGATTCCCTCATGGAACAGCATGAGGCCAAACGCATTTTGTGGTTCCCCAGCGAGATTCTCGCGCCGGAACCCGATACCGATCCTGATCAGTGGGTAAAGGATCTGCGCAAGCGCGCCGAAGGCATCAGCTTTCCCATGCGCGTGGCGCTGTCGCTCAATCTGCTCACCGAAGAAGGGCTGCCGCATTTCCACCGTTTGCTGGCTGTCTATCTGGGCAGTGACAGCATCTGGACGAAATGGACCAACCTGTGGACGGCCGAAGAAGACCGTCACGGCGCCATTCTGCACGACTACATGCACGACTCACGACTGGTGGACAATCCGGTGCTTGAGCGCATGCAGTTTGAATACCTCAAAGCCGGCTTTGAACCATCGTGGGACAGCGATCCGTATCGCGTATTTGTGTACACGTCGCTGCAGGAACGCGCCACGCAGGTGAGTCACGCCAACACCGGTAAACTCGCCGGCGAAAACGAGCCACTTATTGGTGAAGTCCTGTCCAATGTGGCCAAGGAAGAAGCGCGTCACTACGTGTTCTACCGCACGATCTTTGCTGAAGTGCTGCAGCGGGATCCTGAACGTGCGCTGGAATCAGCGGCACTCATCATGCCGTCCATTGATATGCCCGGCATCAACATGCCGCACTTCCGCGACATGGCCGATGTGATTCGTCGCGCCGGCATTTACGGTCCGCGTGATTACCTGCGCATCGTTGAAGAACTCATCAAGTTCTGGAAGATCGAGACGCTCACCGGGCTGAAGGAAGCCGGACAGAAGGCGCAGGAAAAAATTCTGGCCGTGCCCGCACGTCTCACGCGTGTGGCCGACATGATGGAGACGCGCAGTCGGGCAAAGACTTTCCAGTTTGCGGTGGCGTTCAACAAGGAGTTTGAAATGGCGTAAGCCGTTTCACGAGTGCAGCACAGCCGTTCAAGAGCTGTGTGGCGCGTCACAAAGCTCGAATGTAGTAAGCAAATATCACCCGTTTGTTGAGTACCAATCGCTTTCCTGTGAGTCGATTCTGTAGTGGGCGACGTGTGCAGTACACGGACGTCGCATTACCACTTATCCGACTCACAGGAGCGATGCATGTCCACCAAAACAGAAGACGCGCGCGAAGCGGTTGCCAGTTATATCACCGATATGCTGGCGCTCGAAGAACACATCGAGCAGGCGCTGTCGGGGCAGATAGAAGATCTTGATGATCAGCCCGCTGTCGTGCAGGAGTTGCGCACCATTCACGCCATGTGCGAATCGCACATCACGTCACTGCAGGCCATGGCCGAGCAGCGTGAAGGGGGCGGTCAGGGCATCTCGAAGGTGATCAAGAAAGCGGCGTCGTCGGCACTGGGTATCGGCGCGGCCGGCGTTGACATGCTGCGTTCGGAGAAGCTGCCCAAGAATCTGCGTGATGATTACACCGCATTGCAGCTGGCGTGCATTGGATACGTCATGTTGCACACCACGGCCGCCGCGCTTGACGATGAGCCTGTGGCACAGCTTGCTCAGCGACACCTCGAGGGCCACGCCCGTTGCTCCATGACGGTGCACAGCATGATCCCCGCAGCGGTGATGGCGTTTCTCCAGGACGAGGGGCACACGGTACGCAGCGAGCGTTTGCCGGAGATCAACCGCGTGGTGGCGCGGGTGTGGCAGTCGGAGAACAGCCGCGCGTAACGTTCACCACGGGCAACGGTAACACGGCACGGGCGTGGCGCGAATGTATTGCGCCACGCCCGTTGTTTGATCGCTACCGGATCATCACTACCCAATGGTCACGACCAGTTGGTCACCACCGGATGGTCGCTACCGGATGATCACCACCGCACCAACCGGCACGTTGTGAAAGAGCCAGGCGATGTCTTCGTCCAGCAATCGAAGACAGCCATGAGTGATCGCGTTGCCAACGCTGCTCTGGTCAGGCGTTCCGTGCAGCAGGTACCCGTCCCCGATATACAGCGCGTAGCGCCCGAGCTCACCGGCAATCTCGCGATTGCGTGATCCAAGCGGCGGGATGTACAGCGTGGAATCGAACACGATGTGTTCGTTGACCGGGAGCGGGAGAAAGTGCGCTTCACCGGGAAGAATCAGTCCCGCCCGGTTGCCTTGCATGAGTACGCGCCGACCGTCAGGCAATGTCACACCGGCTGCGGGCAGCGTGCGCATTTTCCATCCGTTTTCCAGCGCCGCTTCCGCGTAATGCCAATCGGGTGGTCGCCAGAGAGGATCGGCCCGTTTGCTCAACACCACATGCCGCCCGCGTGGCGTGTAGAACTTCCACGCCCGATTGCCAAAGCGCAGCTCTCTGGTGGTCGCGACGGCGATTGATGCAGCGCGAAGCGTATCGTTGCCCGAGAGCACCCACAGCCGGCGCTCGTCAAGCGACACGTGAACAGAAACGTCAGCGTGCTCACCCGCTGCCCGTGCAGCGGGTGTACTGTCGACCGGTTGGTGAATTGTTGCGACAGCTGATGTCGCGGCTGATGTCGCAACTGTTCGTCGCGTCTGGGCCGTGAGCGCGGTCTGTGCACACAGCAAGGCCGTTGCACATGCCAGACCGCACGCCAGAAGCGAACGGTGCATTGAAGGTTTGAGTGAACCGTGCACCGTACGCTCAGGCAACCGCTGCATTACGGACGACTACCGGCAGCAGGCGGATATGTGCCTGTTGGATCATTGTTGTTCTGCCAGTCTTTCTGCACACGCAAACGCTGATCGGATGTGGCCTGACGCTGCTGATACATCGGTTCGGCATTCTGCTGCATGTTCTGCGGCATATTCTGCTGCATATTGCGCTGCTGGGCGCGCTGCTGCGGTGTCATCATGCTGGTATCCATCGGCATGCGCATGTTCAGCGTATCGCCGCGCAGTACGAGTGCACGCAGCACGATCACGCTGTCACGCCACTGCTGCGCAATCATGGGGTTCGCAGCGCGGTTCGCGCTATCGGTTAACTGTGTGATCAGGAGGTCACGTTCCTGCACCGTCATCATGATTGCAGGCGGCTGCATTTGCAGCCGCGTCAGACTGTCGCGTGTTCGTGTTGTGTCCTGAGACATGGCGGTGCTCGATACGGCAAGCGTCGCGGCACAGGCCACAAGTGCAGAAATGTTTCGAATGGACATAAGAGCGGACTCGTTGAATAAGGAAAGAAGAGTGCTGACCCTAACCCTACCCATCCCTGACCGCGCGCGAACTTGCCCGCATTGCGTGACTTTGCATATCCCCTGGTGCGCGGGTTGACGCTGCTCCGTGCGCCAACATCAAGCGTTGCACGGCGCTCTATCGGCGCCATGCACCAACGGCTACTTTCGTGCTGCTTCGCTCCCCGTATCTGCAGGGAGATTATCGCTCCGTTATCCCTGAAGGAGGTTTTGTGCCCACCACTGCCAGTGCCATGGCCGCGTTCGCCGCTGACCAGCCGATCGGTCCGCACACCATTCCACGTCGTGATGTCGGACCAACGGATGTCGCAATAGAGATCCAGTTCTGCGGAATCTGTCACTCCGACATCCACTTTTTGCGCGGCGAATGGGGACCGATTCCGTATCCCGCAGTGGCCGGTCATGAAATCATCGGTCGGGTAACCGCAGTTGGCAGCGATGTGAGCAAGCACAAAGTCGGTGACACCGTCGGTGTTGGCTGTCTTGTGGATTCCTGCCGCACCTGTCCGTCATGTCAGGAAGATCTGGAGAACTATTGCACCACCGGTTCCACCGGCACGTACATGGGCGAAGACAAACACCTCGGCGGCCCAACGTACGGTGGCTACAGTTCAGCGATTGTTGTCGATGAAGACTTCGTGCTGCGCGTTCCCGCCAATCTCGATCCAGCCGCGACGGCACCACTGTTGTGTGCCGGTATCACCACATATTCACCGCTGCGTCACTGGGGTGTAGGCAAAGACTCGGTCGTGGGCGTGGTTGGTTTGGGTGGACTCGGTCACATGGGTGTGAAGCTCGCCGTAGCCATGGGCGCGCATGTCGTTGTATTCACCACGTCGCCGAGCAAGGTGGAAGACGCCAAGGCGCTGGGCGCGCATGAAGTGGTACTCAGCACCAACGAAGAAGCCATGAACGCGCAGGCCGCACGCTTTGACTTCATCCTGAACACCGTGGCGGCTCCGCACTCCCTCGATCCGCTGGTGGCGGCACTCAAGCGGGACGGCACAATGGTGCTGGTTGGTGTGCCTGCCGAACCACACCCGTCGCCCTCCGTGATGCCACTGATTTTCGGCCGGCGCACGATCGCCGGTTCACTCATTGGTGGCATCAAGGAAACGCAGGAAATGCTCGACTTCTGCGGCGAACACGGCATCACCGCGCAGATTGAGAAGATCAAGCCGGATGGCATCAACGAAGCCCATGAGCGCATGCTCAAAAGCGACGTGAAGTACCGTTTTGTGATCGAGATGTAAACGTTACAACGTCGCGAGGCTGTCGCACGCGTCGCTTTGCGCGTAAAATCGACGCGTGACCTCCGACGACCTCGCGATCACTCGACTTCTCTCCAACTACGCCGGCGGCGACGCTGCCGCCGCCGATCAGCTTATGCCGCTTATTTACGCGGAGCTGCACGGCATCGCGTCGGCTCTTATGCGACGCGAACGATCTGATCACACGTGGCAGCCCACGTTGCTGGTGCACGACGCGTTCTTGCGCATGGTTGGCAACAACGCGTCGTGGCGCAGCCGGCAGCATTTTTTTGCGGTGGCGGCGCACGCCATGCGACGGCTGCTGGTGGATCATGCGCGCGCCACGCACGCGCAGAAGCGTGGCGGCGGCAGCGAACGGGTGGAGCTGCACCCGGAGCTGCTGGCGAGCGAACCGTCTGACGACGGCAGCATTGATATCGAAGCACTTGACCTCGCGCTCTCACAGTTGGCGCAGCTCGACGAGCGGCAGGCGCGTGTTGTAGAACTGCGTTTTTTTGCCGGTCTTGATGTAACCGAGACGGCCGAGGTGCTGGGCGTTTCACCGGCCACCGTGAAACGCGACTGGCACTTCGCACGTCGCTGGCTGCAACGTGAAATCCAGCGCGACCGGAGCTGAGATGGACAAGGCACGGTACAGATTGGCGCAGGAGATCTACTTCGAGATGCTGGAGTTACCCGCGACGCAACGGGCGCACACGCTCGCGCAGCGCTGCGGAAACGATTTGGCGTTGCGCGAGGATGTTGAATCACTCCTCGAACTTGACGCGCAACACACCGGTCATCTGGCCACAGGCGGTGCTTTCAGTCAGCTGCGAGGGATGGGCGATGGCGGCGACGCCTGGACCGGACGTCGACTTGGTCCCTGGTCACTCGACGGCGTGCTCGGACGCGGCGGTATGGGCATGGTGTTTTCTGCCACGCGTGTTGGTTCGACCTTTGATCAGCGCGTGGCTGTCAAGGTACTCACGCACCGGGTATTTGATCAGGAAGGACACGACCGGTTTGATCGCGAACGGCGCATGTTGGCGCGGCTCGATCATCCACGCATTGCACGACTGATTGACGGCGGGGTGTCCGATGATGGTGTGCCGTATCTCGTTATGGAGTACGTAGACGGCATCCCGATCGATCAATGGTGTGAGCAGCAACAGTTGTCCGTCGCCGATCGGCTGCGACTGTTTCGCCGTGTGTGCGATGCGGTGCAGCACGCACACGGCCGGCTGATTCTGCACCGCGATCTCAAACCGTCAAACGTGTTGGTTACGCACGACGGACATCCCAAGCTGCTCGACTTTGGCGTGGCGCGCGCGCTGCCAGGTGGCGATGACACCGAAGTCACACAAGTCGGGTTGGCACCACTCACGCCGGAGTACGCTGCACCTGAACAGTTTGCAGGCACCGAACTGTCGGCGGCCACCGATGTGTATCAGTTGGGCGTGATGCTGTACCGGTTGCTCACGGGGGTGTTGCCCTTTCGCCAGAAAGAAGGACAGTTGGCGCCGTTGCTGCAGCACGTCATGGAAACGGTACCGCGCGCGCCCAGCACTGTGGTGTTAACCCAACCCGGTGAGCCGGCTGGTACCTCCGGCGGCTCGCTCACTTCGACCGAACGACGTGAGCTGCGCAATACATTGCGCGGCGATCTTGATGACATCGTACTCATGGCGCTGCGCAAGGAAGCGGATCAGCGCTACCGCACCGTTGACGAGCTGGCGGCAGACATCGATGCGTATCTGACTCAGCGTCCGGTACGTGCACATGGCGGCAACCGTGCGTACCGGGTGCGCAAGTTTGTGGCGCGTCATCGTACCGCGGTCGCGCTTGCGAGCCTTGTGTGTGTGTCTGTCCTCGTTGGCGGTGCCGCGACGGCACGCGCAACCTGGCGCGCCCAGCAGGCGGCCGCACAGTCGGTGCGTGAAGCGAAAAAGGCTGGTGCCATTCAACAGTTCCTGCAGCAGATGCTGTCGTCTGCCGACCCGTTGCGCACCGGTGGTAACGTATCAGTGCGTGAAGCACTTGATCGTGCCGCCACGGCACTCGATACCGCGTTTCTTGGCGAACCATCAATACGTGCCGGCCTGTACTCCACCGTTGGACAAACGTATGTAAGCCTTGGTGCCGTTCGCGAGGGTGATCGCTTTCTTGACTCCGCACTTGTCGCTTACGAGCAGCTGGGCGAGTCGTGGTCGCGGGAAGCCTATGCCGCGCACGCGGCGCGGGCGTACGGTCATATGCTGGAGAACAACTTCGCGGAGCTGCGCGCGACGGTTGCCGACGCGCGTCCGGGATTTGAACAGGCTTTTGGTGCGCGCGACTCCACAACGCTGCAGCTCGGGGCGCTCGATGCAGTTGGCGCATTTGGCACGGGCTCTGTTCGCGAAGCAATTGACAGTCTCGATATGATCCTGCCCAAGCTGCGCAGCACGCTGGGCAGCAGTGCGCCAAACGTCGCCTTCAATGAGCTGGTGCTGGCAAATCTGCTGGCATTGCAAGCTGAACGAACCGACGAAGCGGTAAAGCTCGTAGAAAACGGACTGCGGATCGTGGAACCGCTTGGCATTGGCAACGCTACGTATCTGGCCGTGCAAGGCTTTGCGGTTGAGGGGCTGGCACGCCTGGGCCGACCACAGGAAGCGGTGGCGCTCGGACGTTCGCTCGTGGCGCGGCACGAGGAACTTTGGGGCGAAGGATCAAAGTCCACTTTCGGATCGCGGCGGTTGCTGGCACTCGCGCTGCTCGAAAACCGACGTCCCGATACGGCGTTGCTGGTGCTTGCAGCCGTGGTTGAGGATGCACGACCATTGCTGGCCGACGATCATCCGTTGCGCATCATGCTGGAGCAGGACTACGCCACGTTGCTGTTGTCGTTCGGCCGTGCCAGCGAAGCCGAAACGCTGTTGCGTAAGGCACATGCGTTTCACGCTGCTCGCGACGGCGACAACTCACCCAAGGCCATGCTTGCCTACCAGAACCTGGCCGGTGCGGTACAGGCGCAAGGCCGAACCGATGAGGCGATCGCGATGGTGGAGTCGGTAGTTGAAAGCCATCGCGCCAGTGGACGAGGCGGCAATGATCTGTTTTTCGCTGTATTGCAGCTCGCCGAGCTTCGAAACACGACCCTGGGCGACTCGGCGACACTCGCCGTGATCGACGAGTATTTGCCGACAGCGCGCGAACGCCTGCCGCGCGGTAATCGTGCATTGAATATGATGCTTGCGCGCCAGGGACAGGCGCTGTTGCGCACTGGTCGCACGGAAGAAGCTGAATTGGTGCTGCATGAAGTGCGCGAAAACTATCTGGCGGAACGCGGCGGCAATGCGCAGCATCCCGACGTAAAGTTTGCAACACAGGCGCTGGCTGCGTTGTATGAGCAGACGGGCAAGCTGGCCGAAGCTGAGCGGTTGCGCGACCAAGTGCCATAGCCGCAGCACGCGCAACAGGAGCGCAACACTTGAGGAGGCGTGGTGCAGACATTCTACGGAACGCTCGCTTCGTGGTGGCCGCTGATTTCACCGGTCGATGGGTCCGAGGGTGAAATGCGGGAAATGCGTCAGCTTATTCAGTCACGCGCACCGGCGGCCCGTACGCTTCTCGAGTTGGGCAGCGGCGGTGGACACAACGCATTTCATCTCAAGAAGCACTACGCCCTCACACTGACCGATTTGAGTCAGGCAATGCTCGATCAGTCAGCGGCAATCAACAGCGGGTGCGAGCACATTGCGGGTGACATGCGCACGATGCGCTTGCACCGTGAGTTTGATGTGGTGTTTGCGCATGATGCCATTGACTACATGGCAAGCGAAGACGATTTGCTCGCCGCGTTTGAGACCGCGTTTGTGCATTTGCGGCGCGGCGGATTGTTTGTGTGCATTCCCGATCATGTGCGGGAGCAGTTTGAGGCCGACACTGACTGGGGTGGCAGCGACGCGGCTGACGGTCGCTCGATCCGCTTTCTTGAGTGGACACCGCCGGTGTCGCCTGACGCGCATACTGGTGTGTCAGTGTACAGTTTTGTAGCGCGCGAAGCTGATGGCGCGTTTCACCATTTTGTTGAAGAGCACGTGTTTGGTCTGTTTCCGGAAGCCACGTGGAAATCGTTGCTGGAGCGGGTGGGTTTTGTGGTTGATGTGGTCGACGAGACCGGAGTGGAGGAGGACCGCAGGCCTCGTCGTGTGTTTGTGGGAGTGAAGCAGGCCGGGTGAGGAGTTGCCGTTTCGCGTGCGGCGCTACGCAACGGGAGGTGTGGCTGCCGACTGCCGTTTCTTAATCTGCGCGCGCAGGCTGCGCGGTCCGATTGAGGTCGCGGCACCGGTTGCCACCGCCATGGTGACGGTCGTGATGAACACTGGCAGATTGTCTCGCCAGTAGCCGAGCACGATCCACGCAAGAATGATCAGCGCAAAGATTGCGAGGACTGTGCGCTGGATGGCTTGCACCGCTCTCAATCGTTGCTGCAAAGCCTGGATAGAGAGTTGCGAGTTGTCTTCGGCCATGGCGAGTGCTCCGGCTGAGGTCGGCAACGAGTTGGGCGGGGACCTGTCGTTTTATTCACTGGCAGAGTGATGCACTGTCAGGTCGGAGAATTGTGTGGCGCGACATGACAGAGTGCAAATAGTTGGCGCCGCTTCTCAACCACACCATCTTGTATATTTCAACTATCGTTGTATTATTGAAACATGGAAAGAAACACCGCGCTCACCGTCTTTGACTCGCTCTCCTCAGGCGTCCGGCTGGACGTCTTCCGTCTGCTTGTAAAAACAGGCGCCGACGGCATGGTGGCCGGCGAGATTGCGCAGGCACTCGAGATCCCGGCCAACAATCTGTCGTTTCACCTGAAGGCGCTCACGCAGGTGGGCATGCTCGGCGTGACGCAGGAAGGCCGCTTTTTGCGTTACCGGGCCAACATCCCGCAAATGCTCGACCTGATCGGCTACCTCACCGAAGAGTGCTGCGCGAACGATCCCGGGCAGTGCGCCACCATGCGCGCCGCTTCCACCTGTGATCCGGCGGTTCTTCCCGCGCTGGCGACAACGCATACACAAACTTCAGGAGCATTCTGATGACAAGCATTCAGGTGTTTGACCCCGCGCTGTGCTGCAGCAGCGGCGTATGCGGGACCGATGTAGATCAGGCGCTGGTCACGTTTTCCGCCGACGTTGAATGGGCCAGACAAAACGGCGCTGATATTGAACGCTTTAACCTCGCACAACAGCCGCTCGCTTTCGCTGACAATGAGCTGGTACGTGCGGTGCTGGTGAAAGATGGTCAAAGCGCGCTGCCGGTGATCCTGGCAAACGGACAGCAAGTGCTGGCCGGTCGTTATCCCACGCGTGATGAGCTGGCCCAGTGGATGGGTGTGAAGATCAGAAAGCCAATGTTGGTGATGGCGGCACAGGCAACCGGCGGTGCGTGCTGTACCCCCGGTTCCAGCGAGTCCGCCAATGGCGGATGCTGCTAATGCACATCGGACTCTGAACATGCATTTTCTTGCCAACCCTCCCCGTTTCTTTTTCTTCACCGGCAAGGGCGGCGTAGGCAAGACCTCCATCGCCTGCGCCACCGCCGTACAGTTCGCCAACGCCGGCAAACGTGTCCTGCTCGTAAGCACCGACCCGGCATCGAATGTGGGACAAGTGTTCGGTATCAGCATCGGTAACCGCATCACAGCAGTTGACGCGGTCCCACAGTTGAGCGCGTTGGAGATCGATCCCGAAGCGGCAGCGCAAGGTTATCGCGATCGCATCGTCGGACCGGTGCGCGGTGTGCTGCCCGATGATGTTGTCAACGGCATTGAAGAGCAGCTGTCGGGTGCATGTACCACTGAGATCGCCGCGTTTGATGAGTTTACAGCGCTCCTGATCGATTCGGCGCTCACCGCTGAGTACGATCATATTCTGTTTGATACCGCGCCCACAGGTCACACCATCCGACTGCTGCAGTTGCCGGGCGCGTGGAGTGGATTTCTTGAAGCGGGCAAAGGTGATGCGTCGTGTCTGGGTCCGCTGTCGGGACTGGAAAAGCAACGCGAGCAGTACAAGGCGGCGGTGGATGCATTGGCTGATGCCAAGCGCACACGTCTGGTACTCGTTGCGCGTGCACAGTCGTCAACACTGCGCGAAGTCTTACGCACGCACGAAGAACTCGCGGGTATCGGGCTGCGTCAGCAGCACCTGGTGATTAACGGTGTGTTGCCGGAGAGTGCGGTGAATGGTGATGCGTTGGCTGGCGCGGTGTTCAGTCGTGAGCGAGCAGCTATTGCAGACATTCCTGGCGCGCTGCGGGCGCTGCCACGTGATCAGATATCACTGAAAGCGTTCAACCTCGTTGGGCTCGACGCGCTGCAGCATTTGTTTACTGACGAGCAGCGTGCAACCGGCGGGACGCAGTTCAGTGCCTCAGAGATGGTTGCGCCAAGCGAGCCCCCCCACACACACGAGCCACTCTCCGCTCCAACGCTCGCGCAGTTGGTAAATGAGATTGCAGCGGACGGTAAGGGACTGGTGATGGTGATGGGCAAAGGAGGTGTGGGCAAAACAACACTTGCGGCAGCGGTGGCTGTGGAGCTCGCACATCGCGGTTTGCCCGTGCATCTGACGACATCAGATCCCGCGGCGCATCTCACGGAAACACTCGGCGAAACAGTTGAGAACCTGAGTGTGAGCCGCATTGATCCACACGCCGAAACCGAGCGCTACCGGCAGCGCGTGCTCGACACCAAAGGCGCCAAGCTCGATGCCCAAGGTCGCGCGCTGCTTGAAGAAGATTTGCGCTCGCCATGTACTGAAGAGATTGCCGTATTCCACGCCTTCTCACGCATTATCCGTGAAGCGGGCCGGAAGTTCGTCGTCATGGACACCGCACCAACCGGTCACACGCTGCTGCTGCTGGATGCCACGGGTGCATATCACCGGGAGACCGCACGTCAGATGGGAGACAGCGGTGTGCACTTTACCACACCCATGATGCAGCTGCAGGATGCAACGCAAACCAAAGTGTTGTTGGTGACGCTGGCCGAAACGACGCCTGTACTTGAAGCGGCGAGTCTGCAGGACGACCTGCGACGGGCGGGCATTGAACCATGGGCGTGGATTGTGAACAACAGCCTGGCGGCGGCGCACACACAGTCACCGCTGCTGCTGCAACGGGCGGCCAGTGAACGCAAAGAGATTGCCGCCGTCGCTTCTCATCACGCGCAGCGTTACGCTGTGGTGCCGCTGATGAGTGTAGAGCCGGTGGGTGAGGCGAACCTGCGGGCGTTGTCGCAGTCAGGTCAGCAAGTCGTGCGGCAGGTATCCACCATTGGCGGCGATCTTTGAGAGCACGGTCTTGTGCAACCACATGTTCATTTGCGCTGAGTCGTCCATAAGCTCCTTCGGACAATCGAGCTCAGCCGCGAGTTCCTTGCGCGCTGCGTAGCTGCTGTCGAGATCGAGCAGCTTGAGCAGATCAACAATTGATGTGCGCCAGTTGAGCTTTTGCGGATTGGCCTTGGCCATGGCTTCGAGCTTTTCTTCGACGTTTACCACCGGAATGGCAACAGACGGGTCGGGGCCGCGCGGTGTTGCGGGTGCATTGGGTGCCGTCGGTGCAGCGGCCGGTGCGGCGGCTGATGCAGCGGCGCTTGGTGCCGCGTTGTCCGACTTGTCACCAACGCCGAGCTTGGAGAGGATTTTGCTGAAGAGGCCCATGTGCGTGTCCGGTTTCGGGGGAGCCGCGTGCAGTGCGACGGGAGTTTGCTGCCTGTGCTGCTGTAACATGGCGCGCACGTAAGTGCTGCGCCATGAAACCGAGCAGACATACACACTTCGGTACAAAACGTTGCATACGGATGCGGCGCTATTTCATAGTCAATCGTGCTTGTTGCATGCACGCGGCGCAACTCTCCGGTGGTGCAGCTGCTGAAGTGCTCGACGCAGGACCGCTCGACTGCGATATCTTCCGGCATTCATGTGTGAGACTGCCTCATCGCCCAGCACACCCTAGCGCAATGCTGCCGTTCAAATGCGTACAAGCGTTTTGCACCACGCTGCTTTGCGCGCTGCTCCCTTTTACCGCGTTCGCTCAGCCCACCACCGGCACACTGCGGGGCTCGGTCAGCGCGCAGCCGTCTGAGTTGGCAATCGCCTACGCGGTGGTCAGCCTGCCACAGCTCTCCATTGAGCGCTTTACCGACGACCAAGGGCGCTTCACGCTCACAGATCTGGCCGCCGGCCGGTACGAACTGCTGGTGCGACGCGTTGGCTTCTCACCCTACCGTGGCACCGTGGTTATTGAAAGCGGCGTCACTACCACCGCCGCCGTCCAGCTGACACCGATCCCTGTACAGTTGGCGTCAGTAACGGTGGAAGCAATGTCCCGCTGCCTGACGCCTGGCGTACCCAGCGAGTCCAGTAACCGCGAAGTGGCGGCGTTGGTGAGTTTGCTGCGTGAAAACGCCGAGCGGTATCGACTGCTGGTCTCGGAACATCCGTTTGTGTATGCACAGGTGCGCACGCTGGGTACGATCAGCGACCGTTCATCGCCATTCATGCTGCAACAGGTGGATACAACGGCCACACGCGCACTTGCGCAGCCAGGCTACCAACCGGGACGTGTAGTGCGACGCGAACGCGCGCGGAACGGCGACAGGGAGTACATCATGAGCATTCCGTCCATTATCGATCTCGCCGACGACGAGTTTGCGCGCACGCACTGCTTTGCGTACGGCGGACGGGAAACGCACGAAAATGAGACGTGGTTGCGTCTCGACGTGCGCGCCTTTGACAAGCTGCCCCGGCCCGATGTACACGGCAGCTTTTATCTCGACAGCGCTACATCGCAACTGCGCAGCATGCGCCTGGAACTCAGTCGTCCCGACAAGTTGCCGCGCGAACTCGGCGGCATTGCCGGTGTCATGGTGTACACGCGCTTTCTTGAAATCGCGCCGGGCCTGTCAATCGTGCAGTCCATGTGCAGCGTGTCGCGTCCGGCGATTGACAGAAGACGACGCGGCGCCGGTGTGGAGTTGCAAGGTGAACTGCAGGAGCTGGCGTCGTACCGGTTTACCAACCCACCGGTTGGTGTGGTCGCCGCGAAGCAGTTGCCGGTGCCACGGTGGAAGGTCGGGGGCGAGCTGTCACGTTCGTCGCTGTGGTGTGCGGAGCAGTAGGGGGTGACCGTAGTCGGATTCCCGAAGTGTCTTTGGAGATCAGTCCGGATATGTTTGTGTAGCAACGGCACACGCTGTGACGCTTCCTGATCAGACGCTTGATCAGACGCGCAGCTGTTGTCGAACCGAGCACACGCCCCCCGCATGTCTGACAACTCCCGCCGCTCATTCCTGCACCGTCTGGCCGCCGGTGGTGCGGTGCTTGCACTGGGCGCACCTGTTCTTTCGGCGTGCCGCTCTTCGGATAGCACCGGCAGTCCCGATCCGGATCCTCCGACGCCCGTTGACGGACGATTCCGGCTGCGCTTTGCTCCCGAAGTTTCGCCATCGTCGCTGACGCTCACTGCGGCAGCAGGTACGGCCAACATCGGCAGCACAAACGCCGCGGCGTGGATGCTCAATGGCTCACTGCCGTCACCTCTTATTCGCGCACGGCGTGGCGACCGGTTTGCGGTCACAATGCGCAATCAGTTGCCGCAGGATCTCATTCTGCACTGGCATGGGCTCACCGCCCCCGAGCACAGCGACGGACATCCGCGTTTTGCGGTGCCGCCGGGCGGTACCTACGAATATGACTTTGACGTAACCGATCGTGCAGGCACGTACTGGTATCACAGCCACACGCACATGCACACCGGCGAGCACACCTACAAAGGCATCGCCGGATTACTGCTTGTGCAGGACGCAGAAGAAGAAGCGCTGCAGTTGCCCTCGGGTGCACGCGAACTTCCACTGATCCTGCAGGACCGGCGACTCGATGCAACCGGCGCGCCCGTCTACAACAACACCGGGCCGGCCATGATGGCGGGCGTGATGGGCGCTGAACCGTTCGTGAACGGTGTGCATAAAGCGTTTGTTGACGTGGACTCGGCGCTGTACCGGCTACGACTGCTGAACGGTTCCAACGCACGCATTTTCCGTCTGGCGCGCAGCGACAATGCACCGTTTGTGCTCATTGGTGGTGACGGCGGTTTGCTGCCGGCACCTGTCACACTCACCAGCATGGACCTCGCCCCGGCAGAGCGTGCGGATATCCTGCTCGATTTGCGGGCACTGCAGATGGGTACGCGTGTCATGTTGCGCTCATTGCCATTCAACATGCAGGGCGGCATGGGCTTCATGGGCGGCGCCAACCTGCAGGGACAGGCGCTCGATTTGCTGGAGTTCCGCGTAACACGTGCAGTGAGCGATCAGGCGGCCATCCCAACGTCGCTTCCACCGGTGTCGCTGCCCAATGCTGCGCTGTCGGTACGCGAACGGCGCTTTGTGTTTGAGTCATTTCAGATGAATCACACCATCAACGGACGTGAGTTTGTCATGACACGTGACGATGTGGTCGTGCCGTTTGGCGAGACGGAAATCTGGACCTTTGAGAACGCAAGTGGACTGCCGCACCCGGTGCATTTGCACGCCACGCATTTTCAGGTGTTGTCGCGCAGTGGCGGCCGTGGCCAGGTGATGCCCTGGGAAACGGGGCGAAAGGACACTGTGCTGCTGCATCCGTTTGAGAGCGTGCGTGTAGCGGTGCAGTTCACCGAACAAAGTGGGCTGTTTCTGCTGCATTGCCACAACCTCGAACATGAAGACATGGGAATGATGGTGAACGTGCGTGTGACTACTTTCCCCATGTCCACTCACTCATCGCCAACGTCACCCTGATGCCTGAGTCTTCAGTGCCAAGCCACACATCGTCATCGGAGCACACACCTTGCGTGATCGTGACCGGCGCCTCGTCGGGCGTTGGTTTATACGCCACCCGGGCGCTGACAATGCGCGGGTGGCACGTAGTGATGGCGTGTCGCAATCTCGCCAAGGCAAAGGAGGCGGCCGATGCGCTGGGGATCGATGCTGCGCGCTACACGCTGCTGCACATTGACCTTGGTTCGCTCGCGAGTGTGCGTAGTTTCGTGCGCGAGTTTCACGCGACCGGTCGCACACTTGATGCACTCGTCCTGAACGCCGCAGTGTACATGCCGCGACTTGAAGCACCGATGCGTTCTCCGGAAGGTTTTGAGCTGAGTGTTGCGACCAATCACCTTGGGCACTTTCTACTCGCGCGGTTGCTGCTTCCCGATCTGCAGCGCTCCACCTGGCCGTCGCGTCGGTTGATTACGCTTGGCACAGTTACGGCCAACAGCGAAGAGTTTGGCGGCAAGATTCCGATTCCCGCTCCCGCCAACCTGGGTGATCTGGCAGGTCTGGAGTCAGGTTTCCGCGCGCCCGTGGCAATGATTGACGGCGGGCGCTTCAAGGCCGGCAAGGCGTACAAAGACAGCAAGCTGTGCAACATGATCATGAGCCGTGAGCTGCACCGCAGACATCACGAAGCCACTGGCATTGTGTTCAGCACGCTGTATCCGGGGTGCGTGGCCGATACGCCGCTCTTTCGTCACACACCGCGCGCGTTCCAGGTCATTTTTCCGCGGTTTCAGAAGTACATCACCAAGGGATACGTCACGCAGGAGCTGGCGGGTGAGCGCGTGGCCATGGTGGTGGCCGATCCCGCATTTACCGACAGCGGCGTGCATTGGAGCTGGGGCAACCGCCAGCGTGAGGGGCGGCAGGCGTTTTCCCAGCCGCTTTCGGCGCGGGCCAGCGATGCGGGGCGCAATGATCGGCTGTATACGCTGAGCGAGCAGTTGGTGGGACTGCAGGCGACGTAGTGCTGGCGCCGGTGAGCCGGTTAGGCGCGACGTAGTACTGGCGCCGGATAAGTAGTCACACGTGACGTAGCGCGGGCGCCCTTTCAGGCGCCGCGCTGGTCACGCGAGAGTTACCGTGCGAGCGGCGTCGACACGCCGAGCTTGAAGCCGTCAGGGTCGTTGAACTGAAACATGCGCACACCCCAGGGACGGTCTGCCGGTTCATCAATCAGCGTGCCACCTGCCGCCTTGATGCGTTCGGCCGCGGCGTCGACATCTGCTGCGGCGGCCACATTGATCTGTATGTACAGCCCCTGCCCCTTGATGCGATCCCAACCGAGTTTGCCGTCGTCCTGATTGAGTACGATACGCAGGTCGCCCGCAACAGCAACGGCGGCCACCACCTTGCCCTCCCGTTCAAACGACTGCGGCACGGCAAAGCCCACGGCGTCGCGGTAAAACGCGATCGATGTCGCCAGATCCTTGCAGGTGAGTGAGAGGCCGAGATTGCTGGCGTTGATTGTAGCGGCTGTATTGGTCATGGAAAGATCTGCTGTGCCTGAGTGAGGGTGCGTGTGCGTGCGAGGAAAGATCAACGCAGGCGAAACTAACGCTATTGCAGGGCCGGTGCGACACTGTTTGCACTGACACAGTCGCCTGATGGCGGATCTGCCTGCCCAATCGCGTCTAGCCATGTGTCCCGCAAATGTGCGCGGCGCGCGGCCGATGAAGATCTGCCGTTGCCGGCACCCAAGCCAGGCAGGTTTTTTCCCATGGCACAGCGACACGCATTGCATTCCAACGTACTTCTGCTGGCCTCAGCGCTGCTTGTGGCGGCCTGTACAGGTTCAGACCCGGTCAATCCACCAGACCCAACCGATCCCGGCGGTAGCACAGTAGCCGGCATCGTGGTCGCTGCCGCAGCAAACACGGTCGATCTGCCGGGCACCGTTCAGGTGACCGCAACCATCAGTCCGTCCACCGCTCCGCAGTCCGTCACCTGGTCCTCGAGCGACCCCGCTATCGCCACCGTCAGCAGCGCCGGTCTGGTCACCACCCTGCTCACCGGCAGCGTGGTCATCACGGCCACCAGCACGGTGAATCCCGCGGTTTCGGGCTCAGTGACTATCGGCATTGAGTGTCCAACGCCGCGTGCCGTCACCAGCAACATCTCCGCCAACGCCACCTGGGAAAACTGGGTGCCTGATCCGGTGTGTTTTGACTACGTCGTGCAAACATCGCTGAGCATCAGCACGGGCACGCTCACTGTCGAACCCGGCACCATTGTGGGCTTTGAAAAGGAGCTGGGATTACGCGTGACTTCGGCGGCCGGACTGGTTGCAGCAGGTACTGAAGCAGAGCCCATCGTGCTCACCGGTACAACCGCAGAACGCGGATTCTGGAAGGGAGTGTCGCTGGAAGGTCGCAGCTTCTCTGAAAATGTTGTCACGCATACCACCATCCAGTACACGGGTGGCGCGTCCATCAGTCAACGGGAAGACGCAAACCTCATGATCTCTGCCGATGTGACCGTACGCCTGGAGCACAGCACACTCAGACACGCTGAAGGCTATGGACTCTTTCTCGGTTCGGGGGCCAACGTCGTTGGGGGGGGGAACAACCGGATGACGTCCAACTCGCTCGGTGCTGCATACGTTGCCGCTTCGGAAGCCGAACATCTCAAGCCCGGCGGCGATCTATTGCTCGGCAACGATGTTGATGTAGTAACTGTAGATCCAAACCGGCTGGACAACGAGCACGTGTGGCCGAGTGCAACGTACCGCGTGCTCCGCACCGGTCCACAGGAACTCAACGTGTTTGGCTTGCTCACGCTTTCTCCGGGCACCGAGATCCGCATCGTTGGTGATCAGGCGGTGCTTGTGTGGAATACAGGTGGGCTGAACGCGGTTGGTACCGCGTCGAACCCGATTCGCATAACCGGCGACGAAGCCGTTCCCGGACATTGGCGCGGGATGGCGTTTGTCGGCTCTGAGCACGCCAGTAATGCGCTCGAGCATGTCATTATCGAGTACGGTGGAAGCACCGCCATCGGTGCGGGAGCGTCTCACCGCGCGAATCTCACACTCGGGCAAGC
>JAABRT010000035.1 GCA_011390805.1 Gemmatimonas sp. | reverse complement strand
CGCCGGATGCGGTCCCGCATGTCCGGTGGTGTGGGAGGGAAGTCGGGGAACATCCTCCCCGACTCCCTATCCCGATTGAGCCCACAACGGAGCCCAATGCGGCGTGAAACTCAACGGCAGTCGCTCCACGGAATAGAGGCGACCGCAGACTCAGTGCCTGACGATAACGGCGTCGAGCCAGCGCGTATCCGCTTGAACTGGTGACCGCAGGCTGGCACCTTGCATGGCAGAAAAACATACAGTATTTTCTGACATTATGAAAGTCTTCGCGTCGTCCGTGCCAGACCAGATTATGCGACGCGCTCGCGCCGGCGGGCGGGGGGGCGTCTTCACGCCTCAGGACTTTTTGGACATCGGTGCACGCACAGCAGTCGATCAGGCGCTCTCTCGACTTGTGAAGCACGGAACGCTCCGCCGCCTCGCCCGTGGCCTGTATGATTTCCCTACAGTCCATCCAAAGCTTGGCCCACTTTCTCCAGCGCCCGACGTCGTTGCGCAGGCGCTGGTGCGCGAGACAGACTCGCGGCTGCAAATCGACGGCGCACGCGCGGCGAACGCACTTGGCCTCTCGACGCAGGTTCCGGCCAAGCACACCTATCTCACCGACGGCCCGTCCCGTCGCGTCGTGCTGGGCAAACGCGTGATCGATGTGCGCCACGCCTCGCCCAAACATCTGGTTGCGCCGGGCACTGCGGCCGGCACCGTCGTTCAGGCTCTGCGTCATGTGGGGCCGGCCGGTGCCGCTGACGTCGCTCGTGTCGCAGCACGTCATCTCTCGGCGCGCGACAGGAAGGCGCTTACAGCTGCTGCGCTTCAAGTACCCGCGTGGATGCGCCTTACGCTCGCCTCGATCGGCAACTCAGCGTTAGGTGACACCGATGGTTAAAGCTGCAGCTGCGATTTCCGACAAGCCAGCTACCGAAGCTGAAACGGCACGAGGCGTGAAGCGATCCAAGCCGCGAACTCTTCGCGTCCGATTGTGCCTGCGGAGACGCCGAGAATGATCCGCTCGGCGTCGTCGATCGGCGCCGATAGTTCGTGGCTGTTGAGCACGAGAAAGACTTCGAGCGCCGCATGGCCAATGCGCTTGTTGCCGTCCACAAAGGGGTGATTGCGGATTAGCGACAGTCCAAGTGCTGTCGCCTTGTCGACGAGCGTGGGGTAGAGCTCTTGCTCACCGAAGGTGGCGCGCGGCTGCGCCAGCGCCGACTCCAACGCGCCGAGATCACGAATCGCCGATGATCCACCGCCGACTCTGAGTACCCGGTCGTAGAGATCCAGTACTTCGGCAAGCGAGAGATACCGGGTCGTCACAAAGTTGCTGTCAGGCGAGGCGCTTGTAGAGCTCTGCGTTCTTCTCAAGCACATGCGCCGCCGCCGTCTCGAAGGCGGCTTCGCGGCGGTCGAGCAGGTCGCGTAACGCTGCCGCCGCGATCGCGTCTGCGGGCACATTCAGCCGCTGGGCAAGGGCGTTGAGGAGCCCCTGTTGGGCTTCGGTGAGCTCAAAGGAAAGGCGCATGATCTGAAGCTACGCCCATTTGAGTGCGATTGGAAAGTGGCAATGCCGCCGGCGCTTCCGTGCGTACCAACGGGCGTGATCGCTGACGCGTCAGCGCCTCGGTTACATGTAGGGCGATCTCACCCTCGTCAGGTGTCGTGCTTTCAGTTCTTCGCCGTCAGATCGGCGCGGTACACGCGTGGAGCAGGTGGGAGGTCGACTTGAACTTGAACCGACGCACTCCACACTGCGCTGCAGTATCGTAAATGGCGCCCAGTCCTGAGCCCACTGAGCCCGTATGGATACGGTTTTGCGCTAAGAGTGGCGCACGCATCGCGCGCCCAAGTAGTCTCTTCCAGAGGGAGAACGCGAAGAATCGCCGCTTTTCAGTAGCGCGGATGCTGTTCCCCAAGCTGGACGTCGCCGGTTCAAGTCCGGTCGCCCGCTTGTTCGCTATCGACGAATCGTGAATCGCACGACACGCGGGACATCGTCTTCGTCGGTCTCCACGCCCCACACGTGAGCGCCGCTGGCTTCCATCAGAGTGACTTGGCGGGGCACCAGCACTGAGCCGATCAACGTGCCCTGTCCATTCAGCACCCAATACTCGACCTCGGGTTGCCCCTCTTCGCGGCGCAGCCACAGGGTGCCATCGGCCGCGACCACCGCGTCGGAAACCGGAGGGCGATAGTTCGGAATGAAGGCGATCTTCTCCCGCTCACCGGCTTTGAGCGACGTGCGTGAATACGAGCGTTCGACCTCACGGCGAAAACTGTCGGCCGCGGCTCTCTCCATGCGCCGCGGACTGTAGGCCAGCCGACGAACCCAGAGCGTGTCACCAGAGGGACGGATCGCCGTAACGGTCACAGCGGCAGTTCGGACGTTGGTGGCGACCGTTCGATCAATGACATAGGCTCGCCCGGCATTGGCATCGACACGCACGAACGGTGCATCCGAGAAACGCTGAATGGTGAAGATCATCGACGAACCATCGCGATGGATCCACATACTGTTCTTCAACGACACCTGAGCAATGGTATCCAATGCGCGTCCCGCGCGGCTCGCACGAACTAACAGATGCGGGATGTTACGCTCGTAGGACTCAAACATGGTCTTCCTCGTCTCACCCAGACCAATCGCCTCGCCATTCGGAAGGATGCCTGCGATGGTCATGCTCACCGGTTCGCCCGCTGTACGCGCCGCGTCGGGATCGTATGGAACGGTCCGCAGAACGTCACCCGATTGCGACAGCAGTGTAATGCGCCTGAGGTTGAGGTCCGTCGTCCACAGCGTATCGGCCAGCATGCCCATCTCGCCCATATTGATCACGTCGCCGGGGCCTCTGCCTTCCCGCATCACCAGCTTTCCGTGGCGTCCTCCGTCATCGAAGAGACGGACTTCGCGCACTCGAGCGTCCGCCACGAACACGTTGCCGTTGGGCGCCACACGCACTGCTTTGATCTTGGTGAATGCATGTTCGATCTTCGGATCGTCATGCCCAAGCACGAAATCGCGATTGAGCGACCAGCGTGCGGTTGACTGCGGCATCACGGTACCGAATGGAAGCGCGCTCAATACAGCAAAAAGAGCCAAACACCATTTGACTTGTAGCAAGATCGATCTCCTAACGCCTGGCATTCTTTGCACGCTTGCGTTCGATAAACGCTCGCATCGAATCCATGTTTGGCACTGCGTTGCACCGGATGTCTTGAATCAACACGATCCGTCACCGCTTGGACACCCACGGTCCCACAACACAAATCGTGCCCGGTGAACTCTTCGCAACGCCGGCCAGAATCTGCGGCACCAGCCGGCGAAGATCGCTGATTCGGTTGCTGCGGGCACGAATCAGCACGACAGCAATTGTGTGCGCGGCAAGGTTCTGCTGAAACTGGAGGTTCTTGTCCATCGTGATAAGGACGTCGAACTGTCCGGCAGCTTGTCGCAACAGCGCACCGTTCTTTAGTCCTGCCCAACCAACGCCGATGACGGTCTGCGCGTCGAGCTCTGGCAGATCGCGCACCAAGTCGATCGGAATCGACTCGTCAAGCAGGACGCGCACCGGCCATTACTTGATCCCGCGCGTATTCGAGGGCGGAAACGGCCTGTTCACGGCGTACCGACGGGAACTGGTGCAGAAACTCGTCGAGACTATCGCCAGCTTCGAGATAGTCGAAGAGCGATTGCACAGGGACGCGCGTGCCCACGAACACCGGGGTACCGCCTAGGCGTTCTGGGTCGCTGTGCACGACTTCGTCCGGAAATCGCAGCGGAGTGACCATACCTGAAAGCTACACGCAACAAGCGCACTGCAGCAGAGGGGAGGTCGACTTGACGGTGAGCCGCCGATCGCCGTACCGCGAGGGGTATCGTAGATGGTTCTCAGTACTGAGCCCACTGAGCCCACTGAGCCCGTATGGACACGGTTTTGCGCTAACAATGGCGCACGCATCGCGCGCCCGAGTAGACTCTTTCAGAGGGAGAACGCGAAGAATCGCCGCTTTTCAGTAGCGCGGATGCTGCTTCCCAAGCTGGACGTCGCCGGTTCGAGCCCGGTCGCCAGCCATAGTGTAAGTTGTTGATTGTCAAGGCGTTATGAACGACCCCGCATCATGTTCGATGTGGGGTCGTTTTCGTTTTGAGCCCGAATGGAGCGAAGATCCGTTCATTCGTCCACTGCGGGCCGCGACGATCGCGGTGGCGGCGGGTGCCTCTGGATGGGCAGGGGAGGGCACAACGCAGCAACTTCTTGCCCAGGGCCTCACAGCATTTCTGCCGGGACGGCGGCACCGCGGCCTCGACACCAACGCCGATTGACGATTGCACTGCATGCATATATACATGCATGTATGGCATCCAAGACAATCTCAATCGATCTCGAAGCCTACGAACGCCTCCGGCGTGCCCGTCGGGCCCGTGGCGAGTCGTTTTCCATGGTGATCAAGCGCGCGTCATGGCCTGAGCCGCCTAGAACTGCCGGCGCGCTGCTCCAGGCGATTACGGCGTTGCCGCCGGTGCACGAAGCCATACTTGACCGCCTCGAGACGGCACAGAGCAACGACCGAGCGCCGGAGGATCCGTGGCGGGACGCGTCGCGCTCGACACATCGTTCCTGATCGACCTGCAGCGCGAGCGCCTGCAGGGACAGGATCAGGGCGCGGCGCACGAGTTTCTGCGTTCCGCGCCGGAGACTGAGCTCGTCTTGCCAGTCAGTGTGCTGGGGGAGTTCGCCGAAGCGTTTGAGCGGTCGGACCATCCGGTGCTTCGTGCGGTGCGCGAACTTCACACGCTGCTTGATGTTGATGAAGCGTCGGCGCTTGTCTACGGACGCCTTGCTCGCGAGCTGCGCGCACGCGGTACGCTGATTGGCACGAACGATCTTTGGGTCGCCGCCACGTGTGTGTCGCACGACGTGCCGTTAGTCACGGCGAATGTCGCGCACTTCCGGCGCGTGCCGGACCTTGAGGTAATCGGGTACCGCGGATGAACCAGCGCACGCGTCCGCACACGAACATTCGCACTTGATCCGAAGTACGCCACGTGTGCCGCCGCCGGCCTGCAGCGCTTCGCGCGCGAGGTGAATGTGTCCCCCGCCTTGTGATGAGTGAAGCACGTGACGTCGCCTTGCAGCTCAACTCGAGCATTCCCCGTACTATCGCCGACGTGACGCACGACGTCGGAACCCATCCGATCGTGAATACGATGCAGGCGGTTTTTGCACGTCGCTTCGCAGGAATCGAGCGCGTGGTGGCGGAGTTATGAGAATGGCTGCGTTTCCTTTCATCCGACGGTCTGGCGACCGATCATCTACGGTATGCCGACGACTGGAGAGAAGGTTTTGACGCACGAGTGGGTCATCGCAGTGGCGGCCAAGGTCATCGTCAGCATCTGTAACTGGGTGCGCTAGCGGCTTGAGTCAGTTTACAGCAAATGGGTGACGTGAAGATTCGCTCATGCAGACGATATTTCCGTCGATGTCATGCAGCGTTGCACTTTCTGACGCTCTGGTGATCGCTCACACGTCGCCGCTCCCGCGTGCCTCCCGCGCCGAAAGAATCGCTTGCACATCAAGTCCGCACAACTCGGCAATGCGACGCCGGTCAGCGTTATCCGGCTGGTGCAGCAGCATCGTTCGCGCCATTTCCCGTGCGCTACCGTTCACCGTGCCGCGCAGATCGAGGTTGGCGCCGCAGCGCACGAGCGTTTCCACCATGGCGACCATGTTTTCGCCGACGGCCATCACCACGTACGGCATGTCAATGGGTATCTCGTCAATGGGGAATCCACGCGAGACGAGGTACTCCATCACAGCAGTGCGCTGATTCAGAAACGCCAGATACGCCGCTTCATGCATTACGTCTGCGTGATCATCGCCATGACTCGACCCAAGCATGAATGGCCCGATGGCGTCGAACTCCGGTCGATGTTCACATGCGGCGGCCGTCGGCCGACCAGTTGCGTCAAGAAATCCGTGCACACCCGCCACATCCCCAAGCCCCGCGGCAATCCAGAGTGATGGCTTTCGCACCGTGGCGTGCTTTGCGAGCTGATCAAGCGACGTTGGATTCCAATAACGCACAATGGCGTGCTCCAATACTGAATAGCCGTTGGGCGCAATCCACTTTGCATTGGCGCCGCGCTCGATCCAGTACTCGACATCCTCGGCCGTAGTGCGACTGTCGCCGCACAATCGCAGATTGAGCTCCAGTTGCACGTCGAACCCCATCTGCGCAAGCCAATCAATAATGGGTCGCATACGCATCGGGTCACGCTGCTTTGCATGCGCTGTACGCTCGATTGCGATTGCCGTGGACAGCAAATGCCTACTGGTCGCGATGTCGTCTTCAGAAGGCGTGAGCAGCTCCGGATGCTCACGCACTACCAGTTGTAGTTGTGCCAAGTCAGCGTCACGCATTGCAGAGTACGCGCGACGGCGCGGTGTCTCGGATTCCTTCGATTGCATGACCTCGTCGAATCGCGCAGTGACCGCTGACATGAGCAAATCCCACGACAGGAAACCCTCGCCGCGTGCAACCGCCAACTGCGCATCCTGCTCCGTCGCGTCGAGTTCAAATGCTTCGTCCGGAGAGAGCCCGTAGAAGCGCGGCACAAACGCGATCAGCTTCGCGCTCGCCGAGTGAATGCGCCGTTCATGTTCGTCAACGAGCTGCTGCACAAACCTCGGGTACCACTCTGGGCGGCCGAGTCCGGGATTGCCGGTACATGGCGTGCGGCGCAGCACACGCTCCATGCCCTCGAAGTAGCGCACAAGCCTGGTCCAACTCGCGAACCCGTACTCTCGAGCTATGACCAGTTGCGCATCGGCAAGTTGCAGCGATGACGGCGCCTTTTGCGCGAGCAACGGATGTCGTGCACGCGCGCGTTGGTGTGCATCAACGTTGCCGGCACGCAGCTGGCGCAGCAGCGCCTTGGCTTCTTTGCGCTCGAACTCGAGGCTTGGCCGAGGCGGCAGCGGGCGGATTGCGGACATGACTCCTCCTTTCGGTGTGGCCCATGTCCGCCTGTCGGGCCCGAAAAGAAGAGGGATGTGACGCGGGTGCTGCGAACTGTCGGATGGGACCATCCCTTTCCGCGGACCGGGTGCGCTCCGAGCGCGCACGGTCAGTTTGCTTGAGCATCGCGTGTATGTCAAGAAACGTTCATTCGTGAGCAGGTTGTAACTTGCACCGATGTCCATCCCCACAACCACGCCGCTGCTCATCGCCGCGATTGTGAACGGCCTGATACTCGCGCTGGTTCTCGCGCGCGCCGCTCGACAGACGCGGGCTCTCGGCTGGCTTGCGGCGCTCGTCGCGATCCTCGCGCTGCGCATCATTCCCTATCCGATCGGCTTTCTGGGAGGGTACAGTCGGTGGCAGTGGCTCACGTTCCTGCCCATCGACGCGACGCTCGCACTTGGTCCACTGCTCTGGAGCTACGTGGTGGTGCTCGCGCGCGGTGCGGCTCCGGCGCGCGTGCGGCTGCATCTGGCGCCGGCCGCGCTGCAACTCGTCTATCAGTGCATCGCCTTTCTGCTGCCACTTCCGGCCAAGCAGTATTGGTACGAGACAGTGCACCTCCCCTACATAGAACCCATTGGGCTGCTCCTGGTACTGACGTCGCTGATGCTGTACACGGTCGCGGCGTGGCGGGTGTTCATCTCGTGGCAGCGATGGATGGAGGGAAATCTGAGCAACCGCGAGGCGTACCGATTTGGACTGGTGCGCGTGGTGATGCTCGGGCTGTGTGGCGTTGCACTGGTAGCGCTGGTGGCCGCAGTTCGGCACGTGACGATTGCGCCGCTCAACTACGCCGCCCGTGCGCCCACCATGCTTGCACTCGGCGTGCTGGTGTACGGACTTGGCATCTCGGGCGTGAGTCAGACGGGCCGTACCTTCCCGATTATCACGCCTGAGCCGACGTCACGCGCCGGTGATGACGATCTGACCCAGCGACGCGGGCGACCGGCGCTCGACTACGCGGAGCTGGGACGAGCGTGGACAGCGCGCGTGCAGCACGAGGGCTGGTATAGAGACCCGCAACTCACGCTGGCATCGCTGGCGCATCAGCTGAACGTTTCCCCACGAACTGTGTCGCGTGTGCTGCGCGATGGACTCGGCTTCACCTTTCACAGCTTTGTGAACCGCCTGCGCGTTGAAGAGATCGCGCGACAGCTCGCAGATCCGAACGAGAAGCGCAGCGCTCTCGTGCTCGCGCTGGACGCCGGATTTGCATCGAAGGCCAGCTTTACGCGCGCGTTTCGCCATGTCACCGGAACCACGGCCTCGGCGATTCGCAGCAGTGCAAAAGAGCAGTGACTAGCGAGGCAGACGAGGGGCTCACGAACCGCCAACAACAACAAAATTGCGAACTTGGCGCTACACGAGGCGCGTGAGTGAATGCCAAAGGGCACACTGCGTATGCACGCGGTCAACGCCTTCCCACAAACGTCCGCACACTCCAATGAAGTCTCAACGCATGCGCATTCGCACCACACTCGGCCTGTTCCCTTTCGTACTGCTTCTCGCGCCTCCGCTCGGTGCCCAATCTTCGTTGGCGCCGCGCCTGGCAGCGCTCGCTGATTCACTTCGGACCTTTGTCGGTACAGCGGCCCCCGGTGTCGCCGTTGGCATTGTACGTGACGGAGAAATCCTGCATACCACATATGCCGGCGAGGCAGACCTCTCGCACCATGTCGCAATCGGCCCCACGTCGCGCTTCAATATCGCCTCGAACGCCAAGCAGTTCACTGCGGCGGTGATACTGTCGCTGTTGCTGGACGGACGCCTCGCACTCAACACCAACGTCAAAGATCTGCTGCCGAATGCATTGCCACTGGTAGACGATGCCATCACGGTGCGCCAGCTCCTCACACACACCAGTGGGTTGCGCGACGTATATGATTTGTGGTCGCTGGCCGGCACCACCTGGTGGCGATCGTTTCTTGGCAATGACGATGCGCTCGCACTGCTCAAGCAGCAGCGCGCGCTGAACTTCGCACCAGACAGCCAGTACCTGTACAGCAACTCCAACTACATCCTGCTCACCGGGATTGTCCGCGCGGCAACCGATTCAAGCTTCGCGCAGGTAAGCGAGCAGCGCTTCAAAGCGTGGGGCTTGTCGTCCACGGGCTTTTTTACAAGATCCACGCAAGTGATTCCCGACCGCACCCGGCCATACGGGAGTTCGGACAACGGATGGCAGGAATACCCGAGCGTCGCGACGTTGCACGGTGACGGCAATCTGTACACCACGCTTCCCGATCAACTTGCGTGGGAAGTGCGACTGCAACGTGCGCAATCGCAAGGTGCCGCCGCATCGCTCGAACGGTTGAGCCAGGCTCCGGTGAATCACGCATCAACTCAGCGCTACGGCTTCGGAATCGAGTTCGATACGTACCGCGGAGTACCGTATGTCTTTCACGACGGCAGCACCGGTGCGTACAACGCCACGTTCCTGCGATTTCCCGAGCAGCGGATTGCCGTTGTTGTGATGTCGAACAATGGCAATCTCGGCGTGCATGCACTCGCGTTACAGTATGCCAACGCACTGCTTGAGGGTGAGACTCAGGATGCGTCGCCGTACCCCGGAGTTCCCCGCGTCATCAGCGCCCCGGTTGATCAATCGCTCTGGCTCGGCGACTATCGCGCCAGCTCGGGCACGCTGATTACGCTGGCGCGAACAGACAGCGGGTTCGTGCGTCGCATTGCGGGTGGAGACGTTGCGTTGCTTCCGGATACCGGCAATGTGTACCGCTACGCATCAAACCCAGATCTCAAAATGGCGCTCGACCGTGACTCCGCCGGCCAACCGCAGTTTACCATCTACCTGCCCACACAGGCACCAATCGTTGGGCGACGTCTGCCACCACGTCCAACCATCATTCAGCCAGCGGCATGGATTGGCCGCTATGTGAATGCCGAAACGGGCGCGGCGATTGTGATCTCCGGAATTGACGGCGAGCGCGTGAGCGCATCTGTTGGCGGCTGGTCCGGCACAGGAACGGTGGTACGGCCTGATCTGGTAGTCGTCGGCAGCTATGAGCTGGAGCCGCGCGTCGGCTCATCGGGCGAGATTCACTCGCTACTGCTTAACGGAGGTCGCATCAAACGCGTGCTGTTTACGCGCGTGCCGTGAGGCCAGCCACGGGTCGGCGGTTGGCGCGCCGCTCACACCCTGATCACGCTGGAACAGACGGCCATGTAGGACCAATCAAGAAGGCGTCTACTTTTTCGGGGCAAGTCCACCCGCAAACTGGGGCGTGTTGTACAACTACGCGGCCATCACTAACAAGCGTGGTTCGTGCCCAAGCGGCTTTCGCATTCCGGACAACAGCGACTGGCGCACGCTCGAGGCCACGCTGGGGAACGGTGGCGCGGCCTCTGCGGCACTCAAAACTGCCACCGGCTGGCCCGAGGGTGATCGCGGCACCAACAGCAGCGGCTTCGCAGCGCTCCCCGCAGGCTTCAGAACCCAACGCGGTGATTTCTTTCTCGGTGAACGTGTCGCCTACTTCTGGTCATCAGATCGTGAAGCTGACAATAGCACGACGGCCCACATGCTGTTCGACGATCAACGTCCGCTGTTTCGTATTCAGTACAGCGTGGCTATGGGGATGTCGGTGCGATGTCTTCAACAAGTAGAGAATCCATGATCGCAGGATCTGAAGTTTCCGGATCCCTGCTCACGCGGACGACGCGCAACCATCGGTCACGGGAGCAACCTGAAACCCGTTCCGTTGAATCCGCTGACACTTGTTTGCGCACCACTGATCGTGAGGCTGAACGGTGGCGCGAGCGTTCCGGCAAAGCGATCACGCTGCCATTCCGGTGTCTGGCTGCCAATACCGTCGAGCCCAACACCGCCGAGATTCTGATATCCGACAAAACTCACCACCTGCAAGTTGGGCAACACCAGATACGAATAGGTCTGGAATCGCGCAGCCGTGGGGTTGCCGGCTACAAGACCTGTGCCGTTTAGTGGCGCGTAGAGTCCCGTGAGGCTGTCCCCGACAAATCCGTACAATCCGTCCGGCCCATTCAATCCTTCGGCGAACGTGAACTCATGGCTCGAGAAGAAGAGGTAGTACTTGTCATCTTTCACGATAAAGTGCGGACGCTCCAACTGCGAGTTCACACCAATCGCCGCGATCAGCGGAGGCAATTTTCTCCAGCTGGTGAGCGCATCGTTTTCGGCCACAACCATTCCCACCACGCCGTTCACACTGGGATCGCCGTTGGTCGGTGTTTCCCCACCGTGCGAACCGAACAACCGCATGCCTGCGGCATTGGATTCCACGCCCGAAACGCCCGGAGCAGTTGGCCAGAATCGCACGCCCGCCGGTGACGCCGAATCGGAATTTGGCCCGCCCAGCGAAAGATTGGCCGTGAAGAGCAGGAAACTGCGTCCGCTACGCGGATCCTTGAAGAACCACGGGTCACGAAACGCCCAGATGCCTTTTGAGTTTGACTTCCGCTCGTAATACTGTCCACCTGGCTCGACGATCACCCGGTGTAGCCCCCAATCAGACAGCGTGACGCCGCTGGCAGACGAGGTCGCAGAGCCTTGCACCATGACAAGTCGCTGGTCGGACCCCTGCCGTGATTCGCCGGCGGTGCCGTCGTCGGCAGGTGTGCCATCGGCAAACCCGAGCGCAGTGTAGAACACGGTGATACGGTTGGTGGCGGGATCATATATCGTGGAGCCAGCCCACTGCGCGCTACCTTCCGCGTTGCCATCGGTGAACAGTCGCGCGCCGAGCTGCCAGTCCTCGCCATCGCGCGAAATCAGGTAACGCAGTTCGGCCTTGCCGTGTCGCGCTCCAGGGAGCAGCGAGTCCGGTGCAGTAAGCGACACCAGTACATACCACTCCCCAATGCGAGCGATCGCACCGTCCGGGGTGCGTACGGGCCAGGAGTCCCACAGCCAGTAACCCGGCAGAATCTGTTCGTTGGTTTGCGGAAGTACACCCAGCGTACTGGTGGGGGTCAGCTCAAGCTGCTGCACGACGCTTCGTGTCCAGAGTGAGGTGAAGGCTCCTGGGAAGTTCAACGGGCCGGCGTCACCCGGTTCGCTCGGGATCGGATCGGGGCCGACCGGATCGCTGTCCGTGCATGCGGACCCCAGCGCCAGCGTCGGGATCAGGATGCTGAGCGCGAGGCGTCGTGTGCATTGGCGGGTGAGTGTAGACATGTGCCAGTCTCCTGTGAGTCGAATAGGATTGATCATCGCCGCGGCCCCGGCACCGAGTGGAGCACCGTAGTTGAGCGCGTATCCACGTCCCACCGCAAAAAGCTGGGACCCGCGTTGGCGGAGGTGATGCGCGTATCGAGGCCATTGAGCGACAGACCGACAGCTGGCGCAAATGT
The DNA here is from genome assembly GCA_011390805.1 of Gemmatimonas sp. Lineage (GTDB taxonomy): Bacteria > Gemmatimonadota > Gemmatimonadetes > Gemmatimonadales > Gemmatimonadaceae > JAABRT01. Next base: position 21,489 of record JAABRT010000035.1, on the reverse strand, counting down.
GACGTACGGCACGTCGCCTACGATGTTCAGGAAGCTGATAACCTTGGCGGCCCCTTCACCGGCTGGCAGGGCAACAAACGAGTAGCTCTGCGCCGCAACCACCGGTGGGTTCGCGACGACCAAACTTGACTCATTCAACGGTTCCTTCTGACCAAACAGTGAGGTGCCGGCGTACCCATAGAGCCCCTCGTAGCCGGTGAATCCGTCGCTGAACGTGAAGCTGTGTGACAACCAGAACACGTAATAGAGGCCGTTGGTATTGATGATGTGTGGCCGCTCCATCTGTCGATTGACGCCAAACCCGGTGAAGAGCGGCGGCAGTATCGTCCACTGCTTCAGCGATGTTGTCTGCGCTTCGACAATCCCGACGACCGAGTTGAACGACCGATTGAGCCCTGACGACGTGTCCAGTCCGGCGGCGTTTCCCGTGAAAAGCACATACTCCTGACCGTTGGAAGGATCACGGTAGAAGAACGGATCGCGGAAGGCGTACACGACGCCAATGGTGTCCGCGTTCTCCGGTAGCTCGTAGTAGCGACCCTCCGGTTCGGCGATGATGTCATGCTGCCATCTGCCGAACGTCAGACCGCTATCCGTGACGGCGGTGAGCCGCGCCACACCAAGCGCAAGTTTCTGGATCGTGCGTTCGGTTCCTTCGAGTTCCGGCACTGGTGTCCCGGAGATAGCGGTGTAAAAGGCGTACATATTGCCATTCGCCTCGTCATACATGGCAGAGCCTGCCCATTGGGCGCGCCCCTCAGGCTGGCTGTCGCCGAACAGCAGGCCGCCCAGCTTCCAGCTCGTGCCGTCCCCCGAGAGAAAGTACCGGAGCTTCGAGAGCGGCGTTCGCTTGCTTGGCTCTACGGAATCCGGAGCGGTGAGCGCCACCATGATGTACTGCCCGTTGAGTTTTGCGATCTCACCGCCACGCGTGCGCACCGGCCACGAATCCCAGATCCACAAACCTGGTGCGATGATGTTCTCGGGGGGCACATACAGCGGCAGTGTATTGTCGACGGTAAGCGCCATTTTGCTCACATGCGCCGAGTCCCACACGGTCGCGGTGTAGCTGTCGGAAGCGACATCTCTGGCTGCCGGATCCAAACCGGTCGGTGCGCGTTCGGCACAGCCAACGATGGCTGCGGCCAGCACTGCGAGCGCGTTTCGCCGTACAGTGATCATGGTGTCTCCTGTTTGAGGTCGGACGCCCAGCGACGGGTGCGCAATCGCGGTGTTCATAGCGGAAGCCACGCGGCGATGTCGATAGCCGCGCATGAAATGGCCTTGCGGTGGCGTCTGCTGAAGGTGTCGCGTAAGCGTCGCCACTGGAATTCGTCGCTCGTCTGATCTTCGTGTTGCCCGATGGTGCACATTCGTGTGCGCACAAGGCGGTATTCGTTTCCGGTGCTCCCACCTCGTGAATCCACGTGCTCGGCCCCGGCGCGCGGCACGCGCCGGATCCGAAGTCGGACCCGAGCGCGTAGTTTGGTAGTCGCCGGCAGCTATGAGCTGGAGCCGCGCGTCGGCTCATCGGGCGAGATTCACTCGCTGCTACTTAACGGAGGTCGCATCAAACGCGTGCTGTTTACGCGCGTGCGGTGAAGCGTTGTAGAGCAAGGTGACTGCAGCTACACGTCCAGCATACCCGCGAATGCCACTACCCAGCCCATCAAAACACAAGCAACCGCGGTTCGGTCATCTCTTCCATCGCGTAGCGAAGTCCTTCACGACCCAAACCGCTGTCTTTGACCCCACCGTACGGCATGCTGTCTACACGGAAGCCAGGGGCGCTGTTGATGATCACCGCGCCTACCTCAAGCTGCTCGTGCGCCAGCGTCATGTGACGAATGTGATGGGTGAACACGCCGGCCTGCAGTCCATACGTGCTGTCGTTTACGGCGCGCAGTGCGGCCTCGAAGTTCTCAACGCGCTCCAACACGGCAACGGGCCCGAACACTTCTGAGCAGCTCACACGCGCTGACCGAGCAACGTTCGTCAGCAGCGTGGGGGCGAAGACATGTCGCGCAGCATCTGTTGCGCTACCGCCGGCCAGAACCTCGGCGCCGTCACGCACTGCTTCGGCCACCCAATCGCTGATGCGCGCGAAGTGATGGGCATCAATCACGGGACCCACGGTAACCGAATCATCAGACGGGTCGCCGGCGACGAGGTTTTCATATTCGCGCACAAGCAAATCACGGAACTCGTCGAACACCGACGCCACTGCAAAGATGCGTTGTGTGCTGATGCACGTTTGTCCGGCGTACAGGTTGGCGCCCATCGCAACGGCCTTGGCCGCCGCTGCCAGGTCTGTGCCGTGATCGATCACCACCGAGCCGTTGCCGCCCAGTTCAAGCGCTACCTTCTTCTTCCCGCAGATCCGCTTGAGGTGCCATCCCACGGAGTCGCTGCCGGTGAAGCTGAGCATCGCCACGCGCGTATCGGTGACAAGCTGTTCGGCCACCGGAATGCCGCACACCAGCACACTGAACGCGCCGGCGGGCCAGCCGATTTCCTGCAGCATACCGGCCAACGCGAGAGAGCAGAGCGGTGCCTGCGGGGCAGGTTTGAGTACCACCGGACAACCTACAGCCATGGCCGGCGCGACTTTGTGCAGCACCAGATTGAGCGGAAAGTTGAATGGCGTAATCGCGGCCACCACGCCAACCGGGAAGCGACGCGTGAAAGCCGTGCGTCCGCGTCCGGCGCCAAAATCCATTGGCACTACTTCACCACCAAAGCGCAGTGCTTCAGCGGCGGCAGTGCGAACGGTGCTGATGCAGCGGGCGATTTCGGCGCGCGCGTACCCGATGGGTTTACCCGCCTCGGCGACAATCAATCGGGCCAGTGCTTCATCGCGCTGCTGCAGCAGATCGGCTAGCGCTTCAAGACGCGCACTGCGATCGCCAGCACTCATCTCCGCCAGCGCCAACCGGCTGGCTGACGCAGCCGCAATGGCAGTCTCCATCTGAGCTGATGTGGCATGCGGCAGGCGCGCCATCTCCGTGCCATGGTATTTATCCAGCACCACTGTGAAGTGACCGTCTCCGACATCAAGCCACTCGCCGTTAATCAGGTTGGCGGTGCGCGACGGTATATCAGGAGCGAGCTGGGACATGGCAGGGGAGTGTGTGACGTGGATGAGTGCAGCTCTACTTGGCCAGCGTCCGGCCAACGGGCCGGAAGAGCGTGACGCGGGCTTGCTGCTCCTCAAAGTGGTCGAAGCTGGCCTCGAGGCGTCGATCGGGCCAGATGATGCGAACAGATCCGGCGCGCACATCGTAAGCCGCCGTGTAGAGAGTGGCGAAGCCCTGAAAAAACTGTCGGCTGTGCAGTGGTGCACGCAGAAACTTGTGCAGCAAGGCATTGCGGGTGAGGCGATGATTGTTCGCCAGCGCCTCCAGTATTTCCTGCCGCTCACGCGTGCGTGTGAATGCCGCGTGCTCGTCCCACTCAACCTGGTGCTGATGATTAGTGACCGCGATTTGCGACAGTACTTCCGCTGGCCGATCAGGGTTGAGGAAGACAGTGGCGTGATGTCCACCTGCGTCCATCACAGTGACGCTATACGACATGTGCACCGGTAGACGCGACAACGTAGCGCACGCTTCCTGTACCGTGCTGCATGTTTCAAGCACGTATCGCAGGACAAGTGGAATACCGAAACCGGTGCCCACAATCTTGCGTCCACCAAACGCCAGGGCCACGGCGAGTCCGTCGGCGTTGATACCGTCCAGCAGACCCCAGGCGCTGTCCTGCATGCCGATTACCGGCTTGCAGTATTCGGTGTACGTAAGGCGACCGTCAAAGAAGCGTGGGTCAAAATCGTAGTTGCGCACCAGCAGCGGCTGCTCGCCGGTGCACGCGAGCACCGAACAGCCCGCCATGTACGCCGGCGGACACCAGAGCGTAAGAAAACGGTCGGCGAGGTCGTCGTGGCCAGCGAGTGCACACAGCGCTTCGTACACCGGGAGCAACTCCGGCATGTGTTCAGCAAGACGCGCGACACTGGTACTCCGGTCGGGTCGCGCTGCTTCGCCTTCGCTCACGAACCAGCGCTTATACAGTGGCCACACGCGTTCAAAAAACGCTTGCCAGCGGGGACCCGGCCACGGTTCCCGAACCAGAGTGAGGTGAACGAACATACTGAGTATCTAACGGGTTTTGCGGCAGCTACATCATCTTGAAGCCACCAACTTCCAGCTGATGTGGTTGCGCGGTTTCTGCTGACGGGTTGGCCGCATCGCTACGGTACTGTCCACGCATGGCCTCAAGCCATTTTTTTGACCGTTCGGTGAGCTCAAAGTCATCGGTCATTGTGCGACCGCGCATCACGAGAATGCCGATGTCTGCGCCCTCATACAGCCAGTCGCCGACGCGCGTGATGCGAAGAAAAAACGCCTCGTTCTCACTCTCCACATAGCGTCGGTGTGTATCCATGCGCCAGAAGTACACCGAACCGTCCTCACGCATGCGCCAGATCCCGGAGCGCGGTGCTTCAGTGACACGACGGAACTCATTGGTGGTGTGCTTGATCACCATTTGCCCCCACGTGTCGATGTTCTCCTCGCGCGCCCAGCGCTTGTTCAACGCCTTCACGTTCAACTCGTACGGCGTGTCCATCCACTCCAGCATATGAAACAGGTGAAGCGGCGCATCACTTAATGCAAACACTGCATGATTGGTAATGCTGCTGGCTCCGGTGATGCGCGGATTGAGCTCACCGAGATAGATCTGCCCGTTGTCCAGATCGATCAGGAAATCAAGTTCGAAGTAGCCTTTGTAGCCCTCTTCCCGCAGCTGGTTGCCAAAGAGCTGTGCGTATTCGCGGGCCTTTTCCCTGATGGTGGGTGTGAAGGCGTCAGCCATGATCTCGTTGCCGCACCAGCCGCCTTTGTACGGCGTGAGCTCGGGAAAGCCCACCAGCTCGGTCATGAGCGGCGCTACCAGCGTACCGTGACGCGTGACGCACGCCTCAAGCGCTGCACCGCGACAGTTGATGCGCTTCATGACTTTGCATTCCGACTCCGACTCGATCTCGTGCGCGTGCTTTGCGTAGTCCGCTTCGCTTTTGATAAAGAAGGTCGTGTGGCCACTGTCGCCAAACGGCGTTTGTACAACGAGGTCGGTACCAAGTGGTTGTGCCACCTCGTTGAGGTGCGCGTAGTTTTTCACCGGTGAGAGCACATACGGCACACACGGCACACCAGCTTTTTCGGCAATGCGATTGGTGTTCACCTTATTGTCGAGAAACTCGCGCATCTCAGCTGATGGAAACATCACCTCGAGCCCGAGCTCCTTTGCACGGCGCTCTGTTTCCTCGTTGAACATGAGAAAGAGCACCTTGCCTGCCTTGCCATTGATGGTCCGGCTTTCAATGAACTCACGCACCTCGGAGTGGCCGAGCAGGTAGTTGTTGATGTCTTCGATGCTCTGGAACTCCTCATGCGGTTCCTCGGCCTGAGGACACATCAGATTGGGGTGCAATCCGTCAAACGTTTCGATGTAGGTGATGAACTTGAAACCTTTGATCCACTCGTCGGCGCCGAGCAGGTTCCAGTTCGTGGCACTCACGAAATAGATGGGCGTCTCGTTGCGGTAAAAGAAGCGACGGATATCGCTGACGTTGCGAATGCGCGGCGGTTTATTCATGCGGTGTCTCCTTGAGGGAGGGCAGGTGCGGCGAGACGGGGCGAAGGCGCTGTGGTACTGGCAGCGGTGTCGCCTGCAGGCAGTCGTCGCGCACTCATGGCGGTTCCGGTGCGCTGTCGGCCGAGGGCTGCGTCGGTGAACACGCGCAAACCCAACTCCGGGCGATAGCCGTGAATTTCCTTCACGTCGATCGCGAGCAGGAAGTCAATGATTTCGTGGTTGATGACTTGTCCCGGCACGAGCACGGGAAACCCTGGCGGATAGGGAATCACGAAGGAAGCCGACACCAACACTTCGCCACCCGCCATTCGCGTGAGGCAGTCTTCCAGCATCAGATTCCGACAGCGCGACTCGTCGTAGCCCAGAAAATAGGCCGCACGCAGGTTGCCGCCGGGAACACCCGGTACGGCTTGAAACGAGCTGTGGAAGGCGCTGAAGTCGGGGAGCGGCGGCACCTGTTCCGTGAGCGACCGGATGGTAGCAACGTGCAGTCGCTTTTCGGCGTGCTCCATACCCGCGTTGCGCTGTTCCAACTCGTTGGCGATTTGCAGCAGCACCTTGGTGAGATACGCCAGCGAGCCGCGCGTGGTACCGATGTTGGTCATGAACAGCACGCTGTTGCGCGATGTCTTGTTGACCTGAATGGCGTACTTGTCCATCAGGTAGCGGTTCTTGAAGGTGTCGCCGTCAATACCGGTGCGTCCGGTGAAGAGATTGATTTTGGTGGGGTCGAGCGCGAACTCGTCTTCAGCCCAGGCCCGGCCGATTTCACTCCAGCCTTTATCGCGCGCGTAGTAGCCTTCAATGCCGCTCTCGCGGTGGCGCGCAGGAATGAGTTCACTGATCGTGATGATGTCAAACCACTTGCTCAGCACCGGATGTTCTCGCACGGTGCGCCGGAGCATCATGCCCAGATCAATGGCCTTCTCCACCAGTTCATAGCCTTCGAGCTGCACCTGTCGGCGTCCCACATCGAGGCTGGCCAGGATCTGGTAGTTGGGGCTGGTGCTGGTGTGGGTCATGTACGCCTCATGAAAGGCGGCCTCGCTCTTGCGCTGAAAGTCTTCGTCCCAGATGTGAATCATGCTGCCTTGCCGCAGCGAGCTGAGCGTCTTGTGCGTGCTTTGTGTGGCGTACACGCGAATGCGCACCTTGTCCGGGTCCGGCATGCGTGGTGGCTCACCCGGCGCAAGGTCGGCGATGTGCGCGCGATACGCTTCACGGTATTCCGGTGTGCGGTATTTGCGATGAAGCTTTTGCGCCACATGCATGGCTGTGCGCTGGCGCATGAGATGACTGAAGCTCGCAAACGCAAACCATGCTTCGTCCCACAAGAAGATCATGTCAGGCTTGAGCGCCAATACCTGTTCCATGACGCGCTCCACATTGTAGACCACGCCATCAAACGTACTGTTGGTGAGCAGCACCATCTTCACGCGGTCCAGTCGGCCGGCGGCGGTGAGTGTGAGTATGCGTTCACGGATGTGCTCCAACGGCACCGCGCCATACATGCTGTATTTGGGCAGCGGATAGCTGTGCAGATACACCGGGCAGGCGCCGGTGAGCACCATGCCGTAGTGGTGGCTCTTGTGGCAGTCGCGATCAATGAGCACCAGGTCGCCCGGCTCGACGAGCGCTTGCACAACAATCTTGTTGCTCGACGACGTACCGTTGGTTGCAAAAAACGTCTGCTTTGAACCGAAGGCAGCAGACGCGAGTTCCTGCGCCCGCTTGAGTGGACCCGTGGGCTGCAGCAACGAGTCGAGTCCACCGGTGGTGGCGCTGGTTTCTGCCAGAAAGAGATTGCGACCGTAAAACTCACCGAAGTCCTGAATCCAGCGGCTTTTGAACACGGAATTGCCACGCGAAATGGGCATGGCGTGAAACACGCCCATCGGCTTGCGACTGTATTCCTTGAGTGCCGCAAAGAACGGCGTGTCGCAACGTTCCCGAATGCCGCGCAGCACGGTGAGGTGCAGTTCCTGCAGGTCTTCAGTACTGTAAAAAATGCGGCGGAAGTCGTGCAGGGTGCTGTCCACCAGTTCGCTGATCGGCGTGTCGGTGACGTAGTAGCGATCGACCTCCGGCCTGAACGAGCGCATGATCGACCCGAGCATTGGTCCCATGGACGCTTTGCTCTGGTCGCGCAGATCGAGCTGTGCAAACTCACGGGCGTAGGGACCCAGAATGCCGCGCACGCCGGGGCTCGCGAACGGTACGCCGTAGCGCACCACGCATGATTGAATATTGGGGTTGAACACCAGCGCCATGAGCGCGTCCTGCACCGTCTGTACCACGAGCACGTCGTACGTGAACCCGTCGGCACGATCACGCGCTCCGTGCAAGCTTCGTTTGAGCGCAAGTTCTTCTTCGCGATCCATCTCGCCAACCACGAGCAGTTCAAAGTGGTTTTGCCGCCCGTTCGGCGAGATCAACGGCTCCTCAGCAAGGCCACCCGCTCCTTCATCGTGCACCACGAGGTCGCCACGGGAGCTTCCGGTTGCGAGATCGCGTACAATGCGGTCTACCGACTGGTGCAGCGCGTGGAACTTGCCGCCGTTGAAAAGCGTCTGCAGCGCGGCCACCGAGTCGCGGCCCGGGTACGCCCAATACTGCTCAATCGCCAGCAGGTTCTCGAGTAGCTCCGCGACTTCAGCCGTTGGTGCGCTCCCTTCATCGAGCGCGGTGACGTGCCATCGCAGCTGACTCCACTGATACGAGCGAAGGCGTGCGGCGCTGAAATGCTGACGATGGGTACTGTCTGTAGACGCGGTCATAAAGGCGGGGTTGAGGGATTTCAGCGGCGTTTGTTGGCTGAACGTTTCTTCACCCGTTGTGACTCGCTTCTGGAAACCGGACTGGTCCCCGTTGCGGTGGCCGGCACACTTTCCAGCTGGGCGGGGGCGGCTGTTGGTTCGTTGACAAACACCGGTGCCGGTGCTTCGTGCAGAGCCAGCCTGTTGCCCTCACTGTCAATAAACACGGCGAAACTGCCTGACTGCTCACTGATAAACGTGCGGGGCATCACGACCCGACCACCTGACATGTCGATACGGGCCAGGATGGCATCGAAGTCAGTGCCCGCGTTGAGGTACACGAGCACGCCCACATCGCTGGGGGTGCAACCCGGACCCGCGACCAGCGCGCCACCAATACCGGCGCCGGCTGGAAACAAGGCCATGGTGTAGTCGCCGTTTTGCGAGATCTCCATCGGAAATCCGTAAATCGCACCGTAGAATGCGGCAGCACGGCGGATGTCATACACAGGTATTTCAAACCAGTTGACAAAGTTCATGGGCGCTCCGAGTTAGTGTGAGGGAGAATGCGATTACCCAAGTGGCTGACCGATTGATGGATCGAAGTCAGTGGGAAGCTCTGGCGACGCCGGACCCGTAAACGCGTGGCCAGCCTGCTCCCTGATCTGGAGCTCTGTGAGTTCCTGCAGACGGCTGGGCTTGATGAGCGGTCCGAGGCTGTCGAGGTATGGGTGACGAAGTCCCGGCTGGTAAATCGAGAAGGCCGAAGCGTGATCGCGGAAGCTTTTGAGTGGCTGTCCCAGGCGCAGCACGCCCAACTCACGACTGCGGCGCACGCGCTCAATGTCGATCTCGATCGGGAAGAACTCTTCGTTGTGCTGGGCCTGGTACAGCACGCGTCCGTCGGGGCCGCACACGATGCTTCTTCCGCTTCCGCCGCTATCGAGGCCGTTTACATCAAAGAAAAAGCACTGGTTAGTGGCCGCAGTGGCCTGGGCAATGCTGAGCTCAATGTCACGGTCAATCGTGCCCGTGAGCGTGGGGTGCAGGATGACCTCTGCCCCCATGACTGCGAGCGTGCGTGAGGTTTCGGGAAACCACATGTCGTAGCAGATGCTCACCCCGAACGTGCCGACACCGGGTACAGGAAACACGCAGTATTCCGAACCGGGGGTGACACCAACTTCATACGGGTAGAACGGAAACATCTTGCGATAGCGCGTCACCACTGTGCCCGACGGATTGATGACGCTCGCGGTATTGAAAATCAGGCCGTCCCGACGCTCGAACACGCTGCCCGGCAGCAACCACACGCCGTGCTTGGCTGCGGCAGCACACATCTGCTGCTCAAACTCACCGGGCACCGGCTGCGCGTGGTACGTGAGTGGTCCATATGCGCACAGCTCACTGAAGACCACCATATCCACCCATGGATAGATGTTCATCAGGATGTCGAGCTTGAGCAGCATGGCGGCCACGTTTGGCGCAGCCGCGCTCACGCGCATCTGCACACCGGCAATGGAAAAGGGCTGCATGTCCTGCCTTGGGTTTCGGGAATGCTGCGTGGTGGCCGTACCGCGCGATTCGCGACACCGCCAGATAACGCAGTCAGTGCGTGACGAGCTGGGGCTCGGGACGCGCGCACAGGCGCGCCAGTTCAGACTCGATGATGTCGAGCCCACGATGCAACAGTGCGTCCTCGATCACGAGCGGACAGAGCACGCGCAGAATGTTTTTGTGAGTGCCGGCCGGGATAACGATCAGGCCGAGTTTGGCGCAGCCGAGCATGAGCTCGTGACAGAGATTTGCATCAGGGCGATTGGGATCACCGTCGTGCACGAACTCCAGTGCCATCATGGCGCCCAGGCCGCGAACATCGCCGATCTGTGGGTACTGCCGCTGCCAGGACAGGAACCGCTCACGAATGACTTCGCCCACGTGCCGACCAAGTGCGTTGATATCGATCTGCTCCATGTACTCGAGCGTGGCGAGCGCGGCCGCGCAGCAGACCGGGCTGCCAATGTACGTGCCGCCAATGCTGCTGGGCGCCGCCATATCCATGACATGCGCTTTCCCCATCACTGCGCCGATCGGGAGCCCACTACCGAGCGACTTGGCCCACGTGCTGATATCGGGGATCACGTCAAAGTGCTCGTACGCGCTCCACGCGCCGGTGCGGCCAAAGCCGCTCTGCACTTCGTCAAAAATGAGCATGATGCCGAAGCGGTCGCAAAAGGCGCGCAGCCCCCGCAGATAGCCGGCTGGCGCGGTATAAAAGCCACCTTCACCTTGCACGACTTCGATGATCACTGCAGCCAGTTGATTGCCTGCCACCTGATTGTGCACCGCTTCGTCGAGGCGGTGCAGCTCTGCCGCCACAAACTGCTGCTCGCTGCGCCCATCAGCGCTGCGATACATGTTGGGATATGGCAACCTGTACACTTCCGGCGCATAGGGCCCGCACGCCGGCTTGTACGCCACTTTACTCGTGAGTGACATCGCCATGAGCGAGCGGCCGTGAAACGCGTCGGTGAAACACAACACACCGGGCCGCCCTGTCGCTTGTCGCGCAATCTTGATGGCGTTTTCTACCGCTTCCGCGCCGGTGCTGCAGAGCATGGTTTTGGTGGGCCCACCGTGTGGAAGCAGCGCGTTAAGCTTCTCGCACAGTGCCACGTACGGTTCGTAGGTGGCCACGTTGAAACTCACGTGCAGAAAGCGTTCGGCCTGTGCCTGGATGGCCTTCACAACCGGGGGCGGACAATGTCCGGCGTTGACCACGCCGATGCCACCAGCAAAATCGATGAGTTCGCGGCCGTCGGCGTCAATGATGGTAGCGCCGTAGGCCCGCGCCGCAGTGGCCGGGTTAAACATGCCCACGCCGTTGGGGACGGCAGAGCGCCGCCGTTCGATGAGTCTCTGGCTGGAGGATTGCTCAGTCATGGAATCTGCGGGGTGCAGCGGTCGTTCATGACCGCGAGACGGGACGCCGGACCGCATTAATGTGCCGGAGGCGGTCTCCGGAGAGACTCAGCGCGAGAGCGCGATCTTTAAGTATAAGCGGTGGACCGGGTTAGCGCGAATCACAAGCTGATGCTCGATGCATCACCGCTGCGTGAGCATCACCATCACTTGCCACAGCAATGCGCGCGCAGGGAGCTGCGGGGGCACATCCGACATTGGCTTGATGCTTCTGATTCGTCTTTAAGGCCACACCGTGCCGTGAGGCCATATGGCCATGAAGCCTCGCGAATTTCGTTCAGTGGCACTGAGCGACAATGCTTGCCCCTGATGTCGCGTGGCTGACGTTGTCGCTCTGTTTCAGCGTACGAAGCTGATCGAGGCTTTAAGGCCATAAGGCCTCAGGGCACTTCGTAGCCGGAACGACGAATCAGAAAAAAGCGTGCGAGGCCCACTGTCAGAGCAGCACGCTACCATTCGATTGTCCACCACTCCGATGATTTCCCCAACCCAACTGAAATGGCCGATTCCGCACCGCTCACCCCACGCCTGGCCTCCGCCGTCGCACTTGCCGCGAAGCTGCACGGCACCGACGCGCGCAAAGGCACACAAATCCCCACACTCGCGCACCTGTTCGGCGTGTGCCAACTCGTGCAACAACACGGCGGCAACGAAGACGAAGCAGTCGCAGCGCTGTTGCACGACACGCTTGAGGATCACGGCGATGAAATCACCGCCGATCAGATCGAAGCGCAGTTTGGCAAGCGCGTGCGTAACATCGTGCAGTTAAGCAGCGACACGCCGCCGGGCTTTGCGGGCGGAGAGAAGGCACCGTGGCTTGAACGCAAACAGACGTACCTGGCACACGCTCGCGCGGCAGACCCGGCGGACCTGCGCGTTACCGTAGCTGACAAAGTGGACAACTTGCGTTCGATTGTCTCTGATCTTGAGCGCATCGGTGATGAGCTCTGGCAACGATTCAACGCGCCGCGCGACAGGCAGATCTGGTACTACTCAAGCGCCGTCGAAGCGTACCGCACCGCGGGTTTCAGCGGACCACTGCTCGATGAAATGGCGCGACTGGTGGCAATCATGGAAGTACACTAGCCATCGCATACGGTGCACGGCACACAGATGAGGCTGATGTGATATTTGCACCAGCGAAGTTCGCGCTGTGCGGCTGCACGACCCATACTTCACCTAGCTGGTTTTTCGCGATCGCACGTCTTTCATGAAATACTGCCATGCGAACTTCGCACATGGATGACACAACCACACACTGCTGTGCAACTGCAGTGTCAGGAATGCATCGCGAATGACTGCATCACGCATTTTCGTAATCGGCGCCTCAGCTGGTGGACTGGATGCATTCAAACGTCTGTTCGCCCAGCTGCCGGAAGATTTTCCGTCGCCCATTTTTGTGGTGAATCACATGGCGGCCGACGCCGATACTGCGGTGCTCGCGCGCTCGATTGCGCGTAGCGGCGCGTTGCAATGTTCAGTGGCACATGATGGCGCGGCGTTTTCCGGCGGACACATCTATCTGGCGCCCGCCGATCATCATTTGCTGGTTGTTGATGGCCACATGCGCGTTACCAAAGGCGCACGTGAAAACCGATCGCGCCCGGGAATCGACCCGTTGTTCCGCTCGGCTGCGGTGGCCTACACCAGTCAGGTAGTTGGCGTGCTGCTGACCGGTTATCTCGATGATGGTACGGCAGGGCTCGAAGCAATCCATCGCTGCGGCGGCGTGTGTGTGGTGCAGGATCCGGCTGATGCCGCCTATCCGGACATGCCGCAAAATGCGATCAGCCGCGTACAGGTTGATCACATTGTCGCGCTCGAACAGATGGGTTCGCTGTTCGCACAGTTGGTGCTGCGTGCCAAACCGTCTGATGTTGCGGTGCCCAAGGATATCGCGGTCGAAGCGAAAATCGCCGAACGCGTACTGAGCGATCTGGCGGCTGTAAACTCTGTTGGTGGGCAAGTGCCATTCAACTGCCCCGACTGCGGCGGACCGCTCTGGGAGGTGGAGCAGGGAAACGTGTTGCGCTATCGCTGCCACACCGGACACTCCTTCACGAGCGCCGTACTCGAAGCTGAGCAAAAGGCAAATATTGAAGAAACACTGTGGACCGCCTTGCGCATGTTTGAAGAGCGCCGCAACCTGCTCATGACAATGAGTGATGCAAACAGTCGCGGCTTTTCGCCCTCGGCGTTGGAGCGTGCGCAGGATTCCGATGTGCACATTGCACGGATTCGCGCCATCCTCACCGCCAGCGCTGAATCGCCACCTGCCGAACCGGTTACCTGACCAACAACGCAGGTGTGCGGCATTCGCCGCTTACGTGTACCGTAGCTTTCCACAGCTTTTAGCAGTGTACCGCCGCGCTCCGCCGACCAACTACTTCGGCTTGGAGAACCGCATCTCCCGGTCGATGCCTAACGCGAGTGTGCCCGCCGCCTCCGCGCGAACGATCAGCGATGATGGCATGGCCACAACGTCCAGCAGCCGACCGGCAATCAGCTGTGCCGACAGTTGCACACCGTCGGTGAGATCGCGATTAATGGCCGCTTCCACTTTCACACGCAACGAGTCAAGGCGGTCGCCAAGCGGCAGCACCGCCAGTTCCCGCAACTGCGCCAGCACTGCCTCGCTGCGCAGAAACTCCAGGCCATGCACAAGCGCATCGCCGGTCGCGACATCGTAGTCGAGATCAGGCACGGTGAGTTCTTCACGCGCAACGTCAAGCGAGGGCGTGCCAACCAACCAGCCTTCACCGCGAAGCGCGCCGTCAAACCGTACGCCCAGCGCTACGCGTCCGTCGCCCACCGGCACCGCCCGGACATCCACAATGCGAACCACCCGCCGCCATTTGCGAAACGATTTTCCCACGAGATTCTTCTGCAGCAGACTGGTGACCACATCGTATTCAATGCTCGCCTCAAGCAATACGCGCGCACTGTCGCCGATTTCCGAGATTGCCGGCAGCAACGGTGGCAACACCGTGTTGGTGCGTTCCGGTTCATTGCCCGACACAATCACCGGTGAAGCAAACAGCCGCACGTCAAACTCCACCGCCGAATCGCTCACATTGATTCCACCCAAGCGTACATCACCTGGACGCAGCAGCAACCACAAGCTGTCGCCCACACGTATGGGCTTGTTCATCTTGTTGTACCACCCTTCCAGTCGCTCCCGCACATTGAATGAACGCAACCGCTCATCAACCCGTGGCAGCTGTTTCTGCAGTACGCCGCGCACCGCGCGCTCAACGCGATCGGTCACGTCAATGTTAAAGACCGTAATACGACAGGCATCGCGGTCGGTATCGGTGAGCGGACGCAGCGATGCCAGACGGGTTTGCGTGCTGATGCTCCATTGCTCCGTGAGTGCGAGCTGGCTTTGCAATCGCGCCCGTAACCTTGGTTGATCGGTGTCCACACCGCACGACGCACCAACCTCGGGAAGTAATCGGGCATTGTGCCATCCCTTGCCCGCGTAGTGCACCGTGGTACCCAACGTGAGCAGTCCGTCGTCGAGTGTGACGTCAAACGGTGCGCGGGTTGCTTCGTACGCAAAGCTCTGGCGGCGATTGGACGGATTAACCACGCGCTCGTTCAAATCACCAAACGTGACAGGTACAGCGCGTTCCAACGCTTCCAGCGTAGGGCCGAGACTCACGAGGATGGGCGCATCGACAACCGACTCAGCCAGTGGTGCAATCGATGGCGGGAGAAAATCGCCGGTCGCCGCTGGTGGAGGTGCATCAATGGTGACGGGGCGGGCGCAGCCGCTCGCGCACAGCAGCAGCACCGTCGCGGGAAAACTCCAATGCAGCGTATGAGCCATGGCAAAAGCTACTTTGCCTTGTGATGAACGCGGAAGGGTTGCTTGCACGCCTGTGGACGCAATCACACCGTTAGATATCCTTCGCGGGTTCGCGATCGTACAGCGCACCACGCACGCACAACCAAACACTCAACGCAAGGCTTACAGATGCGCATCGATCTCACAGGACGGGTAGCCGTAGTCACAGGCGGCGCCAATGGCATTGGTCGGGCCACCGTCGCGCAGCTGGCGCGCAGCGGCGCCTCTGTGGTGATCTGGGACCGAAGTGCTGACGCGGCCTCGGAGCTGGTTGAATCGCTGCGACGTGAGCAGCGCGCGGTACACGCGATCGCGATGAATGTCACTGATCGTTCGAGTGTGGAAAGCGCTGCCGCCGAAAGCGCTGCCATGTTCGGCGGAATCGATATCCTCATAAACAACGCCGGCATTACCCGCGATGCGCAGCTGGTGCGGGTGAAAGACGGCGCCGTCACCGGTGGCATGTCGGAGTCTGATTTTGACACCGTCATTGACGTCAATCTCAAGGGTGTATTCACATGCACGCAGGTTGTGGTGCCGTACATGCTTACCCGGGGCGGCGGAGCGGTGGTGAATGCAACATCGGTCGTGGCACGCACCGGAAACTTCGGTCAGACCAACTATGTGGCGTCCAAAGCGGGGGTTATTGGCATGACGCAGGTGTGGGCGCGTGAACTTGGCCGACGCAACATTCGAGTGAACGCCATTGCACCGGGGTTCATATCCACCGACATGACAGCCGCCATGCCAGCGGCCGTACTTGAACAGATGGCCGCTCACACACCGATGGGTGCACTCGGCACGCCCGAAGATGTGGCGAGTGCCTACTGTTTTCTGGTCTCGGATGCCGCGCGCTTTATTAACGGTGCCGTGCTTGCGGTAGACGGCGGGCTCGTGATCGGAACCTGAGTCAGCGCACCACAGCCAGCGGTGATGCCACGCGGGTGGGGGACGGTCGGCTGCGCACAGTGCCGTCACCCAGCGCACCTCCGCCGCGCGCATCGGAGTTCTCACCCCAGCACCACGCCGCCCCCTCTGCATCAAGGGCGCAGGTGTGATAGTCACCGGCGGCAATCGCCACGTAGCGGTTATCCCCAGCTACGCGCACCGGAGCCGGCTGCGACACGCTGCTGTTGTCACCGAGACCCCCGTTATAGTTGGAGCCCCAGCACCAGGCGGCGCCTTCCACATCGAGTCCGCATACACGATGGTGTCCGGCGGCCAGCGCCTTAAACTGAACGCCACCCGTCACGGGCACCGGCACAAAGCGGTTCGGGCTGGGCACCGAGCCTTGGCCGAGCTGTCCTTCAAAGGCAATGCCCCAGCACCACGCACTGCCATCGGACTTGAGTGCGCAGGTGACGCTCTCGCCCGCCGTGATGTCGGTGAATACATGTCCACCAACCACCTCCACCGGTTCGCGACGGTCCGTCACGCCACCGTCGCCCAGTGCGCCACCGTCTCCCCAACACCACGCCGCTCCTGACTCCGTCAGGCCGCAGGCGTGACCGCGACCGGCCACCAAGGTTGTGAAGCGGTGTCCGCCCACAATCGCGCGAGGCGAGGCGTGCGGACCGGGATCAACGTCACCGTCGGCATTCTCGCCGTGCAGATCACTGCCCCAGCAGAACGGGCGATCAGCTGGATCGGTGACACACGTGAACAACGCACCCAACGCCACTTGCTGTACGCGACTCACAGCAACGGTTCCGGGACGCGCACGGACACGCGTTGCGGTATCGCCGAGTGCAAAGTCGCGATTGTCTCCCCAGCAATGCAGCGCGGCCAGCGAGTCTACGGCACAGCTGTGTGAATCGCCGGCGATGACCCGCACAAAAGGCTCGGAGTGCTGCAACGCCGTGGGTACGAATCGATCAAGTGTATCGCCGAGTCCGAGCTGTCCGAAGCGATTAGAGCCCCAACACCAGGCCTGCGCCTTGTCATCAATGGCACAGCTGAACTGACGACCGGCAGTGATTGAGACAAAACGTGGGGAGGTTTCCGACGCGGTGGCCGTGACAGTGCTGTCTGATGACAGCGCGTCCACTGACTCGCCCTGACAGGCGGTGAGAACTGCAAAAGCAAGCGTGACCGCGAGCTGCAGTCTGACGCGATAAGTAAGTGTGGCTGATAGCATATGAAGAAACGAAACACCGACGGGCGCCAAAAGGAGCCCATTCACGCAAACTTCAGGTTTCAATCGGGTTACGGCAGCGGTTCAGGTCGCGGTGAAGGGTACACCATGCGCTGTCGGATTCCAGCCGCACGCGAGGCTGCTGCGCTGCCTTTTGGCGACCGCCGAGTGGGCGCCGGCAGCACTGATGCCAAACGCGCGGATTCATCGGCGTTCAGCGCGGCTGCCGGTTTGCCAAAGTGATGCTGTGCCGCCGCTTCAATGCCGAATACGCCGTCGCCCCACTCGGCGAGGTTCACATAGAGGTCGAGGATGCGCTCCTTGGGCACCACCACTTCCAGCCAGAGGGTGATGTAGGCTTCCAGTCCTTTGCGGATCCACGACCGACCTTCCCACAGGAAAATATTCTTTACGACCTGTTGTGAGATCGTGGACGCGCCGCGCATCGGGCCGCCCGATTTGCTGCGGGCAATGGCTTTGTCGATCTCCGTAAAGTCGAATCCGTTGTGCAGATAAAACCGGTCGTCTTCGGCGGCGAGCACGGCGCGGCGCAGAATGGGCGCTACCTCTTCACGCGATACGACGTCACGGCGCGGATACACCGGCGTTTGCTCAGCACGCCAACGCTGCCACGTGCGTGTGAGCATCATGGCGGTGGTGGGCGGTTGCACAAAACGAAGAAACAGTGTGGCCGGCAGCGGAGCGACGGCCAGCAGCACCACGAACTTCAGCAGTACGCTGAAGGCTGAACCAACGCGGGAACGACGACGTGCTGACACGCTTATGGCTCGCGCAAGTGAACGGGGGTGTCGGGCGGCTGGCGTTTCCAGCGCCGATGGTGCCAGAAATATTGTCCCGGCGTTTCACGCACTGCAGCCTCAAGTTGGCGCGTGAAGCCTGCGACAATCTCATCAACGTCATGTTCACGATGCCCTGTATTGGTCACCGGGACATTTTCAAATGCAATCCTGTATGTACCATCGGGCTTCCGCACGCAACAGGCAAACAGCACCGGCACACCAAGTCGCAGTGCAAACACACCGGGGCCGCGCGGCGTACGCGCAGGCCGTCCAAAAAACGGCACGAAGGTAGAGGCGAGGCCAATGCCATCCTGATCGCAAAGGAACGCGATCATCTTCTGCTCGCCCAGTGCCCTCGGCACCCGGCGAACGGCAACGGCATCGTGGATAACCTCAACACCGAGCGATGCACGCGTGCCGCGCAAATAGCGATCGAAGAGGGGGTTCTGCATGCGCCGGGTGATCGCCGCCACGGGCACACCGCGCGCGGCAAAATAGGCACCACCGAGCTCCCAGTTCCCCAGATGTCCGGTGGCCAGGATTACGCCCTTGCCCTGTGCGCGAGCCTGCTCAAAGAGCTCCCAGTTATGCGTTTCGGAGATCAGCTGCGTAATGCGCTCCGGTGACGTGCCTGCGAGCACTGCGGTCTCAATCGAGGTGCGTCCGAGGCTCTCGTAGGCCGCGATCGCCGTGCGCTCAACTTGTGCCGGCGTGTAGTCGGGAAAGGCGGCCGCGATGTGTCGTTGTACCACGCGACGTCGGATTCCCACGGGACTGTACGCCAGCCTGCCGAGCAGCGCGCCAACCTGACTGGCGGCCCGCCATCCGATAAGGCGCAGCACGGACACGATGCCACGTATGGCCAGATACTGGAGCCAATGCGAGAACGTTACTTCGCTCGCGGGAGCGAACTCATCAGAGGGAGCTGGTTGTCGACTTTCCATGCGCAGTCGGAGTGAAAAATACGGCGCCGCTCCCGAAGGAACGGCGCCGTATGATGTCGCACTGGCCACGGGCGTGCATCACGCCCGCTGGACTCAGTTGGACAGGCTGATCAGTACGCGACGGTTGGTGGCGCGACCGTTGTCCGTGTTGTTCGGAGCAAGCGGGTTGCCTTCGCCAGCGCTGGTGCTGGTGATGCGCGATGCCGCGACACCCTTTGACACGAGATAGTCACGCACCTGGTCGGCACGCTGCTGACCGAGCGTCGTGTTGTACGACTCGCTGCCGATCGCGTCGGTGTTACCCGTGACGTTGATCGTGCGCGTCATGTTGACCGACTCGAGCAACGACGCAGCAATCTGGTCGAGGATCGTGGCGGCTTCCGGCGTGATGGCGTCCTGATTGAACGCGAACTGTACGGCGCCGATTACGATCGGACGGCCCGGCACGTCAACACGCACGGTGTCGAGACGCGTGGTGAACACCGTGTCGCGCTGCACAATGCGCAGCGTGTCGGTGATGTACTGCGGCTCACGCGCGCTGGTGAAGAGCGAAATGCTCAGACCGGCCTGTGCGCCAAGGTTGAAGTGGCTTTCACGCGGCGTGGGCAACGTTTCGTTGTCTTCACCGACGTAGTGGCCCGTGCCTTCCAGGCGGAAGGAGAACATGTCGTTGAGCGCGAAGCGCAAACCGACGAGGCCCGAGGGGCCACCGCCACGAGGAGCAACCTGACGCTGACGGCCGTAGGCGTCGTACGCATAGCCGCCACCGATGAGCAGCTTGACCTTGTCGCTGATCGGTGCGTTGTACGTAAGACGGTAGTTCCACAGCGCGTGCGAAACGACGTTGAGCGAGTCGTAAGCAGCCACGCCGGTGGGCGGACGGTTTACGTCTGCATCAGCGTACGAGAGCTCCGCTTCAAGCAACAGGTTACGCAGGATATAGATACCGGCACGACCACCACCACCGAAGGCGGGGTCAAGCTGCTGCGATTCACCAAACGTCGTGAATCGACCGAAGCCGCCGATTTCCACCGCGCCCTGCCGCTGCGCTTCGAGCGAAGCGGGCAGACCGAGGGCAATCACAGTGCCCAGCGCGAACATAGCAGTAGTACGCATATTCCTCCCTTGAGTGTAACGAACCGACGGAACGAACCGCCTAATAAGCCTGCAGATGACAACACGTCCAAGACCAGATTTTGCCCGGCGCGCAAGCATCCGCTGACCTGGCGCTGAAGAGATCCCGAATGGATCCCGTCGCATAACGCCCGCGCGGTTGCCACGCATCAACTTACGCATCAAATCCCAGAGGGCAACCTTTGACAGGTCACGAACTTAAACATAATCGCCGGAAAGCGCGCCCTGAGTGCTGTCACAGCGCGAGCCATCCGGTTTCTCTGGTGGACATGATGACCGACTTCTTGACGATCGATCCGTCGTGCTGAAACAACAGCCCCACGGGTCATGACACCAGCCGCGAGCGCTCACGCCCGATCCCGCGGCTGGCGGACGGCGCAGTTCGGGCTGCTGAGCAATGCCGCCCTGGCGGTGATCAAGCTGCTGGCTGGTGTGGCGGGCAACTCCTACGCCCTGGTGGCCGACGCCATCGAGAGCGCGGCCGATGTCGTGGCATCGCTCGTCGTGCTGGGCGGACTGCGACTGGCGGCCCGCGACGCCGATGATGACTATCCGTTCGGGTACGGACGGGCTGAACCGATTGCCGCCGCAGCGGTGGCGCTGATGCTGCTGGGTGCGGCCTTCGGCATTGCCTGGGAAGCGCTGGACGCGATGCGCACGCCGCATGGCGCGCCGGCGCCCTTTACGCTGCTGGTGCTGGTGGGCGTGGTGGCGGTGAAACAGTGGCTCTTCCGTGCCCAGCACGCCGCCGGCCGCGAAAGCGGTTCGCCGGCGGTGCAAGCCGACGCCTGGCACCACTTGAGTGACGCGATCACCAGCGGAGCCGCCATCGTTGGCATTTCGGTGGCATTGCTCGGCGGTCCCGGATGGGAGCAGGCCGACGAGTGGGCCGCCGTGGTCGCAGCGCTCGTGATCGCGGTAAACGCCTTTATCATGCTGCGGCCGGCCGTTCACGACCTAATGGACAAGGCGCCCGAGGCCGATCTGCGCGAGCGCATTCTTCACGCCGCGCGCTCGGTGGGCGAGGTCCGTGATCTGGAAAAGCTCAAGGTACGACGCGTTGGTGCTACCCTGTTTGTTGATCTGCACGTACAGGCCGATGCCGCACTCACGCTGCACGACGCGCACATTGTAGGGGGCTGCGTGAAGACCGCGATTCGCCAGGCGATTCCTGCCGTGGCCGATGTCCTGATTCATATGGAACCCTACGAGCCCCTCACGGAGAGTGTGCCCTGAT
>JAABRT010000034.1 GCA_011390805.1 Gemmatimonas sp. | reverse complement strand
CGCGCCACATCACGCGCAAGATCTCGTGCCAGCTCACGCACACGCTGCAATCCGTCGCGGTCTACCGACGCGCCGTTGAGTGCGTGGGCCAACACGTTGGCGCTGACGCCTTGAACCAACTCTACCCGCAGCAGCAGGTCGGACGGCGCCGATGCACGCGCACCACGCAAAAAATCCCGCTCTTCCAGACACGCGGCAAGGGTTGCCCCAAGCGCAGCGAGTCCACGCGATTGCGCCTGCAGCAACATGTGCGCCAACCGTGGGTGCACCGGCAGCTGCGCCATCTCACGACCGTGCTCCGTGATGCGTGCGTTGTTATCAAGCGCACCCAGGAGTGCGAGCAGCGCGCGGGATTGCTGAAGCAGCGCCGGCGACGGCTCGTCGAGCCAGCGCAGCGACGCCGCGTCGTGCACCCCCGACTCCGCCAACTCCAACGCCAGCGGCGTCAGGTCGGCGTCCAGAATTTCTGCGCGTGTAGCCGGCGGCAGCATGGCGTCTTCGTGTGCATCCCACAAGCGGTAACAGGTTCCCTCAGCAACACGACCGGCGCGACCGCGCCGTTGATCGGCCGAGGCGCGACTTACCCTCACTGTGGTGAGTCGGGACAGTCCCACCCGTGCATCATACCGGGGCAGTCGTGACCGACCGGCATCTACCACCACGCGCACGCCTTCAATCGTGAGGCTGGTTTCGGCGATGGAGGTGGCCAGCACCACTTTGCGTTCGCCGTCGGGTGCAGGTGCAATCGCTGCGTCCTGTGCGCCGAGCGACATCATGCCGAAGAGCTCGTGCACCACCACCCGGACATCGCGGGGCGACGCGACTCCTGCATTGGCAGTTGCCGCGGGCACACGCAAATCTGCCGCGTTGAGCAGTGATGCGGTACGTCGTATTTCACGGGCACCAGGCAGAAAAACCAGCACGTCACCCTGGTGTGCACTCAGTGCTTCACGCACAACCCGCGATGTGTGTACTTCGAGTGCTTCCTGAGCACGTGCGCCGCGGTAGTGAGTGGCAACAGGAAACATGCGGCCCTGGCTGCGAATGACCGGTGCAGCGCCGTGCTCATCACGCAGCAGCTCCGCCACTGCATTGCCATCGAGCGTGGCGGACATCACCACCAACCGCAAGTCATCGCGCAACACGTCGCGTGTATGCAACGTGAGCGCCAATCCGAGGTCTGCCGACAGCGACCGCTCGTGAAACTCGTCAAAGATGACCGCGCCAATACCATCGAGCGTGGGATCACGTGCCAGCATGCGCGTGAGCACACCTTCGGTGATCACTTCAATGCGTGTACGGGCGCTGATGCGTGAATCGCCGCGCACACGATAGCCCACGGTCTGACCTGTGGATTCGCCAAGTGTACGTGACATGAAATGTGCGGCACCGCGTGCTGCCAGGCGGCGCGGTTCGAGCATCACCACTCGTGTGTCACCCAGCCAGGGCTGTCCCAACAGACTCAGTGGCACGCGGGTTGTCTTGCCCGCGCCCGGCGGTGCCTCAAGCACAGCGACCGTTCGCGTGGCCAGCGCTTCGTGCAGCGCCGGCAGGACTTCATCAACCGGGAGCGACGTCACCGACGCCTGAGCGGTGCCGGCGGTGTGAGCTGCTGAGTGATCCATCGCTGCGCTGCCTCCAGCGGCTCATCACGCCCGGCGCGCACACCGGCCACCGTGGGCTGCACCGACACCGTCGGCTCCAACCCGAGTCGCTGAATGAATCGGCCGTCGGGATGTCGTACTTCGCTCACGGGAAAGCCCACGCGGAAATCACCCGGAAGAAGAGTTGGAGCAAAACGTCCCACCGCACCGGCTGTGGTCGTACCAACGAGTATGCGCCGTGGTCCGCCGGCAACAATGCGCAGAGCAAGCAGTTCCCCGTCGCCGGAAGTTGTCGCATCGATCAGTACCGCCACGGGACCAGAGAACTTCGGTTCACGACTGCCGGGCGAGGAAAGCTCACGTCGGGTGTATTCGCGGGCCGGATCTACTTCAGGAGTACGCAAGGCAGCTGTAGCCGGCGCGGTGAGTACACTTTGATCTTCGCGCGCGTACGCGACCGAATCTCCGTCAAGCAGAGAGCCGGACAACCACGACACCGACGTATTGTCGGCTGTTCCCCGCGCGTCGATGATTAAACCTTGCGCTTGCGCAATCGTAGCGGGCAGCGGTTCAACCGTGGCCCCGACGCCGCGCACGTTGCGAATCGCGGAACCAAGCCGAATGTGCATCACACCGCCCGACAGCGAATCAATACGCCGTTGCGCATACGGTGGCACGCGCGACATGCCGCTGGCTTCCCGGTACGCGAACTCGGCTTCGCGTATCGTACCGGCAGTTGAACGCATGCGATACGTCGCTCTCTGGCGCGCCGGTCCCTGCTCCAACCAGAGTGCCAACAGCTCATTGCGCGACCATTCGTTGGACGCCGACACAAACTCCTGAAGGCGACCAAAACGCTTGTCGATGGGCTCGCCTCCGACTGCGACAATTTCATCACCAACGGCAAAACCGCTGCGCGCTGCGGCGGTATCATCAATCTGCGAAATCAGGACCCGACGTTCTACCAGTTGCAGACGCATCGGTACGTAGCCTGCCTGCGCACCGAACTCGGGATGTTGTGGTCCGGCTACGCGAACCTGCGACGCATCAAGTGCTGCCGTAAATCGGTAGAGCGCTGCTGCGTAAGCTCGCGCGTCGTCCGCGGTCTCCATGCCCGTAAGTGTGCGTGTGAAAACGTCATCCCACGATTCATTGGACATGGGGAGATACGGATTGAACGCGCGTACAGCACCCCACAGCTGCGTGGCCGCAAGCAACCGTTCGGGGTGCGATGGATATGCGTTCACCGTTCGTGCGATATCAGTGCGTGGCTCCAGCGCCGCCAGCCGAGGTGCGGTCACCGCAGGTGCAACACGGGTGTGGCCGCGCGCGATGCTCAACGCGAGTTGCACCACCGCGTCGGACGTGTCGGGGCGCAGTGACACATTACCGGTTGATGACGCAAACACAGTGTCGGCACGTGCCGGAACCGCACTCCCGTTGGGCAGCAACAGTTCTTCCACACGCACGCGTGCGTGAAACCCCCCGGCAAGCGGAATGGCCACCGTAGCAGCGTCGGTCGGCAATACGCCTGTGCCCGATGAGACAAAAACCGCTTCGCCCTGAGCGTGCAGCGTGAACAGCGCCGACGGAACCGTGGTATTGTCGTCAACAATCACCACCACACTCGGCGGCGTATAGCCGTCGCGTGTGCGTGCAACAGCGCGTGCCAGTGCTGTATCGGCCAACGGCGACGCCGCATCAGCGCGTGTGATAACCTGCGCCGCGCGGTATCGTGCACCCGAAGTCAGCGTCCATTCGGTGCAGCAGTCCGATCCCGTGGCAACCGCCACGGTGCCTGATGCAAACAGCGGTGCGTTGGGTAAGGAGCGGCGCAACCGGCGGCGCGCGGGAGCGCTGATCGTGCCGGCAGGAAGTGGCAACTCGTATTCGCTCAACCCGCGTGGCGACCAGGCCACGCCTGCTTCGGTGCCGCTCACGGAGCGCAGATCAAGTACCGCCGCAGTGCGCGGAGCGCGCGGGAGCAGATCGCCTTGCATGGCCGCCCGCAGCCCGGTGAGCGCCGGGTTTGGCATGACATAAACCGGGCGGACAATCAGCAGACTGTCCGATGTGATCACTCGCACGGATTCGCTGGCGCGTCGCGACGTTTCAACAACGGTGTCTCCGATCACGCGCGTGGAAGGATCGCCAAGTTCAGCCAGCAAAGCCTGCACGGCTTGCGCGAACGCTGCATCGTTGTTGGCACTGCGTGTACGGTCTACGTGCTTGAGATAGGCCGTATCCCAGGCACCGACTGTCTCCACCACCTGCGGATGAAACCAGCGCACTGCGTTCCAGACGTGGGCCAGGCGCAGTAACCGGTCGGTCCCCGACTCGTTGCTGGCGGCCACAGGTGCTGATGGTGGCGCTTCCCAGGCCGGTACCTGAGGTGTTGGTGCCACCTCGGGTGGTGGCACCGTCGCGGTGCGCCCGAGCGGAAAGGTGGAACACGCCATGAACAGCAGCGATGCAGTAGCGAAGGCCGCAGCGCGCGGTGCAGAGTACAGAGAACGGGGCATGGCGTAGTTGTGGGGAATGCGATCGGTCGGTTTGATGCGCGACGATATTTCTCCGTTGTCAGCTGCGCACCTGCCGCAAACTCCTCTCCGTCCGTTCCAACGTCAAGCGACCACCACGCATGCATCATACAGCAACACAGCGACTGTATTTCGACCATCCGGCGCTTCTCCGCTTTGAAGCGGGCGTGCTGCGTTGTAACGACGAGCGCACAGCAGTGGTACTTGATCAGACGGCGTTCTACCCGACATCGGGCGGTCAGCCGCACGACATTGGCACGCTGCACGACATCGAGGTGATTGACGTTACGGAAGATGGTAACGACGTGGTGCACCACCTCGCAGCTGCGCTGCCCACCAGTGCCGACCGTGTGCGCGGCGTCGTCGATGGTGCCCGGCGGCGCGACCACACGCAGCAGCACAGCGGCCAGCATTTGCTGTCGGCCATTCTGGAAGATCGGTTTGGCTGGCCCACGGTGAGCATACACATCGGCCGCGAATGGTGCACGCTTGATCTGCGCAGCAACGCCGTATCAGCGAGTGCCCTGAGCGAGGCTGAGCAGATGGTGAACGAGCTGGTGACCGACGACTTGCCTGTGACCGTCTCCTACGAAGACGCGGCGTCGGCGCAGGGATTGCGCAAGCCATCAACCCGTCAGGGTGCGCTGCGCATTGTGACCATTGAAGGCATTGATCGCAACGCCTGCGGCGGGACGCATGTGACCAGCACTGGCATGATCGGACCGGTGCTGCTGCGTGGCACGGAAAAGGTTCGTGATACAGTGCGCGTACAGTTTCGCTGTGGTATGCGCGCCGTCCGGCGGGCGCGCATTGACGCAACGCTGCTCACCGAGGCAGCGGCCGCGTTGTCGGCAACGGCCGATGATTTGCCGGGACTTGTTCAGGCGCAGCGTGATGCGCTGCTCACCAGCGAAAAGACCTGCACCGCATTGCGCGCTCAGTTGGACCGTTACGAGGCGCAGGCGCTGCTCTCGGCGACGCCGGCCAACAGCAGGGACTTGCGACTGCATGTAGACCGACTGACCGACCTCCCGGTGAAATCGCGTCAGGCCTTTGCGCAGCAGTTTGTGAGCGGCAGTCGGGCCGTGTACGCGGTTGCCGCCGTCACACCGCCGGCGATCTTGCTTGCGTCCAGCAGTGATTCAGGCATTGATTGTGCCGCGCTGCTTCGCGAGGTATTGGCCGCGGCAGGTGGACGTGGGGGCGGTACACCAACGCTGGCCCAGGGCAGCACCCCCTCGGCTGAAGCGGCCGACGTCTGTCTGGCCGCCGTGATTGAGCGTTTGGGTGGCGCGTCGGCTGAATAGCTGTGCACGTGCAGCATGTGGGCAGGGCGGAGCGCGTGGCGGTGGCATAGATTGGGGCTATGCATATTCCGCGCCCTGCTTCCGATGAACATCCCACGTACGCGCTCACGTACATTGACGCCGCCGAACAGGCGATCGCGCGCCACGGGTTGGCCGATCTCACCGCTTTGCTGGCGCGGCAGCCGGCTGATCTGGCTGCGCTGCTCGACGGCGTGACGCCTGATGTCGCCACGCACTCCTACGCCGCCGGTAAATGGACGTTGCTTGAGTCGCTGGTGCACACCATCGATTCCGAGCGGGTGTTCGCGTATCGACTGTTGCGTGCGGCGCGTGGCGATCGCACACCGCTGCCCGGCTATGAGCAGGACGAGTGGGTACCGTTTTCCGGCGCCAACGAGCGCACGCTGGCCAGCGTGATCATCGAGTTCGGAGCCGTGCGCGCATCCACGATGGCGCTGCTCTCCCCACTTGATCAGAACGCGCTCGCCCGCCGAACAGTGGCCAGCGGGCGGGACGTGTCGGCACGAGCCCTCGCATGGATGATTGCCGGTCATATGGATCACCATCTGCGCCTCACACGCGAACTGTACCTGAGCGCCTGAACACGCTCACCCCCAGGTGCGTGAGTACCACACGCATCTGCGCCCTCGGTCCCCCGAGCGAGGCGTTTGGGCTAAGTTTATGGGCTGAGCATGACCCGATGGGGGTTGCGCTACAGCCCATTTTTTTGTCTTCGACTCCACCGGAGTAATCCGTGTCAGTTTCTGCATCTTCCACGCCCGACGCCACGTCGCGGCTGGCCATCGATACCGTACGCACACTTGCCATGGACGCCGTGCAGCAGGCGGAATCCGGGCACCCCGGCACGCCCATGGCGCTGGCGCCGCTCGCGTACGCGCTCTACACGCGTCACCTGCGCCATGACCCAGGCAACGCCGACTGGATTGATCGCGATCGCTTCGTGCTCTCTGTCGGTCACGCGTCAATGCTGCTCTACGCATCGCTGCACCTCTCCGGCTACGACCTTTCGCTGGATGACATCAGAAACTTTCGCCAGTGGGAATCGAAGACACCCGGACACCCGGAGTTCGGGCACACGGAAGGTGTGGAGACCACCACCGGTCCGTTGGGTCAGGGCTTTGCCAACGCCGTAGGATTTGCGCTGGCCGAAAAGCACCTTGCGGCGCGTTTCAATCGTGATCATCACGATGTCATTAATCACTACACGTATTTCATTGCCGGCGACGGTTGCCTCATGGAAGGCATCTCGCACGAGGCGGCCTCTTTCGCCGGCCACTTCAAGCTCGGCAAGTTGATTGGCTTTTTTGACGACAACCGCATCACGATTGACGGTCGCACCGATCTCACCTGCAGTGACGATGTCACAGGTCGCTTTTCTGCGTACGGATGGCAGGTGCTGCACCTTGACGATGTAAACGATCAGGCGGCGATTGATCGCGTGATCGCCGAGGCCAAGGCTGACACCGAGCGACCCACTCTTGTTGTCACGCGCACGATCATCGGCTTCGGCTCACCAAACCGCGCCGACACGGCCAAGGCACACGGCGAACCGCTTGGTGCGGCGGAAATTGAACTCACCAAGACGGCCTACGCGTGGCCCAGCCGCGAACCGTTTCACGTTCCCTCCGAGGCAGCGGCGCATTGGCGTGACGCTGTTGCGGAACGTGCAAACACACGCGTGGAATGGCTGCAGCGCTGGCATGCATACCGCGACGCCAACGCAGCCCTCGCGTCGGAGCTTGAGCGTCGCATGCGTGGTGACCTGCCCGATGGATGGGAAGAGTGCCTGCCGAGCTTTGATGCGGCCACAGGATCGGTGGCCAGTCGTGCCGCCAGCGGGACGGTGCTGGCGGCGCTTGCGCCGGCGCTCCCGGAGCTGCTTGGTGGCTCAGCAGATCTGACCGGTTCCAATCTCACGCAACTCAAGGGTGAAGTCGCGTTCAGTGCCGCACACCCCGAAGGCCGCTACGTGCACTATGGCATTCGCGAACATGGTATGGGCGCGATCATGAACGGCGTTGCGTTGCACGGCGGCAGCATTCCGTTCGGTGGCACCTTCCTGGTATTCGCCGACTACATGCGACCCGCGATTCGCCTGGCGGCTCTCATGAAGCAGCGCGTGATTTACGTGTTCACGCACGACTCTATCGGACTGGGCGAAGACGGGCCTACGCATCAGCCTATTGAGCATCTCACGAGCCTGCGCTGCATTCCGGGGCTGACGGTGCTTCGACCGGCGGACGCAGCGGAAGTGGTGGAGTCGTGGAAGATTGCGGTGGCGCATCGCGGCGGGCCGGTTGCGTTGGTGTTGTCACGGCAGAAGCTGCCGTGGCTTGATATCGCCGAGCGCGCGCGTACCGGCGTATGTCATGGTGCGTACGTGTTGCAACAGACCGATGGCGGCGAGCCGCAGGTCGTGATCATGTCGTCGGGTAGCGAGGTTGGTGTGGCGCTGAACGCGGCGTCTGCACTCGAATCGGCCGGTACGCGCGTTCGTGTGGTGAGTGTGCCAAGTCTCGAGCTGTTCGCACAGCAGGACGAGTCGTATCGTGCGCGTGTGCTGCCCGCCGGTGTACCACGGGTTGCCGTTGAAGCAGGCCACTCCATGTCGTGGTATCGCTGGGTGGGTGACAACGGCGCCATTGTCGGAATCGACGGTTTTGGAGCCAGTGCGCCGGCGAGTGTGCTGTTCCGCGAGTACGGAATCACCGCCGCACATGTGGCGGCTGAGGCATCGGCGCTGCTGCGCAAGGAAGCCTGATGAACAAGCCACAGTCGTTTGCCAATCACGCGCAGATGGTGCCGGGGTTTCACTACATCACCGGCCCACTCACCATCGTGTATCTGGTGTGGAGCCTCACGCGGGCATTCTCGGCGCGTGATCTGGACAGCCTTCATGAGCTTGTTGGTGCCGGTGCGCTGTTTGGTGTGTACGCGTTCTCGCGGTTGTTCCCGTTGCGCGCGCAGGACCGGATTATTCGACTTGAAGAACGTTTGCGTCTCGAGAAGCGCTTGCCGGCCGACTTGGCAGCGCGAATTCCGGAGCTTACAGAACGTCAGCTGATTGCGCTGCGCTTTGCCAGTGACGCTGAGCTTGAACCGTTGGTGCGCGACGTGCTGGCCGGCAAGTTCGCCAGTGGCAAAGCCATCAAGCAGAGCATTCGCCAGTGGCGCCCCGATCACTTCCGCGTATGAGCGTGCGGACTTCCCGCTAGTTGCATGCTGACGTTGAGGGAACGTCGTCAGACCATCGGCTCGTTTTTCGCCATGTCCCTCAACGTCACGCAGTCATGACCCGCCCCACCTTGGCGTTCGTCGCGCCGTGGGAATGCTCCCGTTCCGTTGCGCCAATCCCCGCCGAACCGCGTGAAGACGTGGTCGTGGTGCTGCTGGAATCGGTGCAAAAAGGGGCATCGTTGCCATGGCACCGGCAGAAGCTGGTGCTTGTCCTTTCGGCGATGCGCCACTTCGCCGACGCGCTCACTCGCGCCGGCTACAATGTGCGCATGGAGCGCGCGGAATCGTATGCGCAGGGACTGGCGGCCCTGGCCCGTGAGACAGGTGCTCGGCGGATCGTGGCAACCGAGCCGCGGGAGTGGGATATGCAGGAGCAGTTCGAAGCACTCACCGCCGAACTGACCGGTACCAAAGTTGAACTCGTGCTGCGTCCTGATCGTGGCTTTCTTGCCACGCGCGAGGAGTTTGCAAAATGGGCAGACGGGCGCAAAGAGTATCGCATGGAGTGGTTTTACCGCGAAATGCGGCGCAAGTGGAACGTGTTGATGGATGAGAACGGCGATCCGGAAGGTGGTCGCTGGAACTACGATGCAGAAAACCGGAAGGCGTGGCCCAAAGGCCGGAGCGTCCCGGCGCCGTTTCATGTTGAGCCCGACGATATCACACGGGAACAGATGCAGCGGGTTGCGTCGTGGAGCGGTCGCTGGGGCAGTGTAGATTCGTTCGGTTTGCCCGTGACCCGTCGTGATGCCAAAGCGTGGCTGGAACGTTTTGTGACGGAGCGTCTGGGTGAGTTCGGACCCTATGAAGACGCGTTGGTTGATGGCGAACACGAACTGCTGCACTCGGCGTTGTCATCAATTATCAACGTTGGTCTGCTGCATCCGCTCGAAGTGGTGCAGCGTGCTGAACGCGCGTATCGCGAAGGGCACGTTCCCATTGCCAGTGTTGAAGGCTTCATCCGTCAGATTCTTGGATGGCGGGAGTTCATGCGCGGCATGTACTGGCAACTGATGCCGGGACTGCGCACCGCCAATGCGCTCGACACGGAACACGAACTGCCGCGCTGGTTCTGGGCCCCCGATGGTGAAGCGTACGGAGGGAGTGATGAAACGGGCACACCGTGCGAGCTGCGCTGTCTTGCAGATTCCATCCGGCATGTGCGGGATCACGGACGCACGCATCACATCAACCGGCTCATGGTGCAGAGTAATTTTGCCACGCTGCTGGGGGTGAAGCCCGAGGCACTCTCGCGTTGGTATTGGGCTGGCTTTACCGATGCCTACGAGTGGGTGGAGCTGCCGAATGTGGCGGGAATGGGCACGTTTGGTGACGGCGGTTCGATTGCGTCAAAGCCGTACGTCAGCACCGGCGCGTACATCCAGCGCATGGGCAATCATTGCGCACAGTGCACCTACGATCCCAAGCAACGCACCGGTGACACGGCCTGTCCGTTCACCACGCTGTACTGGGACTTTCTCGCTCGCCACCGTGAGCGCTTTGCCAATCATCCGCGCATGGCCATGATGATTCGCAATCTCGACCGTATCGCGGAGCCGGAACTGGTGCAGATTCGCCGTCAGGCGCAGTCGTTCCGTGATGGGTTGGAGTGGGATACCACGTGGTCGGCGGCCTCGTCCCGGTAATCGGGTAGTTGCGGACCGTGGCTGATGTGCGCGGTTGGCCATGATTATCATTCGCGCAATGCCACATTCACGGCCCGCCGCAACACCCGCGCCGAACACCGCTGAGCCCGCGCTTGTAGTCCGGAACTCCGGACGCGCAACGAAAGCGCAGCGGATGGCATTGCTTACCCACATCAAAGCGTCGTGCGAGAACCGCCCCGGTACATATCGCATGCTCGCCGAAGGCGGACGCGTGATCTACGTCGGCAAATCACGCGCGTTGCGCACGCGACTGCTCTCGTACTTCCGCGCCAAAGGACGACGCAACAAGTCGGCGCGCATTCTCCGGCACGCATTTGCTGTGGAGTGGTCGTACGCGCCGAACGAGTTTGGCGCGCTGCTCGACGAACTGCGGCTTATTAAACAGCTGCGTCCGCACTTCAACAGCGCCATGGTGAGCGACGAATGGCCGCGCGCCTATGTGGCCCTGACACGCGGTCCAGCGCCGGGGCTGCGCGTCGTGCGTCGTACCGATGACGCGCAGGCGGAGGGGTTGTGGGGACCGTTCCGTCGCGTGCACGATCTGCGTGACGCGGTGCACACATTGGCCGAACTTACGGGTGTGCGTGATTGTGCGATCGATGATGCACAAGCTGTGCAATCACCCCGCACGCTGTGGTTCGCCGATCAGACGCCAACGCGTCGCTCCAACCGCTCCCGCACACCCGGATGCCTGCGCGCCGAAGTGGGAAGTTGCCCCGGTCCGTGCATTGGTGGTGGGTCGTTTGAAACGTACGCTGCTGGCGTACAGCTGGTACGCCGCTTTCTTGATGCACGCGATGACACGCCATTGCGTGAAGCACGCATGCGCATGATGACTGCGTCAGCAGACATGCACTTTGAGCGCGCTGCCGTCTGGCGTGACAAGGCGCAACGGCTGGACTGGCTGTTTGGCAGGGTATCCCGCTTCCAGGCCAGCATGGACCGGCTCACCTTCCGTTACAACGCACGGGACAGCAGCGGTGAAGGTGGACGCGTATACCTCATCCGTCGCGGCACGGTACGTGCCGATGTGCCGGCGCCCACATGTGAGGCCGACGAGCGTGCATTGGCACTGCTCACCTCACGCATTTTCCACGGTGCCGATCCGAAGGGATCCGATGTCCCCATGCACGACCTTGACGAGTTCTACCTCGTTGCCAGCTGGTTTCGCCGACACCCGGAAGAGCTGGCGCACACCACAGCGGTGTAAAGGTCACACAAGCGCGCGGATACGTACTCACGCTTGTTTCAACAACACAGTGCGAATGCGGCACGCCTACGCGTGACTGACCTGTCACTGTTCGCTGACTGGCGCACTGCAACTTTTTGCATTGGAACGAAACACGGCGGCAGCTCACTCACCTTCCGCAGCGTTCAACTGAACGCAAACTGATTACCGTGAGCCATCGCAGGTGTTTGCATGACTGGTCCCGCATCTACAATCGAAGGAACAACAACAGCGCGCACGTCATCGAGCGAGTCTGCGCCATTGACGTTTGCACGCCGCCGGCTGCTGCTTGGCATCACTGGCGTCGGTGCATCGGTTGCCCTGTCTGCCATGTGGTTACTGATCCTGCTGAGCGGACTTGTGTACATCGCACCCGATTGGACTCCGTTTGGTATTTCCCTCGGACTGCTCGACGCACCCGTGCGCGCGACGGTGCTGGTGTTGTGCGTATTTGCCGTGCACGCGGCACTGCTTGGCGGCGTTGAATACATCGGCGGTGCCGTGGCTGTGCGCGACAAGCCCACGCGTCGTGAGTGGCTGGTCGGATGGGCACGTGGCGTGGCAGTACAGGCGGCAATCATTGGCGGCGCGACGTTTGCCGCGGCGTTTGGTGCCAGTCTGCTCGGCTGGTTCGGTCTTGTGGGTGCGGTGGCAGGTGTTGGTACGGCGCTGCTTGTTTTGCAGGGTTTTGTTGCACGTGCGATTGCGCCTCTCACACTGTCGCCTGCCGATGCGTCCCTGGCTGAACTTGCAACAAGCAGTGGTTTACGTGCCGAATCAATCCGCGTTGTTGATGCCGCCGACGAGGCGTTTGTCGGTGGCTGGGTTGGCATTGTGAAGCCGCAGCTGTGGATCCCTCGCGTGTGGACCAACGAGACGCACCGTTCGTTGCTTGGCGTACAGCTGGCCCGCCGTCGGGCGCAGTTTACCAGCGGCGCGCGTCGTCGAGGCCTGTGGCGCGCCGCTGCCTGGCCGGCCTTGGGGGTCGCGCTGTTCGCACCGTTACTGCCTTGGGCGTATACGGAAGGCACCTTGTGGTTGGCGTTGCCGGCAGTGAGCACGCTGTGGACGTTTGTCGCCGTGTTGTTGCTGCCATCGTTATCACGTCCGGTGGTGTACAGCGCTGATGCCGTAGCCGCGTCGCGCCTTGGTGTGGACGCGGTAGTGAAAGCGGTTCGCCAGCTGGACGCCTGGCAGGATGACGAGCCCGAACGCACGGCCGGCGTCGAATTCATTTTCCATCCTGTACCGTCGCGCAACAATCGCGAACGTGCGCTACACCGCCGCACCCGCCCCACGTTGGGCGGCGGTCATCAGCAAACGCGTCTTACGCTGTTTGCTTCACTGTCGGCTGGCGGATTGCTCGGCCGCGTGGTGCATTGCAACATCGGACGGCCGAGTTTGTGGGCGGTGTATCCGGGCGACTGACCGTCGGACAGCTGTTGGTGCTGTTACCGTTGTATGGCAGCGCGCTGCGGATAGTGGCGCGAGGATTCGACGGGACGCCGAGGGGCCCGTTCTGGAGCGACCAGACCGGCGCGCTCCCGCAGTAGCGAGCCGAACTGCGTGGCCAGCACGGCCTCGCTGGTGTGCAGGCGCAAATGACGACCGGTTGCCCGCACTCTGATGGTCGTGCCCAACGGATCACTGCGCACGTCTACGCATGTCACGCAGCTGTGGCACACGTGCGCGATATCCCGATCGGGATCGTTTGATTCGGTCAGCATGATCAGCCGACGCGATGTCGCGATCCACGTAACGGGACCGCGCTCGTCTGCGCCGGGCAACATGGCGAGCAGGCGTTCTTCGGGCCCCAGCACATGCTGCACGTCTGGCATATCACTCGCCATCGGTGCGTGGGGAACGTGATGATGTGACGACGTTGATGCGTTCACGAGTGACAATGCACGGGGAGATGCTATCGACACGAGGAGTGCCTCCAACGCACAAGCGAATACTGCGTAGCGTCGCAAGCCGGCGCGGGGTTTTGCCCGCTACCTCGCAGTCAATCAAACACGCGCCGGAAGGATGCTTCCTGGTAGGATTTCGGTGAACATAGGGGGTCACGACACGCGAGGCAATTGCCAGATGTTTCGCGGAGTTTGTGTGTTGCGTGACACCAACAAAACCGGCTGCCACGGCGTATCTTGCACGACGGACCTGGCTTGGCGACACTATTAAAACAGCATAAGTAGTTCTGTCTGCTCGAGCGTCGTTGTGTCTCTTTGGTGTCCACCGCGGTCGCCGCCGTCCCGACTGGCCAGCCTACCACTGTTATCAGCGGCAAAGCTTTGCTTTTCGTCGCCGAAGGAGGATGATTCCGCATGTTCAGACCTCTGATTACTGTCGCATCACTGTCGTTACTGGCTCAGGCCCTGCCATACGGCCATTCTCAACTTCACGCACAGGCACCGGACAGCGTGCAGCACTCCGCGTGGGATGTGCCGTGGGAAGGGCGGCCGCGCGATCCGTACGTCGCGCCGGCCGGCGACCGGATCTGGTTTGTCGGCCAGGCCGGTAACTACGTGGCCTACTTCACACCGGCGGATGGCCAGTTCAAGCGCATTGAAATTGACGCCGGCACGAATCCTCACACTGTTGTCGTGGACAAGCAGGGCAACGCGTGGTACGCCGGCAATCGCAACGGCATGATCGGACGCATTGATGGACAGACGATGGCGATCAAGCGATTCCAGATGCCCACCGAAGCCGCGCGCGATCCACACACCATCGACTTTGATGCAGCGGGCAACCTGTGGTTTTCGTTGCAGAACTCCAACATGATGGGCCGGCTGACGCAAAGCACGGGCAAGATTGATCTCATCGACATGCCCACGCCGCGTTCGCGCCCGTACGGTGTGATCGTTGCACCGAATGGCGATGTCTGGTTTGATCTGTTTGGTACGAACAAGATCGGACGCATCGATCCGAAAACCATGGCTGTGAAGGAGTTCGTCTTGCCGAACGAACGTTCGCGCCCACGCCGTATTGCGCGCACCAGCGACGGCGGCATCTGGTACACGGATTATTCGCGCGGCTATCTCGGCCGACTCGACCCCAACACCGGCGCCGTCAAGGAGTTTGAACTGCCGGGCAAAGCCGGTTCACTGCCGTACGCGATGACAGTTGATGAGCAGGATCGCCTGTGGGTCGTGGAAACGGGGGTGCGGCCTAACCGGCTTGTTGGTTTTGATCCGAAGAGCGAGCGCTTCTTCGGACACACCGACCTCGGAGAAAACCGTACGAATGCCGTGCGACACATGGTCTACGATCCGAAGACACGCAGCATCTGGTACGGCAGCGACCTTGGACAGATCGGACGTGCTGTTGTGCCGCGCACGCTGCCCATCATGCAGGACTGAGAACGGTGCAACGCCTTTACCACGGAGGCACGGAAACACAGAGCAACTGCAACCGTCGGTGCTGTTGCCGTTCCCAAAGCTTTCGCGGTTCTCCGTGACTCCGTGACTCTGTGGTAAACGCACCTGGTGGTTTGACGCATTACGCATGACAATCGCACCGCACGCTGTACCGGAGCGCTCCGCGGTGATGCGCCGCGTAGCCTACCAGGGAGAACCCGGCGCGTATTCCGACGTTGCGATCAGCCAGTACTTCCGCGATCGCGCGACCGGGTTCCCGTGTCACACGTTTTCGCAGGCACTGGCCCTTGTGCACGACGGCACGTGTGATGCTGCGATGCTGCCACTGGAGAATGCCATTGCCGGGCCTGTACACGCTGCGCTCGAGGCAATCAGCAACTCGGGTCAGTCGCTGGTACGAATCGCTGAACACCGGCTCGTGATCGTGCTCTGCGTGCTCGGCGTCCCCGGCGCCATGCTCGCCAGCGTGCAGCGCGTACGCAGCCATCCGGTCGCGCTGGCCCAGTGTCGCATCTTCCTCGCCCGGCACCCGTGGCTTGATGTGCAACCACACGCCGATACCGCCGGTGCAGCGCGCGAAGTCGCCGAGGCCGGTGACCGGACCAGTGCAGCGATCGCCAGCGAACTCGCCGCCGATCGCTACGGGCTGGAGGTGTTATCGCGCGGCGTGCAGGATGTGCCGCACAACTGGACACGCTTTGCGGTTCTCACCCGCCCCGATCATCCCGATGCGCAACGCGCTATACCTCCGCAGTTGCCGTCGCAGCAATAGCGGAGGGAGTGGCAGCA
The DNA here is from genome assembly GCA_011390805.1 of Gemmatimonas sp. Taxonomy (GTDB): domain Bacteria; phylum Gemmatimonadota; class Gemmatimonadetes; order Gemmatimonadales; family Gemmatimonadaceae; genus JAABRT01. Next base: position 19,306 of record JAABRT010000034.1, on the reverse strand, counting down.
CCGGACGGGGCGACGATGGTCCGGCCCACTGCGCCCGCCACCACACGCGCCTGCCGCATCATGTCGTCAAACGCAGCGAATGTGAGCGACTGGTCACCGTCTGATTGCGCACACGTGGGATCGGGATGTACCTCAACCAGCAATCCGTCAGCACCAGCAGCGATGGCCGCCATGGCCAGCGGGGCAACCAGCGACGCCTGGCCCGCTGCGTGACTGGGATCCACCAGCACCGGCAAATGAGTTTCGCGCTTGAGCACGGGAATCGCTGCAATATCGAGCGTGTTGCGCGTGCTGGTTTCGTACGTACGAATTCCACGCTCACATAACATCACCTGCGTATTTCCCTCAGCCAGTACGTACTCGGCGGCCATGAGCAGCTCAGTGATCGTGGCCGACAAACCGCGCTTGAGCAGTACCGGTTTACGGGAGCGTCCGATTTCAGATAGCAGCGCGAAGTTCTGCATGTTGCGTGCACCTACCTGCAGAACATCAGCGAAGTCCGCCACCAGCTCTACCTGTCGCGGATCGAGCACTTCGGTGACAACCGGCAATCCCGTCTCGCTGCGCACCTCCGCGAGCAACTCCAGCGCCTCACGCCCCATCCCCTGAAACGCGTATGGTGACGACCGGGGTTTGAATGCACCGCCGCGAAGTGCACGTGCTCCCGATTGCTTCACCGCCCGTGCCGTTTCGTGCAGCATGTCGCGTCCTTCAACTGAACAGGGGCCGGCAATAACGATGAGCTCACGTGCGCCCACCACCGTGCCGGCGGCATCGCCGATTGAGACGTGTGTTGGTGAACTCGCGAACGCGCGCGACGCCAGTTTGTATGGCTTGCCAATCTTGAGCACCTGCTCAACGCCTTCCAGGCGCATGAGGTTGGCGGCAATCAGCTTGTCATGATCACCAATACAACCAATGATCGTGCGCTGTTCACCGCGACTCACGTTGACGCGCAACCCGACGCGCTCCACATGCTCTACGATGTGTGCAATAACGCTGTCGGTAGCCCCGATGGACGTGACGATAATCATGACGGATCCGGAAAAAGGAGAAGGAATCCGCTCGGGCGTTGCACGTTCACACCGGCCTGAAACACAAAAGGCCCGTGCACTGTGCACGAGCCTTGGCGGTTGGTCAGGGTGCGCCGTTACACGCAGCTATTCCCGACACCGTGGCCCATGCGGGACGGTGCAAAATACCAATAGGAATAGGTGTACGAGTTGTTGCGCATGCCACATGTTCACCTCGTCACGAGTTTTTGTCAAGCGCCAGCAGTGACTGCAACCGGTCCAACAACGCCTCACGGATACGCGGCGGACTGATCACCGCCGCCTCCGCGCCGTACTGCAAAACGTGACGCAACGCCCACTCGTCATCTGCCAGTGGCCACGAGACCGTAACCGAACCGTCCTCGCTGAGCGGCACTCGCTCGCGTTCAGCGATCCAACGCGCAACGACAGGCGAGTAGCGCACCACCAGAACGTCATCAGGGCGTTCTCCCGAAAACACACGCCCCTCGCGCACCACCTGCTGCACATCAAAATCCGACGGCACCTCAAACGTCGCGTCGTCGAGTTCCACAGACTGAATGCGATCAAGTCGAAACACACGGATGGCAGTCACCGACGTGCACCAGCCAATCACGTACACATGTTGATGCGCCCGCACGACCGCCCACGGATGCACCGTGCGTGGCTCCATCGTGTCGGAATTGGCACGGTGGTAGGTAATGGTGACCGCGCGCTTTTCATCGCGCGCATTCCAGAGCGTTCCAAAGTGCACAAGCAGATTGGCCGAGACCGTCTCCACGGCGAACGCCTGCGGCGCGGCGTCAGGAGACAAAGTATCAGTCCCGCGCGCGCCATCACTCCCCGATACCACCGACAAGCCACGCAGTTTGCTTCGCGCCGACAGCAACGACGCACGCTCCTCGAGTGAACGCTCGAGCAGCAGCATGCCCAACCCCAGATCCAGCGCTGCCAACTCGGAACGGGACAACCGCATGGGACGCTTGAAGAACGACGTACGCGCACCAACACCTGTGGGTCCGAGATACAGCTCCACCGACTCAACAAATCCGGCCACATCGCGATCCTGCGCGTCGAGTGCTTCGAGATCCTTCAACAACGTGCGCTCGTCGGTACCCACCCGTTCGGCCAGCTCGGCCAGCGGCAGCTCGGTGTCTTCGGCCAGCTGCGGCAGCGTTAACAGCAAACGATCAAGCTGATCCTGCGCACGCACGGTCACGCCGTCACCTCAGCATTGCTGTGTGCCTGATACGCAGTACGAAGCAGCGTGTACCAGTCCTGCACGACCGCAGGCGGCGCCACCGGAATCGCATCACCACCAAAGGCCAGGAGCCACCGCAGGAAAGTATCGCGCCGACGCACTGCGTAGCGACGGTGCGCCACAGAGTCGGTTTCCGACGGCAGCTCTTCTCCCAGCTGCATGGCAGATCCCGTTTCAGCGCGCTGCCGGACAAACTTCACATCGATTGATTCCACATCGCCCGTGCCAAGCTCCCATGCCTGTCTGGACCTCGCGTGTTGTCGCAAATCAAAGTCGGACGGCACAGTGAAGTCAGGGGTGCCCGGTGCCCTCGGGTTCACACGCACATTCTGCATGCGTGATGTGCGAAAGTGTCTTCGCCCTTCGGCCGCCGGATCGTACGCCACCAGATACCAGTGCCCTGTGAGGTACACCAATCCATAGGGCTGCACGGTGCGTGCGTCTGTGGCTCCGCGCCCGATGCTGTGGTACGTAAACGTGAGTTCTTTGCGTCGCTGCACTCCGTCAAGCAGCAACGGGAAATGTGTGGTGTTGCCTACCGGTGTGGGGCTGGCCGGTGCAGCCAGCTCCTCCGGCAAATCATGACGCAACTTCCGTAGCGCTCGCTCTGCGTCGCTCACCAGTTGTGGTTCGCCGAGTGTGCGAACGCGTTCGGCGGCGCGCCTGAGCATCACGGTTTCGTCGGGCAACACGGCCAGTGACGGCAAACGGCCGTAGCCGGGCCCGGTCGGACGCACTGGCGCGGCGCCACTATCGGAGGCAAGCATCAGATACGGCAGATAGAACGACTCCGGCTTGAGCCGGTACTCTGTCGCGTCGCCATCTGCACCAACCACGGTTTCAATGGCGATTCCGGCTGCACGCAGTTCGTCCTTGTCGCGTTCGAACATGCGCAACAGTGTGTCGGATGGAGCGCCCTCGTGCATGTACCCGGGCACCTCGCGGGAGAGATCAGCAAATGAAACCGGGAAGCGTCGGCGCAGCAGGGCCGCGATCAGATCGAACCATCGGATGAGTTTGGCGTTGGCAGGCATGCCAGAGTATGGCATGAGGGTACGACAAGCGCACCCTCGCGTCCCCCTATCGCATTGGTTTTCCGGCTACGGTGGGCCACTTGCTGTCCGCCTTCACGATATTGCCCGGTACATCACGCAACCACATGGTTTGCGTGCGCTTGTCCTTGTTCAGGTACAAGCGGCCGTTCTCGACGCGCCACGCCGTGGGATCGATATCGAATTTGGCACCGCCGGCCACACCCATCGCGCAGTAGCCACCGTATTGCGGGGCATACGCATCAGGACTGGCCAAAAACCTGCCGCGATTCTCGGCCGACGCGAAGAGGTACGTCGCGCCGTTGTAGTTGGCACTGAACTCCGGACGTCCCTGCGAAGGCGCGCCATCGGCGAAGTACGCGACCGGATCGTAGCCATGAAGGGCAAGCCCGTCTTTGCTCACGTTTACCGCACGCACTGCGTTCGCGTCCATCTTTGCATCCATTGACGACGCGTTCGCCGGCCTGGGCGGGCTTCCCTGCGCTTGTACTGGCAAACTGAGCGTAAACGCGGCGACAGCAATGGCCGAGGCGACCAGCGACTGAACGGAAATCCGTGCGGGCATCATGGGACTCACTCCAGGAAGGGGGCGGTGTCGTGGTCTCTGTTTGCGCACTGGACCACGCATGTGCCGCACCTAGTCATGCGTGGCGAATCGAGTTCCCGATGGCTGCCTCACGACGCGCCAAGCGAAATCCGGCGGGCTGTGTGCATCACATCGTGCTGCAGTTCAAGGAGCAGCGCGTCACGCTGCGCGGCGTCGGCGGCATTGAGCAACGCTTCAGCGCGTTCCCAGACTGCGCCGCGCCAGCGGCGAATCAGCTGACCGATCATGAATTCATCAACGCGCCCCAGCAGCGTGTCAATCAGATCCATGGACGGACTGCAGCGTTCCACAACAGTGTCCTGGACGGCATCAATCGTGCGCTCGATGACTTCGTTGATGTGGCAATGATCGGCGTAGAACGCTTCGCGTTCCTGTGGCGTGAGCGCGTGCCATGAGCTGTCAAGCATGTCAATGAGCGTGAGCACCAGGTCGTAATTGATATGTGCATTCACGCCCAGAAACAGTTGCTGGACTACGTGCAGCCGATGCTGCGTGGTGGTGCGAAACGTGTAGTGCCACACCAGCGGTGTTGCGTCATCTCCCGCATCGTAGGCATCGAGTGCGAGAAAGTAGTAGTCGGCAAACCGGTGCAGCAGCGCCCGAACCCATTCGGGGTGATGGAACTCCTGCGCGTCGACCGCGAGCAGCACGTTGCGCGTCATCAGACCGTAACACTCGAGAAACACACAGCGGGCATCACCACACTGTCGCCACGTGGCAATACGCGAATCCATGCGACTGATGAGCGGAACGGACTCAGACACGGTGGTGCAAAGCAGTGGGATGGCTGGGGGGAAGATTTCAACGTGTATCAACGCCGCACTCGGTGGCAAGTACAAGGGCCGCGAGTGCACTATATCCATGTCCGATGGCTGTGAGTTTTTTTCGGACATTCTCAGGATCGCGCTTCTTGCGATTGCCAACCGGCGATCGCGTAGTCCACCTCACTCTCACACTTCCCTCGTTCTCATGCCACGCCACGCATCACTCAGTACCCGCGGTCCGGCCGCCATCGGTCCCTATTCCCACGCCGTGTGGAGCGGCAGCGAGCTGTTCTGCTCGGGGCAGACCCCCATCGATCCCTCCACCGGACAACTCATTGACGGTGATCTTGCCGCGCAGACGCAGCGCGTGTTCGACAACATTCAGGCTGTACTTGAGGACTCGGGTTTGAGCATGGACGATGTCATCAAGTGCAATGTGTACCTCGTTGACATGAGCGATTTTGCGGCGATGAACGCCGTCTACGGCACACGCTTCACCGCGCCGTATCCGGCGCGCACCACGGTGGCTGTGGCAGCGCTGCCGCTCGGAGCGCGTGTTGAAATCGAGTGCATTGCCCGTAAGGCGTGATCGGGCACCGCAACCGTAAATACAAAGCGTGAAAACAGCCGAACCGCCGCCACATGACGGCACCGGAGGTGCAGACGGCGTCGGAAGCACCGAACGGGTGCGCTGGCGGCTGCTCGGTCCCGGTCTGGTTGTTGCCGCCACCGGAGTGGGCGCGCCCGACATGGTCGCCACACTCGTAGCCGGCACGCGCTACGGGTATCAGCTGCTGTGGGCCGTGATTGCCGGTGTGCTGCTCAAGATTGTATTGGTAGAGGGCGCAGGCCGTTTTTCGCTGGCCACCGGACTCACCATCTTTGAAGGGTGGCGCAGTCTTGGTGCGTGGACGAGCTGGTATTTCGGGCCGTACATCATCATCTGGGGCTTCGTGTACGGCGCCACCGCCATGTCGTCGAGCGCCTTGCCGCTGGCCGCAGCGTTTCCCGCGCTGTCGCTTACCACGTGGGCCATCATCATGGGGCTGCTCGGCTTCATCATGGTGTGGTTCGGTCGCTATGCGTTGTTCGAAAAGGTGACTGCCGTGTTGGTGGGGGTGATGTTTGTGGTCGTGGTTGGACTCGCGATTATCGCCGTGCCCAATGTGCCGTCCATGATGAGTGGGTTGATGCCGCTCATACCCAACGGTGCCGGCGGATTGATGTACACACTCGCGCTGGCCGGCGGCGTTGGTGGTACGATTACGCTTGCAGCATACGGCTACTGGTTGCGCGAGAAAGGATGGATCACGCCGCGGTGGATGCGCGTGATGCGCATTGATAACAGCGCGGCCTATGTGCTCACGGGCGTATTCGTGATCGCGATGCTCATTGTTGGCGCCGAAGTCGTGCGCGCTGCCGGTGTGAGTCTGAGTGCGCGCGACGAAGGACTGCTTGAGCTGCGCGCAGTACTCGACGACCGTTACGGAACGGTTGTGGGTACCGGATTCCTGGTCGGCTTCTGGGCTGCTTCGTTTTCGTCGCTCATTGGTGTGTGGAACGGCGTCTCGCTCATGTTTGCCGACTACTGGGGCAACATGCGCGGCCTCGCATCGGGACACGCAGACACACGCGTGGGAGGGAAGTATTTCAAGTTCTATCTGGTGTGGCTCACCTTCCCTCCCATGCTGCTGTTTCAGCTCGGACGGCCGATTGGCCTCATTCTCGCCTACGGCGTGCTTGGCGCGTTGTTCATGCCGTTTCTGGCGGTCACGCTGCTGGGGTTACTCAACAGTTCGCGCGTAGGTACAGAGTGGCGCAACGGTACACTCACGAACGTTGCGTTGGCGCTGTGCACGCTCGTGTTTGCCGTGCTTGGAATCAGTCAGCTATGGAGTCTGTTGCGCGGATTGATGTGATCGCGTGTGAGATTCAACCGGTCGCGCATCACGAATGCAGTAGGCCCAGGCCGCTGGAAGCGAAAGCAATCCCGAAAGAACATTGCGTCATCGCCTCAACAAGCGGTCGCTTGCCTCACCCGAGCTGAAGGATTGCGCGGGCCATCACCGCCCGCCCAGCTGGTCGTCAGTCGGATACCGCAGCACTACGCGTGCCGCGCGCTGCACAATATCGGGGTTGCTCCGGAAAATGGCCACCAGCTGTGCGACTGAGTCAATCTGCGCGACGTAGCCCGGAGACATTGGCTCGCCAAATGTGAGCGACGAAGTCGTATCACCTGCGAATGGACCACGTCCGAAAAAATGGTTTGTGTAGCTCGACAGGCACGCGCGTGAGCCACACCCGTCACTGCCAATCATATCCCGCATGGTCACTGCATGTCCCGGCGCTTTGGTCCACAACATCACCCGCAGCGCGGCCACGCGAGCTTCGGGCGCAGCCAAAGTGTCTGTTGCGACTTCAATGCCGGCAGCGAGCAGTTGTGCATCATGCAGATATTGCATGGACCGTGTGCGAACATCCAACTGATCGAGATTGGTCATCGCCCGCGACTCGCGCAGAAACGGCGCCAGCAGTTCTCCCGCACGGACCGGACACGCGCGGATGAGTCGGCGTGCGGCCAGCGACGAAGTTGAGTCGGGTCCGGAAATGAGTATCGTGGCAGCAGCCTCACAGGCAGTAGTCGCAGCACCGTCGATATTCGCGGTGTGCGCTCTACTGCCCGCACAACCGGCGAGCAAGACCACGACAAATGGATAACAGCGGCGCATGCATACCTCCCTCGCGACCAGTCTCAGCAAGCAGTTTAGCTTTCCTGTCATTACTTCACCTGTTTCCATATATACCGCGTGACTCTCCTATCCTGCTCCAATATCGGTATCTCCTTCGGAGCCACCGAACTGCTCAAGAACATTACCTTCACGGTCGCCGAGGGCGAACGGTGGGGCATTATCGGGCGCAATGGCGCCGGTAAGACGTCGATTTTCAGCGTCATTACCGGTGATCGCACACCCAACACGGGCAGCGTGGCCCGCAAGCCGGGGCTACGTCACGCCCTGCTCGATCAGCATCGTGCGTTCGAGGGTGCCACCACGGTCTGGCAGGCGGGTGCCGCCGCCTGGCGCGAGGTCATTGCGCTCGAGCAGCGCATCGCCGAACAGGCCATGGCACTGGGCGAAATGGGTGACAAGATCACCGACGACGTACTCGAGAAGTTCGGGCAGGATCAGGAGCGGTTTGCGGACCTTGGCGGCTACGTGTACCACGCACGCGTTGACGCCGTGCTGCAGGGATTGGGCTTTGACGCCGAAGAGTCAAAAACGCGTCTTGTTTCCACGCTCTCCGGTGGTGAACGCGGACGTGTCGGCCTGGCCGCGCAGCTTATCGCACCTGCCGACCTGTTGTTGCTCGACGAACCCACCAATCACCTCGATCTCGATACCACCACCTGGCTGCAGGAGTGGCTGAAAGACGCCGACGAAACAGTGCTCGTGGTCTCACACGATCGCGCATTTCTCGATGCGATCTGCACAAACATTCTGCACATCGAAGCCAAGTCGAGCGAGGCGTACAAGGGCAACTACAGTCAGTTTGTCCCGCAGCGCGCTGAACGCCGGCTCACGCGTGAACGCGAACTTGAGAAGCAGCGCGCGTACGTGAAAAAGGAAGAGGAGTACATCCGTCGCAATCTCGCGGGCGTGAACTCGTTTCAGGCGAAAGGCAAACGCAAGCGACTTGAACGTCTGCCGCGACTTGCACCACCGCCCGGCGATCCAGCTGCCATGTCGCTTGAGTTCAAGGTTGCTGAACGCGGCGGCGATCAGGTTGTAGCAGTCAAGGATCTGCGCGTGGAAGTGCCCGGTCGTGTTCTCGTGGACGACTTCACCGCCGTGCTCCGACGCAATGACTTTGTGGCGCTCGTTGGCCCCAACGGCGCGGGTAAGTCTTCATTCATTTCCACACTGCTCGGCGATCGTGAACCGGCCAGCGGTTCAGCAAAAGTTGGCGCGTCAATCACGCCCGCGTGGTTCAGACAGGACCTTGCTGACCTGCCACTGCGCTCGTCAATGTCCGACGCGATTCACGCGCAGCGTCCGCTCTGGAATCGTGGACAGGTGCAGAATCATCTGGGCGCATTCGGGTTCAGCGGCGAAGAAGTATTCCGCGAAATCCACACACTCAGCGGCGGTGAACGCGCACGCATGGCACTGGCCATCATGACACTCACCGGCGCCAACCTGCTCGTGCTCGACGAACCGACCAATCACCTCGACGTTGAAAACATTGAAGTGCTTGAAGACGCGCTTGATGAGTACGAGGGCACGGTCTTGCTGGTAAGCCATGACCGTGCATTTTTGCGGCAGGTGGCCACACGTGTGTGGTGGTTCAAAGGCACGCGCCTGATGGACTTTGACGGACCGTTTACCGAGTGGGAGGCGGATCAGGCAAGGCGGGGGTAGAATGGCCGCCGGAGTATTGCGGCAGGCTGGATGAACTGTTGACGCCTCTATAAGCGGTTGCACCGCGAGTGCGTTATTCGCCGCGGGATACGACCAACAACCCGCGTATCACATCGATCAGCTCCTGTCGCAGCACACTCGCGCGCGCGCTGAGCTCCCGCTGCCGACGCTGGTATTCATCGCGCCCCTCCGCCGTCTCTACGCGAACCGGGGTGCAGCCAAAGGCACGCAGATCATACGGACTGGCTTGCATGTCGAGCAGGCGCAGCTCCGCCGCCAGTGCAAAGCACTGCCACAACACCTCACTTCCGATCCACGGCATGCACGTGTAGGCCCAACGGTACAGATCCATGTTGGCATGAATGCACCCGGGTTGTTCATGCTCGTACACAGTTGACCGGTTGAGCTGCACCCGGTTCATTGGCTGGGCGTCGGGCGCAAAAAAGCGGAAGGCATCAAAGTGGCTGCACGCCACGGGATGACTCGACACCAATGCGTCTACTTCTTGCTGCGCGAGACGGAGGGGCGCAATTTCTGCATGACGCACCTCGTGTCCGCCGTATACCATGGCCCATTCGTGCATGCCAAAGCAGGCGAAGTTGGGTGCTCGATCATGTGTGGCGGTCAGCAGGCGTAGCACGTCACTGAAGCGTTGGCGCACAACTGTCGAGAGCGCGTCTGCATCGCGCGTGATAACACCGTCAACCGCACGATACGGTGCGCTGCCGAAACACGCGCGCGCTTGCTGAGAGTCTTCCAGCGCTTCGTGTGGCGCCGGATGCCACGCCTCAAGTTTGGCAGCAGAGTACGGATAATACTGAAACAGAAAGTCGTACACCGGATGTGATTCACGACGTGACTGGCGCGCGCGATGCGACTGCGTGTACCGTTGCACACGCTCGCGGTGCTGCGTGGCGCGCTGCTGCCATTCAGAGGTGGTGAGCACGCTGGTGGCGGCGGCAATTGCGGAGGGCGCGGCGGTATCAAGCATGAAATACGCTACTCTTCATCGCTGGCGCTGTCATCCCTGATTGCAGATCTCAAGCTGTGACACGCCCCAGAGGGCGGCCGTGTTCTGTGCGTGCTTTCCTACGCCTGAGCAAGCTGGCTGTCCGCAATACGCGCAATACGCTCCGCCTCCTCCCACCGCGCGTACAACGCGCCGAGCTCGCCTGCCAACGCTCGGCGTTCATCCGCTTCTTGCAGTGCCATCTCTGCTGCTAGTCGAAATGGTGCGGGAATGTTGCTGAACAGCACACCGTGAGCGGGGTTGGCAGACGCAGCGATCTTGCCCGAGTCACCGGGCCTGGCGAGCCAACGCGCTATCATCTGCTCCGCTGGTGCCTCACGACCGATCCACTGCGTTTGCACATGCTCAGCGGCAGCCTTCACGTCGGCACGAGAGCCACCGTCTCGATGCGCTGCGGGCAGTGCCAGCTGCAGGAGCGACACGGCATCGTTTCCCTGTACATCGCGCTTGGGCGGTTCAACAGCACTCGAGGTATCCCAGCCGTAGGGCGCGCCATTGATGCGATTAAACAGACTGGGCGCCCGCAGCGGTCGATCGCGAATCGTCACGCGCAGCCGCTCGTCTGGTGTGATGCCGATTCGGGCGCTCCAGATCTCTTCACTGGAGACGCCCCACAGTTGACCGTTGGTTTCGCGCAGCGCCACTCGCGGATGTTTTCTGCTGGTCATCCACGCGGCGAATCCAAGATGCCCGACAACCGGAATCATTCCTACCGCCACGGCCAACCCGCCGGTGAGACTGGTTCCCGCGATCAACTTGCCCAGCGTTGCGACGCTGGCGACACCGCTGGTACCACCAACAATCAACATCGTTCTTCGAGCCCGCTGCCTTAACTGCTTGCCATATCGCCACGCCGCAAACTCCGGTAGCAACGGACGACCAATGCGCACGATATCCGTGCCGTCTTTCAATCGGGCAAGCGCAATGTTGTCGGTGGACACACGCTGCCTCGCATCGCGATACGCTCGCTCACACTCCTCGATCGCTTCCCACCGTTCTTCAATAGGCGCGAGGTTCCAACGTGCGCAGCGTGGACACACGGTCCAGAGTCGTCCACGCTCACCGTCAAACGCCAGACGTGCGCCTACCGGAAAGTGTTCGATTGATTCGTTTGCGCCGAGTGCAGCGTGGCAGTAGCAGCAGGTAGAGAACACATCGGAACAGTGCCTCAGCATGCATGCTGAGGCAAGGCGGCGTGATCGCCTGTGAGTTCGTGGCTGACCAACCCCTCACGGAAGCTCGAAACGAACGCGCTGTTCAGGACCTGTACCCAACGATCAGGGTACCTAACTGATTGCCCCTTTGTTGCCCCGACTGTTGCAACATTTCCTATTGGTAAGAGCGTCAGCATGACCAGTAATTCAGTGACAACTCCCGCACTGCCCAACCCGAACGCGGAGTTTGTCACACTGTGCGCGTGGACACGCATGGTCAGATTCGAGGGCGAGTGGATCAGCGTTGAGTCATATTTGCAGCGACGCTATGGCGTGCGCACCAGTCACGGAATCTCGCCGGCGGGTGAAACGTTGATCGAAGCTGAGCTGGAACTCTCGCACGCGCGCGCGCTGAACAACGCGCCACTGCAGCCGACAGCATTGCACAAGCCGCGCCGCCTTGAGGCGGTCAGGGCAACGGGCTTGCTCGACAGCCCCGAGTCAGCTGGATTCGACCGACTCACCAGAATCGGCGCGCAACTGCTCGGCGTACCCACCACCTTTATTTCACTGGTGGATGAGCATCGTGATTTCTACCTCAGTCACTGCGGATTTGGTGAGCCGTTGTCGTCTACGCGTCAGCTCACCGGACAGACCTTTTGCCACTTCACCATCGAAGCGGAAACGCCGCTGGTGATTCCCGACACGAAGGCGCATCCGGTGTACCGGAAGGTGCCGACCGTCAAATCCCTCGGCGTAGCGGCCTACCTGGGTGCGCCCCTCGTATTGCTATCAGGCGAAGTAATTGGCGCGTTCTGCGCAGTCGACTTCGTACCGCGATCGTGGACTGAAGAACAGGTTCGTAACGCCGCTGATATGGCGAGTCTGGTGGTGACTGAGATTGAGCTACGCCAGCTATCAATTCAGGCTACTCGGTCCGTACAGACTCCGTCTCAAGGCCTGTGATCCACCGGATCAGCTGACGCACGCCCCGCTCGCGTTGGCGTAAACGATGGTGGATCCGATGCGGGAAACGAATCGATCGCCGCTTCATCAACCCGATTGTCCGTTTCGATGGCCGGCGGCTCCGCTGCGCGCTCGTCGGGCGTCAATTCGTCGGGTACTTCGGGGTTCCGCTTTGTTTTGTCCGGAAAGTCGTTCGGTTCGCTTTGTATGAACTCCCCGCCCGCAGCGAGGTCACTGTGCTGAGCGTCAGCACTTGCATGTCGACCGCTTGCTTGTTCGGCCGTGATAAGCGCTGCGTCGTGGCCGTCGCTGTTGTGATCCGCGTGATGCGCATCGAGGTCTGTTGACGTGACGCGGGCAACCGGGTCTGGCTCGCCGCTTTTGCGTTCGGTTTTCTTGCTGCTCGATTGCATTCTCGCTCGCCTCATTGTGTGTAGCGCCGCACGGAGTGCGTTGACGTGCACGAGACAGGAATATCCCGCGAATCAGTACGCGAACACATCGTACTTGCGAGGTGAATGCTGGTGCGTCTTGAGTGCTAGAACGACAAGAGTGACTGCTGCTGTCGTGCCGAAGTGTGCTGCTCAGGTGCACGGCTCTGGCCGAACAGACTCCAGTGCTGGCCGCTCGCGACCGAACGTGATTACGGCCTCACGTCGCCCACATGCCGGTTCACTCTGATAATCAGATCGCGCAATCCCGAAGGCGCCACGAACGCACTATCGCGATAGCCGACGTACGGCGCGACACGAAGGTCGTATTCCGTTGACGCCGTAAGCACTCGCCTACCAAGCGTCAGCCCGTGTGCGTAGGCAGTGAGTGCGTCCTGCATGTTCGGACCCGGATACAAGCGCACCCACTACGCCGTGACCGTGCGGCATGCCTGAGTAAGCGCCACCTTTCGCACATGAACCTTCGACCAGAGGTTCGAGCTCCTTGCGCGACCGAGCATGTAAAATCAGATTATACACATGTCGAAGCCGACCCGTACCCTGTCCGTTACCGACGCAGCGCGACGTTTCGCCGATGTCGTGAATCGTGCGTTCTACCGTCACGAAACCACCGTTTTGCTTAAGAACGGTGTCCCCGTGGCGTTCGTGGCGCCCATGGCGCCAACGGGAATACCAGCCGGCGAACTGGCTCATCGGTGGGAAATGTTGCCGCGCCTGACGGGTTCAGACGCTGCCGTCTTCGCGGAAGACATCGCCAAAGCGCGCGCGGATCTCGCACCACCAAGTGACCCGTGGGATTGAACGCGTGAGCGTAATCCTTGACACGGCCGTGCTGATCGCGGCCGAGCGGGGGACATTTGACATGCCGAGCTTTCTTGCCTCTTTGGGTGATGCGCCCGTGGCAATCGCCGCCATTTCAGCGTCCGAGTTGCTGCACGGCGTGGAGCGAGCTCGCGATGCGACAACCCGCCAGCGACGAAGTGAGTTCGTAGAAGGGGTGTTGACCAACGTGCCAGTGATACCGTTCGGGCTGGCCGAAGCACGTATGCACGCCCGGATCTGGGCCAAGCTGGCAGAGGCCGGTGGTCTGATTGGCGCGCACGATCTGCAGATTGCCGCTACGGCCGTAGTGGCGGGCAGCGATGTGGCCACGCTGAACGTGAACGAGTTCCGGCGCGTGTCGGGACTGGGGATTGCCGAGCTCACGCCTTTCGTTCGCAGCTGAACACTCGCGTGCCAGCCGCACCGATCGTTACGCTACCTGCGCCACAAGTTTTTTCGGCGCCACACGACAATAGGCGTCCAGCACCAGCCGCTCCACATCAGTCCATCGCGGACGCTTGTCCAACCACACGCCCACCCAACCGCGCGGTCCGACGTAGGGTGGTGCGAAGTAGCGCGCTGGATCTGCATCAATGAGCGCCTTCTGATTTTCCGCTGAACAGTGAAGCCACACGCCGGGTCGTCCGCCGCCATTCTGCGTATCGGGCGCGGAGTACATCGCGAAGATTTTGTTTTTGACCCGAAACGTTGGCGCACCCCACGCCTCTACTTCGTGTGCCTCGGGCAGTGCGAGGCAGATGGTCCGGATTCGTTCGAGCGGAGGTTGGGTCATGCGATGCTCCGGGTGGTGAGTGTTGCTATGCCGTTCAGCTATTCCTCTGACTAACGCTACGCCGCCGGTTGCAACCGAAGTCCACCTCGCACGAACACTTCAAAATCTTCCCTGTTGTTCGTCGCAAGGCTCGCGCCGGCTGAGATAGCCGCTGCAGCGATCATGGCGTCCACGCGCAGCGCTCGACGTCGTCCCGTCGCGTTGAACAGCTCCGACGCGATGTGCGCCTGCGGTTCGTCAAAGAGAAGCAATGCCTGCAAGAACGTGCGCATGGTGTCGCGTTGTACTGGAGAAACGGGACCGCACAAGAACTCGTACCAGGCAACCATCGGTGTGACCAGCACTTCTCCGGCGGCCGCCCACGCGCGCAGTTCCTGGCTTTCGCTGCTGTCTGCGACGAGACCGAGAATCAGATAGTTGGTGTCGAGACAGATCATTAGCCGCGCCACATCTTCCGGTCGTGGCGTACCTCAGACAGGTAGTCATCCGCCTGCTGGAGTGACAGCCCCTGACCCGATGCGTGCAGCGCGTTTAGCGCTGCGATGGGATCTGATGTCTCTGCTTCAGCGGCTGCCGCGATCACGCGCCGGATCACTTCAGCCTGGGATACGCCCCACTGCGCCGCGAGCGAGCGGATGCGATCGGCGGTGGCGCGATCGAGTGCGAATGTGGTGCGGTGCGTCATTAGTGCCATACCATAACACATACCATATAATGTGCTTCTGGTCAACGGTAGCGACGTTGACATCACCAACAAACGCCCGTAACCTACGGAAGAACCCGTAGACACCAGTCCCACGCGCTGACAGGTGACGTCCCCACCGGCTCCGCACCCGCCCCTGCCACCCCGCACATGCCCCGCCCAAACACACTGACACAGCTCAGCACGCTGGGCCTGTTGGCCGCCACGCTGCTGCACGTCACAGGCTGTTCGAACTCCTCTGACAATGTCTCATTGTCAGCCAGCGGCACCGTACGCGACAGCGCGGGCGTGGTGATTGTTGAACACGAGGGGCTGCCGTCGGAGCTTCCGCTCTGGACCATCGGCGACTCGGCGGAGGTGCGCATCGGGTCAATAGACGGATCAGGCCCGGACGTGATGGGACGCATTGTCGGTTTAGCTCTGCTGCCCGGTGGCGCGGTCGTGGTGGCCGAAGGTCAGGCGCTCGAGCTGCGCGCGTTTGATCGGAGTGGATCGCACCTCTGGACGGCCGGTCGCGGCGGCGCCGGGCCGGGAGAGTTCATGCGCACCATCTCACATTTCAGCCGCCTGGGCGAAGACTCGCTACTGGCGAGCGATGGCGGCGGGCGTACGATGGTGTTTAGAGCGGACGGCACGTACGCGAGGCTCGTGAGGCTAGCCGAGCCTGAGGAGGGCATCGGTCGCAGCCGAGTGATCGGTGCGCTGGACGACGGTACGATTGTTTCGACGTACTACAAGCTGATGGCCACGACCAGTAGTGAGATCCCCACCGGCATCACGCGTGGACCGGAGCGGGTTGGTCTGCTCGACTCGGCTGGCGCAGTGGACACGACGTTCGGCGAGTTCCGGTCGCAGGAATCCACGATCAGGGTGAGCACCGGCGCATCCGGCGAAATCAGCAGTATTGAAATCCGGCGTCTCACCATGGGCCGCGCTTCGGTGTTCGCCGTTGGCGCCACTAGCGTGGTTGCGGGGGAGACCGATCGCTTTGAACTGTTTCGCTACGACGCCGCAGGCGGCCCCACCATCGTTATCCGTGTGGAGACGCCGTTGACGCTGCTCAGCGATGACGCGCGCCAGCAGACGCTCGCCATGGACTCCAACGCCGTGGTGTCCGACACGCTGCCCGCCTTCGGCACCGTTCGCATTGACGATGCCGGCCGCATTTGGGTGCAGGAGTTTGTGCCCGTGTTCGAAGAGCGTGCGGCGCAGTGGTATGTGCTCGACAGCAGCGGCACGTTTGTCGCACGTGCGATTGCGCCACGCGGATTTGATCCGCGCGTGTTCTCTGGCGATGAGGTGTGGGGCGTTCGCCTTGACGACCTGGACGTGCCGTACGTGGAGCGGTACCGCATACAGCGCTAGGGGTAGCGCGGTGGCAACGTGAAGGCCACGGTCTCATTTGTCGCTGCGTTGGTCAGCGTTCGCGCCTCGAGCCAGCCCCAACGTTAGTTTTTGCGCATGCAAACACCGCCTGCCTCGCCGCTGCCGCCGGGCCTCGCCGACAGCTTTGAAACCGTCCGATTGCTCGGCACCGGCGGCATGGGCGCCGTTTGGTTGGTGCGAGACCGTTTTCTCGATCGTTTTGTCGCACTCAAGCTGCTGCTGGCCAGCGATGCTGACGCTGATCAGCGTGAGCGGTTTTTGCGCGAGGCACGCACCAGCGCGCGGCTGGAGCACCCGAACATCATTGAGGTGTATCGCGCCGACGAGACCGATGGGGTTGTGTGGTTCTCCATGCGATACATCAACGGGGAGTCGCTCGGTGATCGGCTGCGCGAGCGGCGCACGCTGCCGGTGAGTGAGACGTTGCGGATTTTGCGCGAGGTGTCGTGGGGGCTCGCGTATGCGCATGCACGCGGCGTGGTGCATCGTGACATCAAGCCCGACAACATTCTGCTCGACCGTGACTCCGGACGCGCCGTGCTCACCGACTTCGGCATCGCGCGCGACACCGCCGCCGCCAGCAAGCTCACACAGCTTGGCAACGTGCTTGGCTCCGTGCACTACATGAGTCCGGAACAGGCTGCCGGCGAAGATGTGGACGGCCGCAGCGATCTCTACTCCTTGGGCTGTGTGGCCTTTCACGCGCTTACGGGTGCGCCACCGTTTGACGGATCGCCGCAGAGTGTGCTCGTGGCCCACGTGACCAAACCGCTCCCGCCGTTGGGGCAAGTAGCACCGCAGCTCGCACCCAATGTGATCGCGGTTTTAGAACGCTGTCTCGCCAAGAATCCGGAACAGCGCTATCCCACCGCCGACGCGCTGGCGGGAGCGCTTGACGCAGTGCTGCGCGAAGCGGAAGTCCGCGAGCAGTCCGAGGCTGACTCGGCGCCGGGTGGCGTGCTGTCGGAAAGTGACGCGCTTGCCGTGTGGCAGCGCGCGGCGCAACTGCAGGCCGAGGCCGCTCATCGCATGGAACGCACGGCCGCGCTCAAGTCGGTCGCTCCGCGTGATGCAGCTGAGGCCAGCGCTGCCGACCCGTCGGACGCACCTGTCGAGTCGGGGCAGTTTCGCGTACGGGACGTTGAAGCGGCCGCCGTGGAGGCGGGCATCTCGCGACAGTATGTGGCGCTCGCTTTGGCCGAGGTGCGCACACGCGGCGCCGACCATAACGCGTTGCGTCCGAGCAGCGAGGCAGAAGACCGGCGCTTCACGCTCTTCATGGGAACGCCTGACCGCGCGCTGTCAGTAAGCCGCGTGATTCCCGGCGCACCCAAGGCGGTGCTCGCGGCACTCGGCCAGGTGTTCACTAATCCTCCCCGCGGACTGGCACTGCAGGACACCGTAAACGGGCATCCGCTCGACGGCGGCATTTTGCGGTTCCGCATGCCGCGCTTCAAGGAAGCATATACGAACCCATTTGCCGCGCTTTCCAAGGACAAAGCGCTCAACTACCGGCTCGAACAGATCGAGTTGTTTGATTTGAACGTCACCTTGCAGCCTCGCGGTAACGCTGCCGCTCCTGCATGCGAGGTGATCATTACGGGTGATTTGCGCCCGGGGCTGCGCGCCAACCTCCGGGTTGACTACATCATGATGGCAGCCGCCGGGCTGTTCGGGGCGATCGGTGCGGCGTCTGTCACTGCCAAGGCGACAGGTGGGCTTTCCGCGATGGCGCTGGCCATCGGCGCAGTGAGCGCGGGGCTCGCGACTTTCGGCTGCTTTGTGTGGTACCGATGGCTGTTCCGACAGGCGCTCGAGGGGGCGGTCGCGGAGCTTGGCGAGTTGCTGCAGGGGGTGGAGCAACAGTTAAACACCCAGCGCCTCTTCAGCGGAGAACCGGAGCCTGGCGTTGGTGAGTCGGCCACTCGGCCGCTGCAGCTGAACTGACGACGACCGCGAGCCCGACTACTTGACGAACGATCGACCGGTCATATGGGCGTCAGCGCGGGCTGGATCGCCCTCGCCGTAGGCGGGAGGCCACCGGCTTGTGTGACCGGCCCATGCGGCCGATATTCTGCCGGGCTGGAGAGTACGCGTGACCCGTCCGCATGGTAGAGGTGTGCGGTGCAGTACACCTCGCGAGTCCCTTGCACCGTCTGTCCATTTACCCTGATGACCGCGTCCCCTCGCGAACAGCGTCGGCTGGTTGATCGTCTCGAATGGCTCGCCCGCCAGATCGAGACCGGTGTGATCATTACCGATGCCGATGGCCGCGTGGAGTGGGTGAATGAGGGATTCACGCGTCTGTCGGGCTTCACCGCTGGCGAGCTGATCGGACGCAAACCGGGCGAGCTGCTGCAGGGGCCAGACACTGATCCTGTCTCCATCAGCCTCATGCGCGACGCCGTGAAAGAGCACCGCCCGTTCATGGTGGAGATAGTAAACTATGCGCGCGACGGGCACCCATACTGGGTGCAGATTGACTGCCACCCGATGCGTGCGCCCGACGGTCGTCTCGAAGGCTTTATGGCGCTCGAGATCGACATCACCGAACGACAGCAGGCGCGCGCGGCGCTACTCGAAAGCGAAACGCGCTACCGCAGCCTTTTCGAACACGCGCATGAAGCCATCTTCATCGCGAACGACGCCGGCTTCTATGTCGACGCAAATCCGGCGGCCATTCACCTGCTCGGGTATTCGCTCGAAGAGTTGCGCACCATGGCGGCGGCCGACCTCTCGGAGCCGGTGACTGCGCGAGCACGTTGGCAGGCATTTGAGTACGATGGCGTGCAGCGAGGCGAGATCGACCTGCGCGCCCGCGATGGTACGGTACGCACCATGGAGTACAATGCCGTTCGCGATTTTCA
>JAABRT010000033.1 GCA_011390805.1 Gemmatimonas sp. | reverse complement strand
GATCGCCACGCTCTCCCGCAGCTGCGCAAGCTCGGTGCGGTCAAAGGCAAACCCTTGCCACGTAATTGCGTCATTGGCGAAGGTGAGCTGCGACGCATCTCCCTCAAGCAAGGCGCGCTCCCGCCACGGGCGATCGTGCGCTTTGACCGTGAGGGCCGCCACCAGGAACAGGTTGAGAAAGCCGAACATCGTGGTGTGCGCCGTGTTCTCTTCGTACGTGAGCGCGTGAGATCCGGTAAGCGGATGATGCAGACCAGCCGTGGCCTTGAACGGTACGTGGTGCTGAACGCAGCACTCAATGAACGACAGCACCGACGAGGCCGACGGAAACGCCTCGGCCGTCACACCGCCGGTGCGCATTTTTGCGCGACGTCCTGTGCGGGCCAACTCCTGAACAAAGGGGAGGACATCACCGGTGAGCGGCACTTCCACATACACCTGCGCGTCAGACGGAAACGCCTCATGGATAGCCTGGATGTCATCGGCGGAAGCGGCGCGCGCTTCGATGGTATCGACAACCGCGCTGCACTCCTCCCAGCTCCACCGGTGATTCTGATTCATGGCGGCAATCGCTTGCGCATCGGCGGTGTGATCGCCGGTCCCGATCGCCGCCAAACGCCAGGGAATCGCGCCGGGATCGCGTGGCAGCAACGGCTCAGCTTCGCGCGCAAAATCATCGAGCGCCAACACGGGACAGACCAGACGGCCGAGCATCCAACCGGCTTCGCCGCCCCGATAGCGTGCGTAATGTCGCACGGCTTCCTGCATGTTGAGCGCGGCGGGCGGAAAAAGTCCTGCGTAGTCTACGATGCCGTCAAGCAGTACACGGGCCGCAGGGTCGGTAATGAGCGGGACACGAACAGGCATGACTGTCTACCGGTTGTCGATCAGAGTCCGTCGAAGTCGAGCGCCAGATCCAGCGCCGGCGCACTATGGGTCAACGCACCAATCGAGATGCGATCTACACCGCACTCCGCAATGTCCCGCACGGTTGTGAGCGTGACACCGCCCGATGCTTCGGTGATGACACGCCCTTCACACATGGTGACCGCCTGACGAAGCTCGCTCAGTGACATGTTGTCAAGCAGCACCGAATCGGCATTGGCATTGATTGCGGCTTGCACCTGTACCAACGTATCGCATTCGATCTGAATCATGGTGCCGGCAGCAGCAATGCCACGCGCGCGCTGCACCGCCAAGGCCACATCGCCACCGATCGCGGCAAGGTGATTGTCCTTGATGAGCACGCCACTCCGCAGATCGAATCGGTGATTGACACCGCCGCCGGCCAGCACCGCGTACTTCTCCAATCGTCGCCAGCCCGGTGTGGTTTTTCGCGTGTCGAGAATCTTCGCGCGTGTACCCTTGACTGCCGCCACGAAGCGCGCGGTCAATGATGCGATGCCACTCAAACGTTGCATGAAGTTGAGTGCCACCCGTTCTGCCGAAAGCAGCGCCCGTGCGTGACCGTTGAGCCGGATGATCACCGAGCCCGCCTCCACCATGGTGCCGTCCACATGCTCAACCCGTGCAGAGACTCCCTTGTCGAGCAGCCGGAACGCTTCACAGGCCAGCGGAACACCGGCAATCACACCGGTTCGCCGAGCCACCAGCGAAGCGCGCACATGTCGGTCACTCACGACTGTGGCCAGCGTTGACACATCATGAAACGCCGCATCTTCATCGAGTGCTGACCGCACAAGCGCTTCGGTCTGTTCGTCGGACAGGGGAAACCCAACGGCGCCGACACGCGAGATCGCGGGCGTGCTCAGTGGCGTGAGGTGGCGCTGCGCCCCGTCTGCCTGAGGTTCGTGGGTCATCGCGTGTTCACCTCTGAAGTTTATTCACCCGGATCGTTGGGCCCGAACGGACTGCTGCCGGGCGTACCACCAATCGCGACCATGCGCTCAATCGCCGTGCGCGCCCGCGCGGCGATGTGCGGCGGCACCGTGATGCGGTGCTGCATGTGCTGCAAGGAGGCCAGCACCTTGGGCAACGTCGTGACCTTCATGTACGCACACTCGGCGCGGTCGTTGGCCGCAATGAAGTGCTTGCCGGGATTCTCACGACGCAAACGATGCAGAATGCCGATTTCGGTGGCCACAATGAACGTATCGTTTTCCGTCTGCCGGGGACGATTGATCATGCCTTCGGTAGACAGAATCTGTACCCCTTCCTTGGCAATCGCACCGGCCGACACCGCTTCCACCACGGGCGTCGCGCAGCCACACTCCGGATGAATCAGAAACTCGGCGCCCGGATGCTGCGAGCGCGTGAGGTTGATGTGTTCCGGATCGATGCCGGCGTGCACATGACACTCACCCATCCACACGTGAATGTTCTTGCGTCCACTCAAGCGACGCACATGCGCGCCCAGAAACATGTCGGGCAGAAACAGGATGTCTTTCTCTTCGGGAATCGCATTGACCACATCCACCGCGTTGCCGCTTGTGCAGCAGTAGTCGCTTTCGGCCTTCACTTCAGCTGTCGTGTTCACATACGACACCACCACGGCGCCCGGATGCTGCGCCTTCCAGGCACGCAGCTCTTCGGCGTTGATCGTTGCGGCCAGTGAACAACCCGCCGCGAGATCGGGCAGCAGCACGGTTTTCTGCGGCGAAAGAATGGCCGCCGTTTCAGCCATGAAATGCACGCCACAGAATACAATCACATCGGCGCTCGTGCTGGCCGCCTCACGCGAGAGACCCAGTGAGTCGCCCACAAAGTCGGCCACATCCTGAATCTCAGGCCGTTCGTAGTTGTGCGCGAGGATGACCGCGTTGCGTTCGGCGGCCAGTTTGCGGATCGCGTCGTGAATGGCGGGATCGTAGTGCGCTTCGAGAATCGTCATGTATGCAATGCTGCCGATGTGGTTACCAGGTGACCTGTCGTCCTTTCCAATCACGACGACGTGTAGGAAAGTCGCTGCGGTAGTGTCCTCCGCGCGACTCCTTGCGCAACAGCGCAGCTTCAGCGATGAGCCACGATGTGGTAAGCAAGTTACGCTCTTCGGTTGCTCCTTCGCTCAAACGGGCTTCAATCGCGCTCAGTCCCTTCAGGCAGGCGCGCAACCCGCGGGCTGTGCGATCGATGCCGGCGTGCAGCCACATGAGCGCGCGGATCTCGTCGGCGGCGACCTGCGCCGCACCGCGATCTTCGAGCGGCGGCACCTCCCATCGCCTTGCCCTCGGCGTCACCAGACGCTTCGGTGTTCCTTCGAGGTCGCGCGCCACACGTTCGGCAAACACGAGACCTTCGAGCAGCGAGTTGGAGGCCAGCCGGTTGGCACCGTGCACGCCGGTACGCGCCGCTTCTCCCACCGCGTAGAGTCGGGTCAGGCTGGACCGTCCGCGCAGGTCGGTGACAATACCGCCCATCATGTAGTGAGCGGCTGGAGTGACCGGAATGAGCTGGCGCGAGGGTGTGATGCCGCGCGCTTTGCAGATGGCCTGAATACCGGGGAAGCGCGTGGCAAAGCGTCGTCCCAGCATGCGGGCGTCAAGATACACGGTGCCGGTGCGCTGCTGCTCGCGGAAGATTTCGCGGGCCACCACGTCGCGCGGCGCCAGATCGCCGTCCTTGTGCTTGCCCACCATGAACGGCTCACCCTGGCTGTTCACGAGTATGGCCCCTTCACCGCGTACAGCCTCGGAAATGAGCGCCAACGGGTTTTCGCTGGTCGCCAGCGCCGTGGGGTGAAACTGCACAAACTCCATATCGGTGATGCTGACGCCGGCCCGGTGCGCGATTGCGTACCCGTCTCCCGTGGCCACCTGTGGATTGGTGGTGTGCCGGAACACCTGACCGCACCCTCCGGTAGCAAGCACAGTGGCGTCCGCCAGAATTTCCACCGCCTGTCCGGACAGGCTGGCGCGAACGCCCACGCACTGACCATCGTGCACAATCAGGTCGAGGACTCGCGCCCATTCGCGGACGTCCACATCGGGACTGTCCGCGACCCGGGCGAGTAGCGTACGCGCAACTTCGGCGCCCGTCTGGTCGCCTTGCGCGTGTACAATGCGGTGCCGGGAGTGGGCTGCTTCCCGACCGAGTTTCAGCGTGCCGTCAGCAGCCAGATCGAAACGTGCCCCTGCCGTCTGCAGCTCGAGCACGCGCGCCGGACCTTCTTCCACGAGCACCTGAACGGCCGCCGCGTCACACAGCGCCGCACCAGCCGCCAGAGTGTCGCGTCGATGGAGCGCTGGTGAATCACCCGCACCAAGGGCAGCGGCAATGCCGCCTTGTGCGTAAGCTGTAGCAGAATCAAACAGGGACCGTTTGGTGAGCAACATCACCGAACCGTAGGCAGAGGCGCGCCACGCTGTGTGCAGGCCGGCAACGCCACTGCCAACGACAAGGAACCGGGTGCGAATTCGTTCGGTCATATAGATTTTAACAATATCGCGGCACACACGTGGTGCCAGCCGTTTTCACCGGCAGGAGATCGTTTCGACATGCGTTCACTTCGAGTTTCCCATCGCGCCCATGCGCGATTCTTGCCCGTGACCGCCGCTGCGGCGTTCACGTTCGCACTCACATCTGCCGCGGGCGCACAGCCGGGCGGAGTGAGCCCGAGCTGCGAGATTGAGTTCAACAGTCCCAAAGAACTGTTCGTCGCGAACGTGGCGTTTCAGGAAGCTGCCGGTAAAGAGGGAGCTGAACGCGCCGCTGCGCTCAAGAAGACGATGGGCGAACTGACCAACCGTCCGGAACGGTTCCAGGATCGCAATGCCACCGGCTACCATATGCTGCTGGCGCAAACGCTGTCGCTGTGGATTGCCGATGAGAACACACCGGTAAACACCACCAACAGTGCAATTGGTTCGCGCGCCCCCGATGGCCCGATCGATCTGGTGGAAGCCACCAACGCGGCATTTGGTGCTGTGATCGCGGCCGATGCATCATGCGCCTCGAATGTGGCGCTCATGCGTCAGAGCGAAGGCTGGCTTGCCGTGACGCGCAAAGCGCTCGATTTTGCCGGCAGCAATCCCGATAGCGCCGAGCTGTACGCCAAGTATTCGTTGGCACTGCTGCCCAACGACAACCCGTATCCGTTCCAGGTACTGGGCATTGCGTCGCAGCGGAAAGGCGATCTGGCCACGGCCGTCACCAACTGGGAAAAGGCCATTGAGGCATCCGGTACCGACAGTGCGTACGCTGATGTTCGTCAGAACAGCTTGTACTACGTGGGCCTCTACACGCTGTCCATGGCGCGCGAGCTCTCCGGCGATGAGCAGACGGCCAAGTTGAACAGCGCTGTTGCGGCGATGAACAAGTACATCAGTGAGTTTGGCAGTTCACCGGAAGCGCCCACGGTGATGCAGGGACTGGGCGAGGCCTATCTCACGATGGGCGATTCGGCCAAGGTGGCGGGTGTGTACGCACCGATGCTCGCGTCTCCCTCGTCATACGAAGACTATCCGCTCACGATGGGTGGTGTGCTGGCCACGCAGGTCAACCGCACGGAAGACGCGGCCACGCTGTTTGAAGCAGCCATTGCCAAGAATCCCAATCAGCGTGACGCGCTGCGCAATCTGGCGGCCACCTACTACACCGCCGAGCAGTTCGACAAGATGGACAAGCCGCTCGACGCGCTGGTTGCCATCGATCCGAACAACTACGACGCCTGGTCGATGTACGCCTTTGGTGCACAGGGTCGCATGCAGAAGGCCACCGTGCCTGCCGAGAAGAAGAAGTGGACGGACTCGCTGATTGCCTACGCGGCCAAGGCTGACAGTCTGCCGGTAAAGGTGATTGTAGACGAGTTCCAGCGTCTGCCGGAATCGGTGGTGTTTGCAGCGCGCGTTGAGGGCAACAGCGCCACGCCCAAGGCCAACACGTTCAGTGTGGAGTTCCTCGATGCCAGCGGCAACGTGGTGACCACAGCAACTGAAGAACTGGCACCGATTCCACAGGGCGAGACCAAGCAGGTCCGGTTGGAAGCACAGGGCACAGGCATCGTCGCCTACCGCTACAAGCCGCTGTCCTGACGCACGGTCTTCAGCGCCGCCTTGTCCGAGGCGGTGCTGAAGGCGATCCTTCCGTCTCATGCGTCGGACTCTTTATCTGCTGGGCGCCCTCGTTGCGGCCCACCTGTTACTGCTGACTATCACACCCTCTGGCGCCACGATTGCACCGGAGGGTGAAGGTCTCGATATCGGTATCGTCTTCGATGTCGGGGGTCGCGGTGATAAATCCTTCAACGATGGCGCCTACCTCGGCGGGTTGCTCGCCGCCGACTCGCTGAGCGCCCGCGTGCGATACATCGAGCCCGGAGAGGGCTCTGATCGTGAAGCCGGCCTGCGACTGCTGGCCGCCGAAGGCATGGATCTGGTGCTGGCGGTGGGATTCATCTTCACCGATGACGTGCTCACGCTGGCCAAAGACTATCCCGACGTAAAGTTTGCCGGCGTTGACTACGCGTTGTCGTTTGACGATGCGGGCAACCCGCTGCCGCTGCCCGACAATCTCGTGGCGCTCAAGTTCCGCGAGGAAGAAGGCTCATTCCTTGTAGGTGCGATGGCCGCACTGGTTGGGGAATCCAAAAAAGTGGGCTTCATTGGCGGCATGGACATAGGGCTCATTCACAAGTTTGAAGCCGGGTACCGCGCCGGAGTGATGCATGTCTGCCCCGACTGTGAAGTGCTCGTGCAGTACGCCGGCGTCACTCCTGAAGCGTTCAAGAATCCGGGCAAAGGTAAGGAGCTGGCGCTCAGCCAGTACAATCAGGGCGTGAACGTGATCTATCACGCGTCGGGCTCTACCGGCCTGGGTGTGTTTGAAGCGGCGCGTACCACGGGCAAGCTGGCCATCGGAGTAGACGCCGATCAGTACGCCGAAGCACCCGGACATGTGCTTACGTCCATGGTAAAGGGCATTGACGCGGCGGTGTTTGATGCAGCACGCGCTGTCCAGGACGGCACATTTCAAGGTGGCGTACGCGTGTTTGGTTTGGCCGAACGCGGTGTCGGCTATGTATACGACGACAACAATCGTGCGCTTATTCCCGATTCGGTGCGCACACGTCTGCAAGCACTGGAAGAGGATATCATCGCCGGTCGCATTCGCGTGCCGAGTACGCGGTGAGCGGCGCAGCATCATCAAGCGCGCCACTGTCAGCGGCGGCGGAGGCCAATGCGCCGCTGGCGGTACGCATGCGTCAGGTGTGCAAACATTTTGGCGCCGTACAGGCCAACCGCGATGTCAACCTTGAAGTAGCGGCGGGGGAGATCCACGCGCTGGTGGGTGAAAACGGCGCGGGCAAAAGCACGCTCATGCACATATTGAGCGGGCTGCACACCCCGAGCAGCGGAACGATCGAGGTGTTTGGCCGCGATGCAACGGGGTGGGATACCAACGCTGCGATTGCCGCAGGTGTGGGCATGGTGCATCAGCACTTCATGCTGGTGCCCACGCTTACTGTGGCTGAGAATCTCGTGCTGGGACGTGAGCCGGTGCGCGGCATACAGCTTGATCAAATGCGCGCCGAATCCGATGTGCGCTCGCTGGCGGAACGCACGGGACTGCGTGTTGATCCGTCGCGCACCATCGCCGAGTTGAGTGTTGGCGAGGCACAGCGTGTGGAGATTCTCAAAGTCCTGTACCGCGGCGCCCGCGTGCTGGTGCTTGATGAACCCACAGCCGTGCTTTCGCCTCCGGAGGTGGATGAGTTGTGGACGGTGCTGCGCGGACTGCGCGCACAAGGCGACACCATCATCATCATCACGCACAAGCTTGACGAGGTCGTGGCTATTTCCGACACGATCACCGTTATGCGCGATGGTCGCTCGGTGGCGCGTCTGGCCACGGCGAGCACGTCGCCGCAGGAGATCGCGAAAGCCATGGTGGGGCGCGATGTGGCGCTGGCGCTTGATGCGAGGGTTGGCAGCGCCTCACCGGCAACTTCCGCGACCGCAGGATCTGCAAATGCTGCGCTGTCGATACGCGGACTTTCAGTGCTCGGTGACCGCGGCAATCTCGTGATTGATGCACTCTCGTTTGACGTACAACCCGGCGAGATTTTTGGCATTGCCGGCGTTGAGGGCAACGGACAGTCCGAGTTGCTTGATGTGATTGCGGGGCTGCGACGGGCGAAGTCGGGCACGGTGCACCTGGGAAATGCTGATGTGACCGCGTTTGATGTGCGATCGCGCGCCGACGCCGGACTCTCGCACATTCCGGAAGACCGGCACAGACGTGGCCTTGTTCTCGACTACAGCATTGCCGACAATCTGCTGCTTGGACAGCAACATCATTTCAGTAACGCCATGGGGCTGGATTACGGGCGGATTGCAGAGCACGCTGCGACGCAGGTTCGCACCTTTGATATCCGTCCGCCCAATCCATCGCTGGCCGCCCGCACATTATCGGGCGGTAATCAGCAGAAGATCGTGATTGCGCGCGAAATGGGTCGCCCGTTTACCGTGCTGCTGGCGGCGCAGCCGACGCGTGGTGTGGATGTGGGCGCGATCGAGTTTATTCACGCGCAGCTGCGAGCGGCGCGGGCCGATGGAAAAGGGGTGCTGCTGGTGTCAGCCGATTTGTCGGAAGTTCTGGCGTTGGCCGATCGGATTGCGGTGATGTACGAAGGACGTTTGGCGTGCTTGCTGCCGGCCAGTGCATGTACCGCCGAGCTGTTGGGACCGTACATGACGGGCGCCGCATGAGCGCACCGCGCGAACACGGAATACTGATGCGCGCGGCGCAGGCGCTGTTGGCGCCGGTGCTGGCGGTGGCGATTGCCATGGTAGTGGGCGACCTGCTCATTCTCACGTATGGTGAGTCACCGGGCACCGTGTACGCACTGCTGCTTGAGGGCACGTGGGGAAATGCGTACGGATTTGGTCAGGTGCTGTACAAAACAATGACGCTTATCTGCACCGGGCTGGCATTTGCCTATGCCGCCCGGGCCGGCCTGTTTAATGTGGGCGCCGAAGGGCAGCTCGCAGCCGGTGGGTTTGCGGCGGCGCTCATTGGCCTCGCGCTGCCCGTAGCCACGCCGGCAGTGGCGGCGGTGCTGCTGTGTACTGCGGGCGCGATGGGAGCCGGCGCAGTGACCGGCGCGGTACCCGGAGTGCTGCGGGCCCGCTTTGGTGCGAGTGAAGTGATCGTGACGATCATGCTCAACTTCATTGTGCTCGCGCTGCTCAACTACGCCGTCGCATCACACCTCGCCGTTCCGGAAACGCTGCACACCGAAGTCATGCAGGCGGGATTTGTTTCTCGCCTTGGGGCATTTCTTCCCGCGTTTGCCGGTTCGGCAGCCAATCTTACGATTGTGATTGCGGTGATCGCGGCGGTGGTTGCGTGGTGGGCAATGTTCCGCACGCGCTCGGGATTTGAGCTGCGAGCCGTGGGACTGCAACCCGATGCGGCTGAATACGGTGGTGTGAACGTACCGCGCACCTGGTTGCGCGCCATGATCTGGTCAGGGGCGTTTGCCGGACTGGGTGGCATCAACTTTGTGCTGGGCTACAAGCACTATTACGAAGAAGGATTTGCTGCGGGCTCCGGCTTTCTTGGCATCGCCGTGGCGTTGGTGGGGCGCAATCATCCGCTCGGAATCATTGCGGCCGCGCTGCTGTTTGCGACGCTTTCACAAGGCGGCCTGGCGGTCAACGCGCTGGTGCCCAAGCAGCTTGTAGACATTCTGCAAGCCGTGGTGATTCTGGCTGTGGCAACGACTGTTCCTGAAGTGCAGCGCCTGCTGCAGCGGGCGGCGTCGGCGGCTGTGCGTCGCGGCAGCACGGAGCAGACGACATGATCCTGCTCGCCTTTGTGCTGCAAACCATCCGTATTGCCATTCCGTACCTGCTTGCCGCAGCCGGCGGTGTGATATCGGAGCGAGTAGGTGTCATTGCCCTTGGCCTTGAAGGCATGATGCTGGCCGGTGCGTTTGGTGCTGTGCTGGGTTCGTATTACGGTGGCAGCGCCTGGGTGGGGCTTGCATGCGCCATGCTGGCCGGCGTAATCGTGGCGCTCATTATGGCGTTGTGCACACTGCGCTATCGTGCCGACCAGGTGGTGGTGGGCATCGCGGTAAACCTGTTGGTGATCGGGGCAACGCGTTTCTTCCTGCGCCTGTCCTTTGACAGCGCATCAAACTCACCGCGTGTAGACGGCTTTGGCGGTGAAGGCAGTGGCCTGGGTGTGATGGCCAGTTTTTCCAATCCGATTGTCTGGATTGGATTGCTGGCGTTGCCCGTGCTTGGCTGGCTGCTGTTTCGCACACCGTTCGGACTCCGGGTGCGGGCGGTTGGTGAGAAACCCGAGGCGGCGGCAACGCTCGGTGTGCCTGTGCGTTCGCTGCAGCTGCGCGGCCTGTTGCTGTGCGGAATACTGGCGTCGCTTGGTGGTGCGTATCTCGCGCTCGATCAACATCAGTTCACCGACAGCATGACGGCGGGCCGCGGATTTATCGCGCTCGCCGCGATCATCTTCGGTCGCTGGATGCCGCTGCGGGTAGCGGCGGCATGTTTGCTGTTTGCCGCGGCCGAAACGCTGCAGATTCAGTTGCAGGGTGCGCAACTCGTGCCGTCGCAGTTTGTTGAACTCATTCCGTACGTACTCACGATTGTGGCGCTGGCGGGGGTGGTTGGAAAATCCGTGCCGCCGGCGGCGTTGGGTAAGGCACAGTGAGTCTGGCATCCGAAACCGGGGAACACGAGGCGCCGGAGAACGCGAAAGGCAAACTCATCATCCTGATGGTTTCGGCATTCGTCGACATGCTTGGCATGTTGATGATCCTGCCGCTGCTGCCGTTTTACGCCGAAAAGCTCGGCGCCGGTGGATTGATCGTCGGTTTGCTGGTGGCGTCGTTTTCCGTCGCGCAGCTGTTGAGCGCACCCTTCTGGGGACGTTTCTCCGACCGCTACGGTCGGCGACCGGCGTTGGTCGTGAGTCTTGTTGCATCGGCAATCGCCTTTGTGGTGTTTGCCTACGCCGATTCACTGTGGCTGCTGTTTGTCTCGCGCATTATTCAGGGCGCGGGCGGTGGTACAGTGGGCGTGATTCAGGCCTACGTTGCCGACGCCACCAAGCCCGACGATCGGGCACGCGTTCTCGGATGGCTGAGCGCGGCGACAAATGCCGGTGTGGCCCTTGGTCCGGCGATTGGATCGTGGCTACGCCCGCTGGGCGCCGAGTGGCCGGGATTGGTAGCCGCCGGACTGTGTGTGGTGAACATGATCTTCGTGTGGCGCTATCTCACCGAGGCGCGCACCATCAATACCGCCGATCGCAAACTTGCTGACGCAGGACGTGGCAGTTCGCGCGCCGTAATCGCCCGGGTGGTATCGCATCCGAGTGAGCCGGCATCACGTCTGATTCTTATTTACGCGTTGGCGATTGGTGCATTTCAGGGCATCACGGCCGTGCTTGCACTGTTCCTCGGCTGGCGCTTCGGCTTTACCGAGCTTTCGATTGGCTATGTGTTCACGTACATCGGCGTGCTGTCCGTTGTGGCGCGCGCCGTGTTTCTGGGTGGACTTGTAGACCGGTATGGTGAAGCACGTCTGGCGCGCATCGGGCTGGTATTGCTCACCACCGGACTCTTGGCGGTGGGACTCGCGCCCAACCGTGTGCTGCTGTTTGCGGCAGTGGCACTGTTGCCACTGGGCACCGCGTTCACGTTTCCCTGTGTGACCGCGCTGCTGTCGCGCGTGATCAGCAGCGCACAGCGCGGATTGTATATGGGTGTTCAGCAGACGTACGGGGGCATTTCGCGCGTCGGCTTCCCGATCATTTTCGGGTATGCCTATGACGCGATCGGCCAATCGTCACCGTTTTTCATTTCGGCGACGATGGTGCTGGTCACTTTCTTCATGGCCAGCAAGATCGCGTCATTTGCGCCGAGAAAGCGGGCTGCGTAGACCCGGTTGGCGCTGCGCACCATAGCCTATGTGGTGCGCGCGCTCGGTTCGGAAGCGATAACAGTCCTGGCAATATTCACCATCGGGACCGACTTGTCCTGACTGGTTCGCTGCATGATGCGATACGCTTCCTGTTCGGAGCTTCCGGTACGGCGCATGAGAATGCCTTTGGCCCGCTCAATCAGCTTGCGTGCCTCCAGCTGCGCCAACGCCTCTTCACAATCCTTGCGCACCTTAGCCAACTCCTTCGCTCGGAGCACCGCAAGACGCAGCGTGGCATCGAGCACGTTGTCCGGAGTTGGTTTGAGCAACAGCGCCGCAGCATGCGAACGTTCGGCGTCTTCGGCTGACAGCTGCGCCGACACATCGCTGGTACAGAGTACGACGGCGATATCAGGAAGACTTTCCCTGATCTCCTGCGCGGCGGCAAACGGACTGAAGGTGCCGCTGGTTGTCAGATCTATGATCGCCACATCCGCTGTGAGTGGCGACGTATCAGGTTCTGCCGATGGCAGCACCACGGTGTATCCGAGTGCGCTGAGCTGCGTAGTAAGCGCTGCGTGTGACAGACCGTTGTGGTCTACCACCAGCACTCGCACTGACGAGGTATTGTTCATAGCGCGGGTAACCTGGCTGAAGGTCGTAACAGAAACTCGATGACCTGCAATCCAAGCTACGCCTTACGGATCACGCCGAAGTCAGCAGTTACCTGACAACCCGCGGGGTTTCGCCTACCTGCTCTGCAACTCGCGTCCCTCTGCGCTCAGCAGATTGACCAACAGCCGCGCCGCTCCAGGAACACCAACCGGTAACTGACGGAACAGCGCCAACGACGTATAGATATACGTGCCTTCACCCAGACGCGCCGCCAGAATACCGGCCCGATTGGGCGCTTCATCCGGATCATTCATGGCCACAAATGTCTGATATCGCGGGTCGAACTCGCTTGGCATGTACAGTGCGCGTTCCTGTACCCATGCACTCCAGTCATCCGCGCTGATTCGATTGGGTGACCGAAGTAATGCTGCATTGGCGTTCAGCACGGTTACCTCGGCGTTCTCATTGGTGACACGCGCAGCGGGCCGCGTGAGTCCTATGGAAAACGGCATGAGCCCCGGTTCCTGCAATTCATATTGTCCGTACTGCACCAGGAGCGTACCGCCCGCCTCGGCAAAGGCGAACAACAGCGGATTCGCCGCGCGCAATGCATCGCTTACCTGATACGCGCGCGGCCCCACAACAATCGCACTGTATTGCGAAAGATCGGTGCTGCCCAGCCGCTCGGGCTCGAGCAGGTCTGTGGGAATGTCCAGCGCCCGCAACGCCGAGACACCGTCGTCGCTCACGCCCGCGATGTACCCCACGCGCGTTCCGGGCGGCACCTGCAGCGGCACTGCAGAGAGGTACATCTTGGACACACCGTAGCTTCGTTGCGGCGTGATGTGATCGTAACTGATGGTGGAGTAGCCTGCCTGTGCCGGCTGTCCCATGTGCATGGCAATCGCCTTGAGCTCGTGCATGCCCGGCGTAAGCGCACCGCGCAGTGTGAACGTGACCGCCAGCTGTTGGTCGGGCTGCAACTCGCGTTCACGAACGGCAGAATCGGCAACCAGTCCCGGTGGCAGATCCAGTTCAATGGCCACCGTCTGCGGTGATGGATACGACGACAGGACTTTCACGCGCAGCTGTCGCTCAATGCGCTCGTTGGCACGCGCGTATTCCACCACACGATCGAGGCCGATGGTAATGCCCGGTACCACCGCAACCGGAATCTGCTGATCTCCTTTTACCGGATCGGCAAACCGGTTAACAACAGGAACGCGCACGTGCACCGGCACACCGGCAATACTGATGCGGGCGATGGCCGCGAGCTCGGTCTGCCGCTGTCGCTGTGCATCATCACGCGCATCGATGGCAGCGCGGAAGTACGCTGCTTCCCGTCCACCGGCACTCCACCACGGCATGGTGATCACCGGCGTACGTGCAATGCGTTGCACGGTGAACGCACTGTCGGGTCGCAGCAACAATGCCGCGCCGGTTGTGTCGGGCGCGTTGATGCCGACACCACTCAGCAGCAACGCCTGTTCACCACGGTTGTACACTGTCACACTCACGCCCATGGTGTCGGGCGCGGTTGTCTTGGCCATTTCCGAGGCCGGTAGCAACAAGCGGGGCGCCGTGGCTTCGACGGCAACACCAGCGGCCAGTGTCAACGCCAGCGCTGCGCGCTCTTCGGTGAGTGTAATGGCGTCCCACAGTGCCGGGTCCGCGTGCGAATCTCGCGAGCCGCCGCGCTCAATCGAGTTGCCGCGCGCGTCAATAAGGGTGCCGGTGAATCCCGGCTGGGCAGCGTACCAGAGTGGTGGACGCGCGCCAGCCGCGTCGCGTGCTTCACGCAGCAGCCGCAAGGCATTGGCCAGCGATGGTACGGTCGCATCGGGTGACGTCGCACGGTAGGCGTTGCGCGCTGCAATGAATGAACTATTGGCACTGTCAAGCAGCGCGGTCACGCGTGCATCGCGGGACTGCTGCGCCACGGCCGTCCATGTGGTATCAATGCCGTCAAACAGCGATGACTCCACTCGCGCATCGGCCGGTGCGTTGGCGCGCGACGCCTCGCGACGCACATACGACCATTGCACGCCACGCCGTTCCAGCGCGCCAAAGCCCTGTGACTTGTGCTGACTGCGACTCTCTGCAGCAATCTCGGCGTAGCTGCGTCCGAGCAATGGAGCGTATTCGCCGACGTTCATACGCAGTGTCATTTCCGCCGGTGCAAAACGTGCGCTGCGATAGAACTTCTGTACCGTCCACGGCAATCCGTATGTACTCACTGGAAACGCGATCGTATCGCCGGCCTGATCGTACGCTTCGCGCGCCAGCACACCCGCGACCCGGTGATGTCCGTGTCCATCTCGCGGTGTACCCGTAAACACCGACACAATCACATGCGGCCGGAACTCACGCACCACGCGTACAACATCGCCGAGTACTGTATCCTTTGGCCACGCGCTGAACGTTTCTTCGGCGTTCTTGGAAAACCCGAAGTCAAAGGCACGTGTAAAAAACTGCCGTGCGCCATCGAGTCGTCTCGCAGCCAGCAGTTCTTCGGTACGGATGATGCCAAGCTGCGCACCGAGTTCATTGCCAATGAGATTCTGCCCGCCGTCGCCGCGCGTAAGTGAGAGGTAGGCCGTCTCCACATGACGACCTCGCGCGAGCCAGCCGAGCAGCGGTGTGTCTTCGTCATCGGGATGGGCTGCAATCATGAGCACGCGCGCCGTCGTACCCAGCGATTGCAGCACGGCACCCAGCGAGGCAGCGCCAAGATCGTCGGGTTGAATGACCGTACTCACCGGCTCGCCCACCGCCGCTGCCGTATTGACGCGTGGCGCGCTGGTGATGGGAGCTCGTCTGGTGGGTGCGGTTTGCGAGTGAACGGGGGCGGGCAGGCTGGCGACACAAAACAGCAGCGCCGCGGCAAATGCCGCGGCGCTGTGAACAACGGCAGGCCTGCGCGCCGTACAGGCGGCGACCATCACTGGGAAGCCCGCGCCTGCGCCATGCGCTCGGACGCAATGTCGCTCACGGAGAGCGCCGCGCTCACAATGCGCGCCTGCTCCACCGTATGTGCCGACGTGTAGCCTTCAGCCGGACTGGCACGCTCCGGACGACCAATGTACCGCACACCGACCGCAGCACCGGCAGACACACGCAGTCTTGGCTGCACGAATGTCCATGCACCCATGTTTCTCGGCTCTTCCTGCACCCATACCACTTCTTCGATGGCCGGATACAGGTCCATGACGCGCTGGATTTCGTCGTGCGGCCACGGATACAGCTCTTCCACGCGCACAATGGCCACGTTGCCCTGTCGCGCTTCGTTGAGCGCCAGATCGTAGTACACCTTGCCGGTGCAGAACACGATGCGACGCACATCATCACGACGCTGCGACGCGATCGGATCGTCAATCACCGGCTGGAAGGCACTGTTCGACAAGTCGGACAGCTTGGACATCGCCTGCGGCAATCGCAGCATCGACTTGGGCTGCATAAGCACCAACGGACGACGCGGCGTGCGCAACGCCTGACGACGCAGCATGTGGAAGTACTGCGCCGGTGTGGTGAGATAGGCAATCGACATGTTGCCTTCGGCCGCCGACTGCAGGAAGCGTTCAAGTCGTGCGCTTGAATGCTCCGGGCCCTGGCCTTCATAGCCATGCGGCAGCAGCATCGTGACGCCCGAATCCTGTCCCCACTTGGCGCGATCGGCAATCATGAACTGATCAATGATCGGCTGCGCAACATTCACGAAGTCACCGAACTGTGCTTCCCACAACACCAGCGTATCTGGTGCAGCGGTGCTGTATCCATACTCAAAACCCAGCACGGCGAGCTCGGAGAGCGCCGAGTTGTACACTTCAAACTGCGCCGACGCGCCGGGCAGATGTGCCAGCGGTGCGTACTTGCGTCCGGTGCTGACATCACTGAGTACCGCGTGGCGGTGCGAGAACGTGCCACGCTCCACATCCTGACCTGTGAGGCGAATCGAGATGCCTTCGCTGATCAGCGAACCAAAAGCCAGTGCTTCGGCGTGGCCCCAATCAATACCGCCCTCCGGTCCCACTGCTTCACGACGACGTTCGAGCTGCTTGGCCAGTCGCGGGTGTGCGGTGAAGTCGCTCGGCCACCGCAACAAGGAGTCGTTGATGGCGAGCAGGCGTTCCGCCTGCACCGCGGTGTCAACAACTCGCGGCAGCTCGGTTTCTTCTTCGGGCCACGGCTGATGCGACTCTGCACCCGCCAGCGATGCCTTGAACGCCGAATGACGCGCGGCGTAGTCGTTCATCACCTGCTCTTCCACCTTCTTTGCTTCGTCGGCGCTGAGCACACCCTCGCGGGCCAGACGCTGCGCCCAGGCGTTGGGCACCGTGGGATGTTCCTTGATGCGCTGGTACAGCTCAGGCTGCGTGTAGGTGGGCTCGTCGCCTTCGTTGTGTCCATGACGACGATACCCGACCAGATCAATCAGCACATCTTTGCGGAAACGCGTGCGGTACGCGCACGCGAGGCGTACCGCCATGATGCAGGCTTCGGCGTCGTCTCCGTTCACGTGAAAAATCGGGACTTCAAAACCCTTGGCGAGGTCTGACGCGTAGTAGGTGCTGCGTGCGTCGCTCGGATCGGTAGTAAAGCCCACCTGATTGTTCACAATCACGTGAACCGTACCGCCGGTACGGTGGGCGTTGAGCGCGGAGATATTGAACGTCTCCGCAACCACTCCTTCGCCGGGAAATGCAGCGTCGCCATGAATGCACACCGGCACCACCGATAATTCATCGCGCGTTCCCGGTGCGTTCTTCACACGCTGATGAGCGCGCGCCACCCCTTCCAGCACCGGATTCACCACTTCAAGGTGCGACGGATTGGGCACCAGACGCAGCATCACATCACGACCCGCGATGCGGCGCTGTCCCTCGAAGCCGAGGTGATATTTCACATCTCCGGTGCCGGCCTCACCACCTGTCTGGTGTCGTCCTTCAAACTCGGCGAACAGCGCCTCGTACGGCTTGCCCATCACGTTGGTGAGCACATTCAACCGTCCGCGATGCGCCATGCCGATCACAACGGCGCGCGCACCAGCCTGCGCCGACTCGGCAATGATCTCGTCGAGAATGGGTACGAGCGCGTCGGTTCCTTCAATGGAGAACCGCTTGTAGCCGTTGTAGGCTCGTCCCAGAAAGCGTTCGAGTCCATCTACTTCGACAAGGCGCTTATGTACCGCCTTTTTTTCGTCGGACGTAAGTGGGCGCACAAGATGACCGGAACGGAACTGCGCACGAAACCAGTTGCGCTCGTCGTCGTTCTCAATGTGCCAGACTTCCACACCCATGCGCTGAGAGTAGACCTCACGCTTGCGCGCCACCACCTCGGCCGCCGTCACGTTTGCGAAGCGTTCGTCGTCGATGGCCATGCCGGGAATGTTGTGCAGATCGTCTTCGGTGAGCCCGTGGAACTCAGGCGTGAGTTCTACCGCACCGCTTGGCGCCGACCCCAGCGGATCGACCTGAACAGCCAGGTGTCCGTAGTTGCGAATCGCCTGCACAAGCGATGACGCCGCGGCGACTTTGCGCAGATACGCAACGTCGGCGGTTCCTCCTGTGCCCACGCCCGCCCCCGGAGAGGCGGCGGTCTGGCCACCAAACAGTGACTCTGCAGTGCGGAAATACTGGCGCCAACTTTCGTCAACGCTGTTGGGATCGGTACGGTAGCGTTCGAACTGTTCGGCGACGACGCCGTCGTTGAACGCGCCGGTGTTTGGCTGTGCGCGCATAGTGCGACCAAATCTAACGTTGCGTCAACAGGCTTGCGCGGTATGTCATGCACAGGCGCGGTGCGATGCTGCGCAATGTGACGCGGGTTGCAGTTTGCCTGACAGGTACAGGGAAACGGGCAGCAGATAGCCCGCGCACAGTACCTCAGTAGCCAACCGGCAACAGCAGCGTGAAGGTGGATCCGGCACCGGGCGTTGAGGCCACCGAAATGCGCCCACCCAGCAAATCGGCCAGCCTGCTTGAGATGTACAGCCCGAGGCCGGTGCCCGAATGCCGACGCGTGGGACCGTCGTCAAGTTGTGAAAACGCCTTGAATAAACGCGCCAGATCCCTCTCGGCGATCCCGATCCCGGTGTCCTGCACATCAAACCGGATCTCCGGCGCGTCGCTGGTGGCATCCGGAGACTGCGACACCCGAATGCACACATCACCCTGCTCGGTGAACTTGATCGCATTCACGCTCAGGTTGAGCAGGATCTGGCGAACCCGGTCTTCGTCGGTGTGCAAAGCGGGCAGATCGGGTTGGATATCGAAGCGCAAGGCAATTCCCTTTTCACGCGCCAAGGGCGACAGAAAGGGATGCAGCGAGTCAACGACTTCGTCTACCCGAACCGGACCCAATCGCGGAATCACGCGATCGGCTTCAAGTGAGGCGAACGTGAGGATCTCTTCAATGAGCGAACCGAGATGCCGACCTACCGCCCGCAGATTCAACAATACCTCACGTTGTTCCGGAACCAGCGGTCCCAGAATCTCGTCTTCCAGCAGTTCGCCGTAGCCCTCGAGCGCGGCCATAGGCGTGCGCAGTTCGTGCGAGAGCGTGGCCAGAAAGCTCGTTTTTGCGGCATCAGCAGCGCGTGCTTCCTCGAGCAATCGCGCCTTCCAGAGTCCGAGCGATGCAAGATCGGCAACGGTGGAGAGGCGGGCTTCGTCGATCTCATCGAACACGGGTGTGTCAACGCGTCGTGTCACAATGAGCACGCCCAGAAAGGCTTCGTGGGCGATGAGTGGTACGACCAATGTTGGCCCCACTCCTCGCGCGCCGAGCAACGACTCCAGAAAGGGCGAGCTTTCGCTCATGGTTTCCACCGCGATGGCGCGACGCTGTGCGACCACGCGAGCGGTGACTGACCCTTCCAACGGGAACGCCGTGCCGCACAAGCCGGCGACAATACCGGAGCAGGCCACAAACCGGCCACCCTCGGGCGTCACCTCGGCAACCATGGCTCCACTCGATCGACCCTGATCCATGGCCGCGTCACACAAAACGCGAAGCACGGTGGGTGAATCGGTACCGGCGGCCAGACTGTGCGCCACGTGGCGAAAGGCGTCGATTTCACCGATGCGTTCGGCGGGGATGGCACGCGGGCGGTGACCGTAACGCGACGGCCGATCCCACGACTGACCAGTTGGCAAATCCGTGGGCGGATAGCGCAGATCGGCCGGATACCCTGGTGGCGGCGCGTGAGGATCCGGCCCGATGAGTGTCTCGGGCAGCGGGATCTCAAAGTCGCCCGAGCGCGGTTGCGGCTCCTGGCCAGGGGTGTGTTCGGGAATACTCACCCTTGGAGAGTGTCGTTTTCAGGCGCGGAAGGGAAGCGGCTGGAGAAAGGCCGGCCACGACTGTGACGATGTGGTAGCTGTCGGGAACCCTGATGGCCGGATGTGCGTCTGGCAGGCATGCCGAGGAAATCGCACCAGAAGCCACCGGGACGGGCGACGAAGCCGAGCGAGCGCGAGTCGAAACTCTGCGCCCGTTGTCAGCGGCCGTTTGCGTGGCGGAAAAAGTGGGAGCGGGATTGGGAGAACGTGAGGTACTGCAGCGATCGGTGTCGGGATGGGAAAAACTAGAGCCGCGTTGTCGGTTGGAGTTGACGGTTTGCGGTTGGGGTTGAACTGTCGTTTGACGGCGTTTTGGGTGACAGTGAACGGTGCACGGTTGGCGGTTCAAACAGCCGCGATCCATTCACCAACACTCATTTTTCGAGCGCCGGTAAGCCACTGGTTTGTTACGGCACTACCACCACGGGCCATACGCCCTCTAGCTCCGTCACCAGCGCGGCCACCAGCGCGATACCATCCCACAAATTGCCCACCCGCAGGTTCTCATTGGGCGCATGCTGATTGTTATCACTGTTCACGGTGGGAATCGTGATGAGCGGTGCGTCAAACACATCAGCAAAGTGAAACAGGGGAAGTGATCCGCCGAGCGTGGGTGCGACAAGTGGTGCGCGTCCGTAGACACCTTGCATTACTTGCGCGAGAGCACCGACTACCGGTTCGCTGAACGGTGCCCGCACGCTGCGATATCCATCACCCCACTCAACAAAAGCGATACGTTCACGATCGGTGCGTGAGGCAGCGGCATTGGCATCAGTTACCACTTCGTAACCCTGCGCACGGATATGTGCGTTTACGATGTTTCGCAACCGCGCCGGTTCCTGATCGGGCACGAGGCGAAAATCGAGCGAAATGCTCGCCGACGTAGGCACTGCATTGGTTGCACCATTGCCGACTGCGCCGCTGCGAATGCCGCGCACATTGAGCGCGGGTCGCATGATGCGTTCACCAAGTGTGGCGCCATCAGCCTCGGTACGTGTGAGGCCCAGTACGGTGCGCAGCGAATCGTCGGTAATGGAGAGAGCGCGCGCTGCGGTGAGCTCCTGCATGGTCGCGGAGCGCACATCGTCGTGAAAGCCGGCGATCGTGATGCTGCCGTCGCGGTCGCGCATGGAGGCAATGAGATGTGCGGCTGCGACGGCCGGATTGGGCGCCCAGTTGCCGTAGTGTCCTGAATGCAACGGCCGGTTGGGACCGTACAATGTGATCTCAACACCCACAACACCGCGCACACCGAGCACGAGCTGCGGCGCGCCGCTCACGTGCACCGGTCCGTCCATGAAAAACCACGCGTCAGCGTTGAGTTTCTCGCGATGCGCACGCAGCAAGTCTCCGAGGTGCTGTGATCCGGCTTCCTCTTCACCTTCAAGAAAGATCTTGATGTTGACAGTGGGCTGCTGATTGAGTTCGGCCAGTGCATCGAACGCAGCGAGCATGGCGACAATAGGACCTTTGTCATCGCTGGCCGAACGTGCGAAGATGCGCGCGTCAGGATTTACTGTGTCGCCGGCGGCGGGGAGTGGAATGGCGTTGCCCGCTACACCACGCTCTACCTGGCGCAGTGCCGGTGCAAACGGATCGCCGTCCCACGGGGCGCCGGCCACCGGCTGCCCATCGTAGTGGGCATAGAGCACGATGGTGCGCGTTGCACCAGGAACGGTGCGTTGTGCGAACACTGCGGGTGGTCCGCCGCTCGGCGACTCAAGCAACTCGGTGGCGAAGTTACGTGCGCTGAACTCACTGACCAGATGCGCTGCGACTTTGCGGATAGCGACTGAATCGGCCGCAATGTTGGGCAAAGAGAACAGCGTAAACGCCTGGTCGAGAATGCGCCGTTCGTTGGCGCGTCGCCAGGTATCAATGCTTGCGCGGCGCTGAGCACCGTTCAGTGTTGCGGGCTGCGTTGTGGCTTGCGGTGCAGACTGCGCATGCGGTGTATCGCCTGCCGGTGCAACGAGGGTGAGCGCGGCGAGCGCGGTGACCAGAAACGAGCGCATAAGGTTTGTTGCGAGTGTGAGCACGACAAATGCACGTGTGATATCCCGCGCTGCGAACCCTTGTACCTTAACTCAGGCTCGCACCGTGCAACCAGAGCGGCTTATGAGTTTTCCTTGCAATGAGCTGATTCATGTGTGATTTACCCGTGCCGAAGGCGGCTCGTATCTGGCGTGTTGCAAGTCTGATCAGCGCCTCCGCTATCGTCGCGACATTGTTTGGTGTCGCTTCTGCTCAAGCGCAGGTAGCACCCACAATGGCATTCGACGCCGCTATCGGCCTCGGTTCAACACGATCATCTGCACCGGCAAGCGAAGACAGCAAGGGGTTTGTGTTGGGATTAACGGGCACGAAGCGGATTCGAAGTTTTGGCACGGGCAACCTGATGTTCGGCATTGACGCCAGCGTGAACGGCGGAGGTCCGCGGCGGGTTTTTTTGATCCGCCCACTGCCCGCCCCAGACGTTCCGTCTTCATATCCGACGATTGCGACGCTCTCCACTCTCGCAGGATGGCAATCCCGGAGCGGCGGATTGCGTCTGTTGGCAGGACCATCGCTGGCATACGCTGACAAGGCCAATGTTGACCTCAACGCCGAGGCTGCGCTGGGCCTCCACGCACGAGTTGATTTCGCTGCGCGTAGATCTGAACGCGTGATGCTGACCTTCAATCTGCGTGCGACGTCAATTCCATCGCTGCAGGGGAGGACCTATACGTTGTTCGGCATGGGCGTAGGCGTTCGAGTGCTGCAACCCCTGGTGGGTTACTGATTCCGATCGCCCAGTGAGAAACTCGTGGCGGCGGCACGACTACTCTGACTTATCCGCGACCGTTCCATCTGGTGCGTGTGGCTCGCGCGGAGTGTCCGTCGCACGCGGCGTACGTGACCCGCGAGGCGCACGCGATCGCATAAACGCTACCTGCCGTCCGCCTGTTGTTGTCATCACGACTCGATCAAGCGGCAATCGCAACTCTTTTGCCAACGCGGGATCAGGCACCACTGCAGTGAGCCGCCATCCGGGCCCTGCACTGCGCAGCATGGCCCCCAGACGTCCCCACAGCGCTGACAACGTAAGCGGGTCACCGGTGCGCACCCCGTACGGTGGGTTGGTGACAATAAATCCACTCGGCCCCAACGCAGACGCATCGGTATCTGACAGCGGCTGATGCAGAACAGTCAGACTCTGCAAGACACCGGCGCGTTCGGCGTTGGTGCGCGTGGCTTCGACTGCACCGGCATCGCGATCGGCGGCCACGATCGGAGCTGCAGCATCACGCACGGCTGCACGTGCGGCCTCACGTTCCTCATGTGCAAGCGAAGATGCTACACCGGGCCAGAACTCACACGAAAAACTGCGCGACAAACCCGGCGCAATGTTGCGCGCGCGCAGCGCCGCCTCAATGGCAATGGTGCCTGCACCGCACATCGGATCAACAAGAGGCACATCACCCTGCCACTCCGATGCCGCAATCAACGCCGCGGCCAGCGTCTCCCGAAGCGGTGCTTTACCGGTGTCCAAACGCCAGCCACGTCGATGCAACAGTTCACCAGACGCATCGGCGGAGATGGTACACACGTCGCGGTCAAAGCGGACGAGTATGCGTTGGACGCGGGCATCTGCGGGGCCCGAAGCGCGATTGGCAGATTTGGGCTTCTTGCCATGGTCGCGTTTTGGCTCTGGTTGTTCGACGTCAATCGCTGCAGCGACTTCGTCGCCCTCACCACTTTCATCATCGTTGTCCGCCTGCGCCGCCCGCACCCCCGGCACCATGCGTTCAATGCCACGCGCAATGCGCTGCGCCACGGCATCGGAGTGATACAAGCGCGACTTGCGGCAGGTCACCGACAGTTCGGCCACATCACCGGCGCGCAACACGTCGCCCCACGGCACACGTCGCGCCAGCTTCTCAAGCGTTGCAAAGTCGCGCGCCGTAAACGTGTCGAGTCGCATAACCACACGCGTGGCCAGGCGGCTCCAGCAGTTCACGCGAAACAGCATGCGCGGGGTAGCACTGAACGCAACGCCAGCGGGCTCCACCCCCTGCACCTGTACGCCGAGCGCTTCGAGTTCGGCCGCGACCAGCGGTGCCAGACCCGGCGCGGCAATCGCAAACGCCTCTCGGCGCGTGTCGGGAGCTCGCGTTAATGAGGCTGGAGACGCGTGCTTTGTCGCCTGCCTGGACGCGTTCTTTGACACGTTCTTGGACGCGTGCTTAAACGCTCGCGACGAGACCATGCCGACGACGCAGCGTCTCCGTTACCCGCGTTCCACGCAATCGCATCAATCCGCTGAGATCGTCGGGGCTCAGCGGCGGCGCAAACAGAAATCCCTGACCGAACTCGCACCCCAGCTCCATGAGCATGCCGCGCTGTGCTTCCGTTTCGATGCCTTCGGCCACGGTATCCAGGCGCAGCGTCTCGCCAAGCGCTACAATCGCGCTGGCCAGCACTGCTCCGTCTCCGCCCTTGTCGATGGTATCCACGAATGCCTTGTCGATCTTGAGAATATCAATGGGATAGCGCTGCAGATAACTGAGCGAAGAATAGCCCGTGCCAAAGTCATCGATCGCCAGCGACACACCCAGCTGCTTGAGCTGTGTGAGGCGTTCGAGCGAGACATCCACATGCTGCATGAGGATACTCTCGGTGATCTCCAGTACCAAGTCGGCCGGTGTAAAGCCCGATGCACGCAACGCATCGCGCACATCGGCCACAATACCGGGCTCCTGCAACTGTCGGCCTGACAAGTTCACCGTCACGCGCACCGGCACACCGCGCTCCTGTGTCCAGCGCGCTCCCTGCCTGCACGCTTCCTGCAACACCCAGCGACCGATTTCTACAATGAGACCCGTTTCTTCGGCCACGGGAATGAATACGATGGGCGGCACCGTTCCACGCCCTGACCGGCGCCAACGCACCAGCGCTTCGGTGCCACACACCTCGCCGCCGGTAAGCGATATGATTGGCTGGTACTGCAAAAAGAACTCGTTGCGTTCTGTAGCGCGACGCAGATCGGCTTCAAGATCGAGTCGCTCCAACGCAGCCGCGTGCATTTGCGGCTCAAAGAGCACGTAACACCCTTTGCCGCGTGTCTTGGCGATGTACATGGCCACGTCGGCGTTGCGCACCAGCTCATCCGACGTTGCGCCGTCTTCAGTGCGCGCAATACCGATCGACGCGCTCACAAAGACTTCCTTGCCGCTGAGCACGAACGCCCGTGCCAGTGCCGATACAATGCGATCGGCCATGTTCAGCACTTCGTCCACGCTGTCAGTGCTTTCGATCAGCACCGCAAACTCATCGCCTCCCAGACGTGCAATGAGATCGCTGTCGCGCACGCAGGCCGACAGGCGTCGCGCGGCCTCCACGAGCAGGCGATCGCCAGCCGCATGACCGAGCG
Organism: Gemmatimonas sp.; assembly: GCA_011390805.1. GTDB lineage: Bacteria > Gemmatimonadota > Gemmatimonadetes > Gemmatimonadales > Gemmatimonadaceae > JAABRT01. The sequence goes on along the minus strand of JAABRT010000033.1, from coordinate 10,034 downwards.
AGTCGTTGACGTTTTTGAAGTTGTCGAGATCGAGAAAGAGCACCGTGACCGGCTCCACATGGCGCACACCACGGGCCAGCGCGTGTCCCACCTGATACAGGAACAGCGATCGGTTGGCCAGATCGGTGAGCGGATCGTGGAATGCCTGATGCATGTACTGCTCTTCCATGATGCGACGCTCGGTGACATCGCGCGTATTCAGCACGAGTCCCTGCACCGTGGATTCGTTGAGCAGGTTGGTGCCGACGTTGTCTACCGTAAGCCAGCTGCCGTTGGCGTGCGCCAGCCGCCATTCACGTGCAATCGACCCGCGTGATCCCGATGGTCCGGCCGACGCCAACTCGGCCAGAAACTGCCGAGCCCCGGGTTCGTCGTCGGGATGCAAGAGATCGAGCAAACGCTGTCCCACCAGTTTGCGCGGATCGTGGCCGAGCACGGTACGCGCCGATGGCGACAAAAACTGAATGGTGCTGTCGGCGGCAAGAATCGAGATCACATCGCTGGAGTTCTGCACGAGCGCGCGGAAGCGCGCTTCACTTTCCCGGGCTGACGCTTCGGCGAGAATGCGTACCGTTTCGCGCGTTGACGCGAGCTGTCGCAGAAAGGCGATGGCGGTGACGAGCACGGCTCCCACCACCAGGCCGGCCAGCGGCTGCACACCGCTTTCGCTGGCCGCACGCAGCAACAACCCGAAACCCGGCAGCACTGCCACAAACGGAATAATGCTGATGCTCTGCAGTGCGCCGGTGGAAACCACCAGCGCACGCGCTTCAATCACCGCAGCAGTGGTGCGCTGCAACCACGCCGCGCCCGCCAGCAGACACGCCGCAGCCGGCGCAACCGCAAGCAACCACAAGGGTCGCGTACCCGTGCGATGCAGTTCAACAATGGCCGCAATGTCGGCCAGAAAGTGCACCACAAATCCAAGTGCGATCACCACGAGCACGTTCGCGCGACTGTGAATCGTGGTGCGACGCCAGATGATTGACGCCGTGAGCAACAGAATCAGATCACCGATGGCAGCCGTGTGTGCGCTGATAAGATCGAATGGCGCAACGGCGATCCCTTCCACGAGTGGACGCTGCAGATCATACCAGATCACCAGCAGGCCGCCGCCGGAAATGGTGGCGATATCGAGACCGTACTTGCTGCGATCGAGCGCTGTCTGCGGCGAGGCAGTCAGTTGCAGCAGCCCGAGTACCATCAACGGCTGGCTGGCAATGGTGCCCAGCGCGAGCACGCGCATAGCCATGGCGCCGTTGTCCGCTTGCCAGGCAAGCAGCGCGACAAACGCCGAGATGGCCAGCAGTCCCTGACTGGCGGAGATGAAGGCCCAGCAGCGACGCGTGCCGAGGTCGAGGAACGACGCCGACGCGGCGTGAGCGGCCATCAGCGCCGCAGCGACTTGCAGGATGGCCGGCGCCAGACTCACCAATGGATGCGCCGGATCAAGCGCCGCTGAGTTGGTGGCCAACCAGGTGGCGAGCAGTGCCGCCAGCCCAACCAGCGCGGCCAGCATCCAGGTTTCGGCGCGCGTAGGCGCAGCGGGCGCCGGAACAACCGGCACGCTCTGCGACGGCGTGCGGCCGGCGAAGGTTGGATATGGACCGGAACGGCGGGGCGTGTTGTGCCCCGCGGCAGGAAGTGTCATTCGGTAGGGGCGGTCCTGCTGTCGTACCTGAGTCCTGTACGCAGACAGCGGGATGTGCGTGGTAAACGGCAGGCGACACACACAACCGCCCGAAATCCGGGCAGGAAGGTGCTAGGTGCTCTGTGGCACAGACGCACTCAGCCGCGCCGTCGTCACGCGACGGCGCCACATCACCAGGCGGAATCCCAACAGCACGGCCACTACCACGAAGTAGAGCACGGGCAACGTGATATCCCGCTTCACCGCCCACAGGTAATGCACCGTCGCGGCAATCATTGCCACGTACACCAACCGGTGCAGCTTATTCCACTTTGCACCACCCAGACGCTTGATCCACCCTTTGGTAGATGTCACGGCCAGCGGTGTGAGCAGGGCGATCGCGAGCATGCCCACGGCGATGTAGCGCCGCTTGATCACATCTTCAAAGAACTGGCTGAAGTCGAGTGCCAGATCGAGCCCGACGTATACGCTCAGGTGCACCATGGCCCACGTGAACGCCCCGAGCCCGAGCGTGCGCCGGTTGATGATGAGCCAGCCCCAACCGGTGAGTTGTTTCAGCGGTGTGATCACCAGCGATGCCGCGAGCAACCGAATCGCATAGTGCCCGGTGCGATGCTGCAATGATTCGATGGGGTTGGCCCCAAGTCCGCCGGAGACGGCCAGCCACACGAGCCACGGCAGCGGTCCGAGCACGGCCGCCCACACGAGCACGCGCGCGATCCGACGCCCCGCCGTCTTCTGCACTGACGGGGCCATCAAGACGTGGACCTCATGTGAATCTCATGTGGACATCACGTGGACATCGCGACGGATCAACGGGCAGACTGCCGCAGCGAGGGCAATCAGTAGTACTTGCGCAGGTCCATGCCGGCATACAGCGAACCCACTTCGTTCGCGTAGCCATTGAACATGAGCGTATTGCGGCGCAGGAACTCCCCGATGCGACGCTCCTTGGCCTGTGTCCAGCGCGGGTGATCGACCGTGGGATTCACGTTGGCGTAAAAACCGTACTCGCTGGGGATCGCATCATTCCACGTCGTTCGGGGCTGCGTAGTGGTAAAGCGAATGCCCACAATCGACTTGATGCCCTTGAAGCCGTACTTCCACGGCACCACCAGACGCAGTGGCGCACCGTTCTGGTTGGGGATTGTCTTGCCGTACATGCCCGTGGCCAGCATCGCCAGTGGATGCATGGCTTCGTCGAGTCGCAGCGCCTCCTTGTAGGGCCAGGGCAGCACGTTTGTGCGCTGGCCCGGCATCTGCTGCGGGTCGAGCAGCGTGGTGAACTCCACAAACTTCGCCGACGGTGTGGGTTCAAGCCGGTTGATCACATCGCGCAGCCGCACGCCCTGCCACGGAATCACCATCGACCACGCTTCCACGCAGCGATGACGGTACACGCGGTCTTCCACGGCCAGACCAGCCAGCAACGCCGTCAGGTCCCAGCGCTTGGGCGCCTTCACAAGCCCGTCTACCGACACCGTCCACGGACTGGTGCGCAGAGAGCCCGCATTGCGCTTGGGGTCCTCCTTGCCGGTACCAAACTCATAAAAGTTGTTGTAGCTGGTGGCGTCTTCCTCCGACGTCACCTTCTCATCCTGCTCCAGCTCAGGCGCGTCCATGTCGCTCGCGCGCCGGTCGTCGGCCGGCGTGCAGGCTGCCAGAGTTGCCGGCACGGCCAGTCCCGCCAACGCCAGCGTGCCGGCGGTGCCGATAAAGGCCCTGCGGTTGACGTATTGCGCTTCGGGGGTGATTTCGGACGATGGGATGTCGGCTGGTCGCTTGATGAGCATATGTCGGCAGTTGGAGGGACACTCTCACAAACCTACTGCGAAGCAGGCGCATGAGTTCCCCGCTGGCCGTTGACCCGCCACGCGAGAGCCGTTTGCATTCGTATATGTCCACTACGCTGCCCCCTCAGATTGCCCGTACGCTCGACCGCTTTCGGGACATGGATCGCGAAACCCGCATGCAGGCGCTGCTGAGTTACGCCAAACGGCTGGAGCCGCTGCCGGAGCGTTTTGCCGCGCTTGACCGGGAAGCCTTCACCGTACCGGAGTGCCAGACGCGGGTGGATCTTTTCCCCGAAGTCCAACCCGATGGCACCATGCACTACTGGGCCGACGTCAACGTTCGTCAGTCACCCACTGTTGCGGCGGTCCTGTCGATTACGTTTTCTGCGGTGAACGATCAGCCGCCCGAAGTCGCGTTGGGGCTGCCTGCTGACTTCGTGCGCATTCTCATGGAGCAGATCGGTCTCGGTGCACGCGAGGCCGGCCTGTCGGCCATGGTGCGCCGGATTCAGCGGCACGCCGCCGATGCGGTGGCCGCTCGTACCGCTGCCGACTCCTGAGGCCCCGGCATTTCGCCGAGGCTCCGCCCGCTTCCCTGACACTACGCCATGACCATCACGATTACCGTCCGCAAAACCGGTTCGCTGTTCATCAGCGCCGAAGACGCTCCCAACGTTCGCCTGGTCGATCACGAAGGCAACCCGATTGAGATGCCGGCCGAGGGCAAGCCGATTGCGCTGTGCCGTTGCGGCGCCTCGTCACGCAAGCCGTTCTGCGATGGTGCGCACTCCAAGATCGGTTTCCTCGCGGGTGATGTCGCGCGCGCCGTAGCGGACCAGCAGGGCTAAGCACCTCGCGTGATGCTGGCCACTCTCGGCAACTGGTGGACGTGGGCGACCACGGTAGTCCTCGTGATTGTGGGGACGCCCGTGGTCGCACTGGTGTACGCGTGTACGCGACCGTTTGACGCCGGACGCTACGCCGCCGGACGCACGTTCCGGCTGGTGGCCGTGGCCACGCTCAAGCTCAATCCGTTCTGGCGCTTTGGTGTACGCGGCGTGGCACCCGAGAATCCGCGCCGTCCGTACGTCGTGGTGGCCAATCACGAGTCGTACGCCGACGTATTTCTCATCAGCAAGTTCCCGTGGGAAATGAAGTGGCTGAGCAAGGACACCATCTTCAGGATTCCATGTCTTGGCTGGATGATGCAGATGGCGGGCGACATCAAGCTCACACGCGGCAACCGCGACAGCGCGGTGCAAGCGCTGGCGCAGTGTCGTGACCGGCTTGAGAAAAAAGTCTCGGTCATGATTTTCCCCGAGGGCACGCGCTCGCGCGACGGTGCGATGTTGCCGTTCAAAGACGGCGCCTTTCGTATGGCGATTAAAACCGGTGTTCCCATTCTGCCTATCGCCGTTGCAGGTACACGTCACGCGATGGCCAAAGGAAGCTTCAGGTTCCGGCGCGCCCGGGCATTGGCTCTGGTGCTTGAGCCGGTCTCTACGGAAGGCTTGTCGCTCAAGGATGTAGCAGTGCTGCGCGAAGATGTACGCCGACGCATCGACACGGCTCGGCGCACCCTGGCACGGGAACTTGGTCTGGCTGAACCGCCGGCGCTTGATGATGGCACGCTCGTACCGCTTGACCACATCAACAACACAGCTGCCGCAGTGCTGCCCGGCTCCACGGTACAGCCCACGTGACACTCCCGGCGCCGGGTAACGAGACGGCGCTGGACGACGAGCTTTCGCGTCCGAGTGAGGAGGCGTGCGAAGCGCTCGCATCGCTCGACGGCGACATCATGGTACTGGGCGCAGGGGGCAAAATGGGCCCCACACTGGCACGTATGGCCCGGCGGGCACTCGATGCACGTGGAGTGCCGCGGGATGGTCCGCGTGCGCGTCGTGTGTACGCCGTGGCGCGGTTCAGTGATCCAACGCTTGCCGATACACTGGCCATGTACGGTGTGGAGCCTTTTCGCGCGGATCTGAGCGATGCCCGCGTGCTGGCCCGCTTGCCCGATGCACCGAATGTGTTGCATCTGGTGGGCCAGAAGTTCGGCACACAGAACGATCCACTGAGTACGTGGGCGCAGAATGTTGGCGCGGCAGTGAACGTGGCCACACGCTTTCGCACATCAAGAATCGTGGTGTTTTCCACCGGCAATGTGTACCCGCGATCGGTGGTGACACTGGGAGGTGTACGCGAAAATCACGCGTTGGTGGCTGAGGGTGAGTACGCTGCGAGCTGCGTTGGCCGCGAGCGGATCTTTGCGTACAGCGCCCGACAGCACAACACACCGGTACTGCAGTTCCGGTTGTGTTACGCGTGCGATTTGCGCTATGGCGTGCTCACGGACATCGCCACGCGAGTGCACTCTGGCGCAACGGTCCCGCTGCGCATGGGCTACGCGAATGTGATCTGGCAGGGCGACGCGAACGCGCTGGCACTGCGCGCGCTGGCTCACACTTCCCCGGCCGCGCCCGCGTTGAACATATCCGGACCTATTGTATCGGTGCGCGAACTGGCGTTGCAGTTTGCCGAGCGCTTTGCCATTGACGTCACGTTTGACGGCGACGAAGAGGCAGACGCGTTGGTGGTCAACACGGAGCGGCTGCACCAGACAGTGCCGTTTACGCCAATGCCAATAGACACGCTGGTTGATTGGACAGCCAACTGGGTGCAGCGTGGCGGGCGATTGCTGGGCAAGCCGACAAAGTTTGACGTGCGAAGTGGTGCGTACTGACGTGTATCTGCAAACCACGCTCACGCACACAAAACCAGCGTCATGCTGAATCTGCGGGCGCATTTGCTGGCCGGACAGGTCATACCGGCGCACCCATTGGCACTCACCCCAACGCGCACCCTCGACGAAACGCATCAACGGGCGCTGACGCGGTACTACGTACACGCAGGCGCGGGTGGCATGGCGGTGGGAGTGCACACCACGGGCTTTCGCATTCACGATCCCGACGTGGGGTTATACCGGCCGGTGCTGGAACTCGCGGCGCATTCGGCTACCGACTGGTTGGCGCGGAATCCACGCCCGTTCGCACGGATTGCCGGACTGGTAGGAGACACCGCGCAAGCTGTCCGCGAAGCCGCCATCGCGCGCGAGCTGGGCTACCATTGCGGACTGCTGTCGCTGGGTGCCTGGGGAGACGCTTCGGAGTCGGCGATTCTGGCCCACTGCAAACACGTGGCCGAAGCGATTCCGCTGTTCGGGTTTTATCTGCAGCCGGCGGTGGGTGGACGCCTGCTGCCGTATCGCTTCTGGCGGGAGTTCGCCGAGATTCCCGGTGTGGTGGCCATCAAGATTGCGCCCTTTGACCGCTACGCCACACTCGATGTCGTGCGGGCGGTGGCCCACAGCGGTCGCGAAGACATCGCGCTCTATACGGGCAACGATGATGCCATTGTGCCGGATCTTGTGACCGATTTCCCGGTGCATGTAGGCGGTGTGTCCACCCATCGCACCATCGTTGGCGGGTTGCTGGGGCAGTGGGCGGTGTGGACGCGAAACGCGGTAGATCTGCTTGCGCAGATACAATCACTTCGCCAAAGCGCGGCACCTGTTCCGCGCGAACTGCTTTCGCTCGGAGCAGCGCTCACCGAAGCCAACGCTGCGATTTTTGATGCAGACAACTCGTTTGATGGATGCCTGCCCGGCATTCTCGACGTGCTGCGACGTCAGGGACTGGTGCGTGGCAGTTGGACACTCGATCCGCATGAACGATTGAGCGAAGGGCAATCAGAGGCCATTGCACGTGTGATTCGCGAGCACCCGGAGCTCACCGATGACAGCTGGGTCGCGGAGCATCGCGACGAGTGGTTGCGATAGCGCGCTGTGCGCTGGTGTGTGCCGCGCACCGATCGGGAGCGGTGCTACAGCAGCACCCGGGATTACTCTGCCGGCGCCGTGGGCGCGATAGTCTCCAGCCACTCCGCCAGTTGAGCCAGTGCAAACGGTTTCTCCAGCACCGGGCAACGCACCGTATCGAGAAACGCCGCTACTTCCTGTGACGCCACATCGCCGGTGGCCAGAATCAACCGGCTGATGTATTCCGGGCGATGCTCGTGGAGGTAGTGATAGAGATCGATGCCTGTCATGCCCGGCATTTTGAGATCGCACAGAACCGCGTCGTAGCCCGGCTCAAGCGGTTCCGCCATAATCAGATCGCGCCCTTCGGCACCCGACCCGCACAGATCCACCTGCCATCCACGACGCGTGAGGAAGCGTTGCAGCGCGAGGCGGATGGCCGCTTCGTCGTCAATCAGCAGCAGGCGGCGATTATGTGGCATGTCAACAAACTCCGGCGACTCAGAAGAAAACGGTAGCGCAGGAAAGAGATGGCTACTCTCGGCAGCCAACGTCGTGTCAAGCGATGAATCGAGGGACAACGACGCAGGCAGTCGCAGAACAAACCTCGCTCCCGTACCGAACTCAGCTGGCAGCTCACTGAATTGTAGCGTACCGCCGTGCTGCTCGGCGATTCCCTGCGACACCGCCAACCCGAGCCCGGTGCCTTCACCGGGCGCGCGCGTGGTAAAAAACGGCTCAAACAGGTGCGCCTTCACATTCTCGGACACGCCGGACCCCTGGTCGGTGACGGCAATCTCCCACCCTTGAGCACCGTAATCGAGGCGCAGAAAAACAACGCTTCCGGCGGGTGACGCCAGCACAGCGTTGCTGAGCAGATTGTCCACTATCTGCCCGATTCCCACGGCATCCACGAGCGCGCGCGGAGCCTTCTCATCGAGCGTCGTTTCGAAGGTGACCAGCGCCCGTTCAGCCATTGGACGCAGTCCGTCAATGCAGCCCACGATCACGGTGCGCAAGTCGGTTGCCGTGCGTTCCCGTTCACCGCGGTCGCGCACAACCTGCAACAGGTCGCGCACGATTTCGCGGGCCCGGTTGGCCTGTGCGTGCACTACAGACAGCGCCGATCGTGTGTCGTGGTCCTTCGCCTCGGACACCAGCTGTTCGGTAAACGACATCACGGCGGCAAGCGGATTATTGAGCTCGTGTGCCACACCCGACACAAGCCTGCCAACCAGCTGCATGCGCCGCGACTCCGTCAGTTCGCGTTGCATGCGTTCTGTTTCGAGTGATGCCAGTCGTTCTGCCGTGAGATCACGGGCAATCACCAATACCGCATGTTCGCCGGTACCTGTACTGATCGGCGAATACGACACACTGAACCACCGCTCGACGCCATCGCCGCACCTGAATCCGTGTTCGAAGTGCACCACCTCGCCGCCGAGTGTGCGCTTGAATGATTCCTTGGCCAGTTCACGATGTTCAGGCGTAACGTGCTGAATGAGGCCCCGGCCGAGCACATCTTCGAGCGCGTAGGAGGTGAGCATGAGCGCAGCGGGATTCGCCTCCCGTACCCGGGCGTCCCCACCCATGGAAAAAATCGCGTACGGGGCCGCCTGCACCATTCGCCGGTTGGCCTCCTGCGCCTTCCGCATACGCGTGTTTTGCGTGCGCAGCAACACCCACAGCGCCGACAGTGACAGCAGTCCCAGCAGATACTGTGTGGCCAGCAATGACGTGTTGCCGAGCACACTGGGCAGGCCAAACCATGGTACTGGCTGCGCAGAGGAGAGATGCAGCACAGCGTACAGCGATGTCCACGCGACGATTGCGGCGATGAACACTGCGGTACCGTGACGTCTGGGCAGTCCGAGTGCTGCAATCGCCACAATCACGCCGTAAAACCCGGCACCCAGCCACCACCCGCCACCGCTGTTGTACATCTGCACGGTGACCATCACGATGTCCACAAAAAACGCAGTGGTGCTCAAGAGTACGACGGTGGAACGCGTGTGGATAAAGCGACGGATCACATCGAAGGCGACGACGGTCAGCAGCCACGTGAAATAGCCAACCACCACTTCCGTGTTGGTCTCACCCCAGCCGGTGGCGTACAAACCCACGTTGAGCATCAGCGCCAGCACAATCCACGTGCAGCGACGCCGATTGAGATGCGCGAACTCCCGCGACCAATAGTCGGCGCGGTAGTCCACGGTACGTGTGCTGGTAGCTTTCCGAGCGAGCGTCATGACGAAGTTGCGGCAGCGAGGCGCCCGAGGCGCAGCGGATACTGGAGAGTATCGACCGGTCGCAACAAAAAGGACAGCGCCGGCTCAGCTGGAGCTTACAGGCTCCGCTTGAATCTGTCGCAGGACCGACGCGAGCTGGTCCAGTGCAAACGGCTTTTCGAGCACTGGCACCTGAATCGTGGACAGGAAGGCCGCGACATCCGAGCTTGCCACATCACCGGTGGCAATGATCAGTCGCTGAAGCAGCTCCGGACGTTCGGCTTTGAGCTCCCGGTACACGTCCATGCCGGAGAGACCCGGCATTTTCAGATCACACAGGATTACATCAAAAGCGCTGTCATTATTGCGCACGGCGCTCAATGCCTGCGCGCCATCTTCGCAGAGCGTGACATCCCAGCCGTTTCGCGTAAACCAGCGGGCAAGCGCGTGACGGATGGAAGCCTCGTCATCTACGATCATCACGCGGCGCGTGTGTTCCGGCGTAGACAGGTTTTCTGTGCTGTGAAAGATGGGTGCACTGG
>JAABRT010000032.1 GCA_011390805.1 Gemmatimonas sp. | reverse complement strand
CGGTACCAAGTTCGGCCACGATATCCCAGCGTCCGTTGGTTGAGTGCAGCGCGCGCACCTGTGGGTAGCCTCGCAGTGCGGTGAGAATGGCGTCGGAACGGTCTCCTTCAACGCTGATCATCATCATGGCTCGCACGCGCTGCGGTTCGGCCTCGGGGGTTGTACGCACGGTGAAGCCAAGCACGATGCGCTGCTCCACCAGCCGGTCGATTCGATTCTGCACCGTGCCACGCGAAACGCCGAGCTGCTTGGCCAGCTGCGCCACTGACGTCCGGGCGTTATCGCGCAGCAGCGCGATCAGGCGTTGGTCGGTACCATCCATCAAACCACCAGAAAGTGGTGAAATTGCCAAAGGCTGCTGGCGAATTGTATAGTATACAGAACAAAATTGCTAATTGTTTGAGCTTGTTGCTGTCATGGGCAGAGAGGCATGATGTAAGATCAGAAATCACCAGTCGGCGCGCGCCGTTGGGCGACCGATCTCCCGTTGCCGGAGTACCACAAGACATGACTTCGATTCACGCTACGCCATCGAGCGCCGCCCTGATCGAGATTGAGGAGCAGTGGGGCGCCCATAACTACAAGCCGCTGGATCTGGTGATCACGCGCGGTGACGGCGCGTGGGTAATGGATGTGGAAGGGCGCAGCTACCTCGACTGCCTGAGTGCGTACTCGGCCGTGAACCAGGGGCACTGCCATCCACGTCTGCTGGCCACCCTCACCGAACAGGCCTCGCGGGTCACACTCACGTCGCGCGCTTTCCGCAACGACCAGTTGCCGCATTTCTGCGAAGAGCTGGCAAGTCTTTGTGGCATGGAAATGGTGTTGCCCATGAACACCGGCGCCGAGGCGGTGGAGACGGCCATCAAGGCGGCGCGGCGCTGGGGTTACACGCATAAGGGCATCCCTGCCGACATGGCCAACATCATTGTTTTTGACGGCAACTTTCACGGTCGCACCACAACCATCGTAGGCTTTTCGTCGGAGTCGTCGTATCGCGACGGGTTCGGTCCGTTCGCGCCGGGATTCACGCGCGTGCCCTTTGGCGATCTGGCGGCGGTGCGTGCAGCGATGAACGCTCACACGTGCGCGGTGCTGTTTGAACCGATTCAATGCGAGGCGGGTGTGATCATGCCGCCCGACGGGTTCCTTCGCGAACTGGCGGCGCTGTGCAAAGAAGAAAATGTGCTCATGATTGCCGACGAAATTCAGACCGGTCTCGGACGCACCGGTCGCTTGTTCGCCTGCGACCATGAAGGCGTGAAGCCCGACATGTACGTGCTCGGCAAGGCGCTGTCAGGTGGCTTTTATCCCGTGTCAGCGGTTGTGTCCCGCAATGACGTGTTGAGCGTGTTTGGTCCGGGCACCCATGGCAGCACATTCGGAGGCAATCCACTGGGCTGTGCTGTCGCGCGTACCGCGCTGGCTGTGATGCAGGAAGAGCAGCTGGTGGAGCGTTCGGCTGAACTTGGTGCATGGATGCTCTCGCAACTTCAAACGCTGTCCCATCCGGATATTGTGGCGGTGCGCGGGCGCGGACTCATTCTGGCCATTGAACTGAGTGTGCCGGCCCGTCCGTACTGCGAAGCGTTGATGCAGCGTGGAATGCTGTGCAAGGAAACACACGACACCGTGATTCGACTGGCGCCGCCGCTGGTTGTGCGACAGGAAGATCTGGCGTGGGCCGTGGAGCAGTTACGCGCGGTGTTCGGCCGGGAACAGCACGTGTCCAGCGCTGCTTGATTGCGCAGACGCTGATTACGTTTTCACAGCGATCTTTTCATCAATCAGTCCAACACACCATGCGCTCTACTCTTCGTACCATCGTGTCAGTGGCCGCAGTGGCGCTCACCGCGGGCTCTGCTTTCGCTGCTTCCGGTGTTTTGCAGGACCTGTCGGGAACGTGGGCATTTTCGGTTGTCACCGAGAATGGAACGGGCACGCCCACCGTGATCATCAAGCAGGACGCGAGCAAAATTTCCGGCACGTATGAATCCCGCATGATGGGTCAGCGGGCGATTGCCGGCTCGGTGAAAGGCGATTCCGTGCTCTTCACTCTCGAAGCAAACGGGCCTGATGGTATTGCGCTCGACTTCAAAGGCGTGGTGGTAAACAAGGACAGTCTCACGGGTATCGTGGACTTTGGTGGCATGGGCGGCGCGACATTCACGGCGCGTCGTCAGCCGTAATACCAGGCGCTGTTATCGGGACTGGCGGACGGCGGCCGGCTTGCGACGAACCGCAGGCCGTCGCGCGAAATAGCGCGCCGCCGCCACGCCGCCAATGAACCCGCCGGCGTGCGATTGCCAGCTCACCCCCGGTGCTCCCGGCAGCACGCCGAATACGAGCCCGCCCCACACGCCCGCCACCACAATACTGAGCAGCATCATGCCCAGGCGTCGGGCAAACCAACCGTGCGAGAGCAGGAAGCCGAGATAGCCAAACACCACACCGCTCGCGCCAATGTGCACGCTCTGTGATGGGCCGAGCAGCCACGCGCCCAAACCGCTGCTCACCACCACCCACGCGGTCACGGCAACAAATCGTCTGGCGTCGGCAATGAGCACGAGTGCACCAAGCGCCAGCAGCGGAACGCTGTTGCTCGCCAGATGGGCGGCGTTGCCGTGCAGAAAGGGTGCGAAGAGCACGCCGCGCAACCCATCGACGCTTCGCGGCTGCACGCCGAACTGAGCAAACGAACCGGGAACGATCGCGTCTACGCCAAGCACAACCCAGCAGAGCAATACAAACCCGGCCAGCCAGAGCGTGCGACGCTGCAGGGCCGCAGTGCTCATGTCCGATCTACAGGCTGGGTGTCTTCGCTGAGATACCGATTGGCAGGCGGCGCGTCTTCGCTGAGAAACCGATTGGCCACGTCGGGGGAGGGCAGCATGCACGTATCACGCTTGCCGAACCAATGATAGCGATTGCGCGCGATCCAGCTGTAGATGGCATCACGCAGCCCGCGCGGCACGATCCGGAACACGGAGAGCAGTGACCAGGGCATGCCCAGATGCGACGCAATGCGCAGCGCCGCGTCGGAGCGGGTGTGCACTCCCTGTGCATCGATGAATACGATGCTGTCCGGAAGATTGGTGTTGGCCGCGCGTTGCTTGAGTAGTCGCCGGCCTGCGTCGCTTTGCAGCGCACCGAAGTGCAGCGCCTTCCGCTTGTCACGTTCGAGCAACCACGTGACCGCGCCGTTACACAGATTGCACACGCCGTCAAACAGCACCACCAGCTGCGGCTGCTGATCGTGACGTGGCGATGCGTGTGTTGACGGAACGGTTGGCGGAGCCACCACGTCTGTCGGTCCGGTGAAAGAGTTCACAGCGCAGGGCGCGCCGGATTGCCGGCGTCCGTGCTGTATTGAACCTTAAGCGGCCCCCCGGTCCGGCACCACATTCGCGGTCACGCCGCGAAGTTGATCGAGCTGGCCGTAATCCCGTTCGCTGCAGCTGCTCGCTCCGCCCGTGCTCTCACGTTAAACTCGGGCATGCTCACTGTCTTCCTGCAGATGTTTCTCATTGGTGGCGTGGCGCTGCTCGCGCTGCTGTTCATTGGCGCGGCGGACGCTGATGGTCCGGCTTCTGCAGATCATGGTGGACTCACCGGACTGGCGTCAGCGTTTCTTTCCATACGCGGTGTGCTGGCCGCCATCACCGCCGCCGGTGCAGCCGGCGCGTTAATGATCGGTGTGTTCAAGCTGCCCTCTTCACTGGCTCTCGCGGCGGCGATTGTTGCCGCTGCAGCGGGTGTAAAGGGCTGGACCTCGGTGTTGCGTCGCATGCGAATGTTCGATCGTGATCACAGTGCGAGCAACGATCTGCTGGTGGGACGTGAAGGCGTACTCACGGTGGCGATTGAAGGCTCCGCATCACCGGGCGTGGTGCAACTCACGCTGGGCGGTGTGTCGCAGGAATACACCGCGATACCCGATGAAGATGGAATCTTTCCCGAAGGTGCGCGCGTAGTCATCGTAAGCCTGGCGTCGCCCAACAGCGTGCTTGTACGCGCCAGTCCATACCCTGAACTTTCCTCCAGCTCATAACGACGATGCCCACACTGTTTGCCTTGCTGCAAGCCACTGAGACAGAGTCGCCAGTCGATGCCATTTTGTCGCTCGTGCTTGGCGGTGGAAGTGTCCTGTTGGTGATTGGTCTGGTTGTGGGGCTCGCACTCTTTTTCGCGTCGCGATACAAAGTGTGTCCCACCAACCGCTTGCTCGTAATCTCGGGCGCGACAGCGCTTACCAACGAGCATGGCGAACCGCTGCCGAAAGTGATCGCGGGCGGCGGCACGTTTGTGTGGCCGATCATTCAGCAATACAACTTTCTCGAGCTTGCACCGTTCACGCTCAAGGTTGCGTTGCAGGACGCACTCTCGGCTGAAACAATCCGTGTCGCGGTGCCAAGTGCGTTCACACTTGCCATTGGCAACGCGTCGCCGCACAAGGAAAACGCCGCAACGCGTCTTGTGGGCAAGAATGAGGAAGAGATCAAAGGACTGGCCGCGGAAACCATTGTTGGTACGCTGCGGCAGGTCATTGCTGTGATGACCATCCAGGAGATCAACTCCAATCGCGACGAGTTCCGTCGCAAGATTGAAAGCACGCTTGTTCCCGAGCTCACCAAGCTTGGTCTGGCGTTGCTGAACGTGAACATTCAGGATCTGCGCGATGAGTCCGGCTATCTGCAGGCACTCGGTCAGAAAGCCGGCAGCGAGGCAACGCAGCGTGCGCTTGGTGATGTCGCAGAGGCCGAACGCACCGGTGCAATTCGCGTCGCCGAAGCGCAGCGCGAGAAGGATGTGATCGTGGCCGCGCAACGGCGCGATCAGGTGATCGGCGTGCAGGAAGCACAGTTGCAACAGACCATGCGGCTGGCCGAAATGTCGCGTGAAGAGGATGTGCAAACACGCGCACAGGAAGTACAGCGCGATCGTGAAGTCGCCGATCTGGATCGTGGGCGTCGCATCGCGGTCTCGGAAGCCAATGCCAACGCGGTGGCCGGTGAAGCGGTGGCTGAAGCGCAAAAGCGGGTGCGCATTGCCGAAACCAACGCCGACGCGGTAAAGGGCGAGACTCAGGCCAAGGCGCTTGTGGCGGAGTCCGAAGCCAACCTCGCCGTCACGGCCGCCGAGGCGCGCAAGCGCGCCGAGTCGGCGCGGGCGGTGGCCGATGGTCAGGTTGCTGAGGCCACGGCGAAGGCGCGCGAGGCCGCGGCACTGGCCGAGGCGCGACAGATTGAAGCATCCGAGCGTGCACGACTCGAAGCACCGGCCAAGGCGGCTGCTGCAACGGCCATCGTGGCCGCCGAAGGTCAGGCCCGCGAAGTCACCATTGCCGCCGACGCCGCGGCCACGGCGGTGCGGGCCAAGCTTGAGGCGGAAGCCGAAGGCCAATACGCGTTGCTCTCACAGCGCGCCAAGGGCCTCAAGGAACTCGTAGAAGCCGCAGGAAGTCCTGAACAGGCGTTTGCCCTGTTGCTGGTGGACATGGTGCCTTCGCTCGTGGAGAAGGCCGCAGAGGCGGTGAAGGGAGTGAACGTAGAGAAGGTGATTGTGTGGGATTCGGGCAACGGTACGGGGGGCGGGGTAAGTCGAGTGACCAACGATCTGGTGCGCTCAGTGCCGCCGGCCATGGATCTCATTCGCCACGTCACCGGCATTGAGTTGCCGGGGCTGGGCAAGGTGACGCCCGAAATGGCGGCCAGACTCTCCGAGGTCATGACCGTGCCTGCTTCCGCGACCGCCGCTTCGGGCGGTGGCGCCGCCGCTGGCGCACCGGCCGCATCCGCACCGGTGTCGCCGGCGGGCTCACACTCCGGCGACAACGGAAACTGAGATCTCCCACACGGGTTAGTCGGTAACGGACTCAGCCGTAACCAACGGTTATAGCGATTCGTCAAGGTTTGGCGGCAACAAGCGGAGTAGCACGACCGCCGCCAGACCCCCCGACGGAGTGCAATGCATGACAAACACCCGGTGGCGCTCGTGAGCGCCTCAATCGTTGGCCACGTTGGCCACCTCGCGCAGGTGGTCCAAGGTGCCCCCGCGTGGCGTTCCACGTTGCAGCCGCGCCAGTGGTGGTACGTCGCGCCTTCACCGCGCAGCCCCGAAGGCACGTCGGCCGAAGGTCCATGGACCCGGCAGCACCTTCAGCAGGCGATCGAAGGGGGCGTGATTGAAGGCACCCGGCTGGTGTGGAGTCCGGGCATGGATACCTGGCAGCCAGCCGGCCAGCAGGATGAGTTCGCGTTTTACTTCGCCCCTCCGCCGTTGCCGGCGGCGTAGCAACAAGCCGTTCCTCATCCGAAACACGCCAGCACATGTCCACCGCGCAAAGGGCTGCACCGCAGCTCAACGCCACGCACATCCGCTGTCCCGGATGCGGCGCGCCGGCGGGTGACCCGCAGCTCACGCGCTGTAGCTATTGCACCGGTTCGTTGGGAAAGCGTGCCTGCCCCACGTGCCATTGCCGGCTTGCACCGGGTGTCTCGTACTGTCCGTGGTGCGGCAGCGGCACCGTGACGCCGTCCACATCGGACAGTGTGCTGCGCTGCCCCTGCGGAGCGGGTGAGCTCATGCACCGTCACATTCCCGTGCCGCCCAACAGCGCCGGCGGTGCGCTGTTTCTGGCCGACTGCCTCGTGTGCCAAGGCATGTGGGTGGGCCGCGAAACCATCGAACGCCTGGTGGCCAGTCACGCCGATGATGCGATCCTGCTGGCGCTGGCGCCGGGTGTTGGAGCGCAGAAAGCAGCCGGCAAGAGCATCGGGCACATGCAGGTGCGTTACCGGCCATGCCCGGAATGTGCAACGATGATGAACCGCATCAACTACGCGCGCATCTCCGGCATCATTGTGGATGTATGCAAGGAACACGGTACCTGGTTCGATGCGCACGAGCTGCCCGCGCTGCTCGACTTTGTGCGTCGGGGCGGGCTCGATGTTGCCCGTCAGCGTGAGGTGCGATCACTGGCCGATGAGCGGCGCCGGCTGGAGCGTGAACGCATGATGCGCACGCACCTTGATCAACGGCATTCCATACGACCTTCCGCGTGGCCGGAGCGCCGCGATTCGTCGCGTTCGCCGAGCCTGTTCAGTCTGCTCGGCGATCTGCTCAGCAAACGGTAGCAGCGCGCGGTGTCGGCCGACGGTAGCAGCGAACGTCAGGCTGCATGCAGCTGCATACGGTGGTGAACCGCTGCTACCGCGGGCGCATTGTGTAAAGCGGTTACGGCGCCTGCTTGCGCATTGCGAAGTCATACTCGAGCCGGATCGTATCGGCCACGCTCAACACCACGCGCACTTTGGGTTGTGTGAGCTGAAAGTCGGAAAAGGTGAACGCCGTGGAGGCCGTGCCAGTCAGCCGGTCGCCATTCACGTTGGCCACAACATTCCACGTGGTGGGTCGCGTCTGGCCCTTGAGTGTGAGATCGCCAAGCAATTGAAACTGTACACGTCCGGCAGCCGGCAGCGGTGACGGCAACCCACGCACGCCGGTGACGGCCAGTTTGGTGGAGGGAAACGAGTCGGTGAGCAAAATGCGCGACCGCACATAGTTGTCGCGGCGGCGTTCATCACTCGTAAGACCCGCGAGTTTCACGTCAAAGCCCGAGGCGGCACGCACCACCGCGCCGTTTTTGTCGAGCGCGATGCTGCCGGTGATCTCTGCGGTTTCCCCTACCGCGTCGTTATCGAGTTCGCGGCCGAGCAGACGTTCGCGTACCCGGTAGCGGGCCCGCGATGATTCTCCGTTGGTGATGTAGCGAACCGCAATCTCCTGCCTGGTGTCGGCGCTCAATATCTGCTGTGCGCCGAACGAAGGCACGGCCGCGTGGGCTTCTGTCGTGAGCGACGTGCGGGCAGACACTGCCCCCGTGGTCGCGCGTGGCGACCACGGGGAGAAAGACAGCGCACCAACCACGGCCACACCAAGCGCCGCCGATGATGCAAAGCGTAAAGCAGTCATCACTGCGCATCCTCCATGGCCACCGGTGTTTTGCCGTTTGTGCCGGCGCCCTTCACGTACTTGTCGAGCCAGGCCACCCATCGCGCCCACTGATCGAGCACGGTTTCGCGCGCAATCGGTCCGTGGTCTTCGTACGGGTACATGTAGAGTGAGACATCCTTGCCCAGTCCCTGCAGTGCGTGGAACAGACGTTCCGAGTTGATCGGGGCCGTTCCCACATTCTGGTCGTCGGTGCTGTGATACAGCAGCAAGGCGCCGTTGAGTTTGTCGGCGTACATGAAGGGTGACATGGCCAGGTACGTTTCGCGTCCCTGCCAGAAATCACGACGTTCGCTCTGGAAGCCATTGGGTGTAAGCGTGCGATTGTACGCGCCATCGCCGGCAATACCGGCTTTGAAGAACGGCGTATGCACCATGGCATTCACCGCGCTGAAGGCACCGTAGCTATGCCCACCGATTCCCAGCCGATGCCGGTCAATGATGTTGAGTGTGTCGAGTGCATCGATCGTGGCCGCCAGATTGTTGCGCAAGTCAGCCACGTAGTTGTCGTTGGGCTGCATGCCGTCGCTGGCAAAGATCGGTGCATCGGGTTCAACCAGCGCGTAGCCCTGCGTGGTGAGAAACGCCATGCTGCGTGGCGAGAAGTTCGGGAAGCGACGCGATGGTTCCGAGCTGCGCGCGGTCGAGCGGTCGTACGCTTCCTGATTGGCGAACTCGCGCGGATAGAACCAGAACATCGCCGGCAAGCGCGTGCCTTCCTTGTAATCAGCGGGTAGTGTCACACGCACATTGAAGGTGTAGCCGTCGGCGCGGCGCGCCACCACCGTGCGCTTGATCGCCGACGAGACTTCCGGGAACAGGTCGCGGTTGCTGGTGAGCTGACGTTCCGACTTGTCGGCGACGTTTACCAAATACGACTGCGACGGCTGCGTGGCCGATTCGCGGCTCACGATGATTTGCGCGACATCGTCATCGAGCGCAGCGCCAATCGACTCGCTCAATTCGCCGTTGCTTTCGTATACGCGGGTGCGCTCGCCGGTGCGAATTGCGACGCGGTCAATCCAGACTTTGGGAGCGGTACCGGCCGCTGTATCGGCAGGCGTTGAACCTTCCAGGAACGCGTACTGACCATCACCCGACGTCATGACGCTGGGTGCGCCACGACGACCTGGCTTGGTCATGAGCGACGGCGTGCCGTCCTGCGGCGGACCGCCACGACGTCCGGCCGCTGCTGCCTGCGTGCTGTCATCGCCATTCGTACTGTCGCGCGAACGGGCAGGCGGAGCAACGAGCGTATACTTCTTGCCGTCTTCATTCAACATCACCGCCAGCTGCGTTGCACCAGCGGTGCCGACTTCGGTGACAAAAAGAATGGAGCCGTCATCGCTGAAGCGTGTGCTGCTGATGCGCGACGCCGTTTCGTAAACGGTTTTCTGGCTGGTGGAATCGAACGGTGGAAGCCAGTGCACCAGGCGGTCCATGCGGCGCGCTGACGCACCGGCTGCAGGACGGGCCGTGGAGTCGGCGCCACGTGCACCGCTGCGTGCCGCGGCCGCCGGCGCGCGCTGCATGAACAGCAGCCCCGGCTCTGACGGGTGCCAACCCATGCTGCGCTTGGCGGTGTCATTGGCCGCGCTGCGAGCCGCGGGTGTGGGACGTGCCGGCTGGTCGTCGGGATCCGGATCGGTGCTCTCACCTTCACGCAACGGACGCTTGGACAGCTCCACCAGCGATTGCCCCTGCGCGTCAATCACTTCTTCCGTCTGACCAAAAGACGAGACCGGAAGCAGGTACGAGAACGGCTCCTCGAGCGTGGTCACACGAAAGTACTGGCCATCGGGAGATGCGCTCAAGGAACGGATCATGCGCGGTGCACCCACCTTGCGCACAGCGCGTGAGCGCACGTCGATCACGGCCAGCTGACCGGTGGAGTAGTGCGTGAGCAGCGCCTTGTCGTGCGGTGTGGTGAGCAGGCTCGCGTACGTGCGTGTCTTGAGCTTGTTGCGGTCGTTCACGCGAACAATCGGCTCGGTGGCAACGGCCGGTGCGGCCGGTTCGGCACCACGCCCGTCGGGGAAGAGCACAGCCACAATGCTGCGACTGTCGGCCGTCCATTCCATGTTGGTCACATGCGTTGCCAGCAGCGGCGTGCGCGTGAGCTGGCGCGAGCGACCGGACGCCGGATCGGCAAGATAGATGTGCGTGGCGTCATCAAAGAGCGCCATGAACGCCAACGTGTTGCCGTCGGGTGACCAGGCGGTGGGGCCAACCCGCGCGCCACTGGGCACATTCACCGTGACCAGCTTGCCCGATTGGGCATTGCGCAGCTCCAGTCCCGCCGCGCTGCGCGTTGTGAGGGAGCGCGAACGGCTGGCCACACGATCCACCTGAAAGCCGCCCAGATTGTGATACGGCTTGCCCATCAACGCGAGCGCGGGCAGTCCATCACTTACCGATCGCAAGAACCACTGCCGGCTGCCGGGGTTGGGCGCGCCGAACGACACGTTGTCACCGCGTGGAGCGGTGACGAGTTTGGCGACTGCCTCGGGCGGCGTGATGTAGCGTTCGGCGGCGATCGCTTCATCAAGCGCGTTGACGGCAGTACTGGTTTGGGCAGCGAGTGGCGATACGCCAGTGCAAACAAACGCGGCGAAAAGCGCGAAACGGCCGGGCCAGCGGCGTGCAACAAGTGATGGCATAGGAGGGAGCCTGGAGGGAGAAAGCAGACGGGCGACACAGCTGATCGACGTTGTCGCCTTGGCGCTGGAGGCGCAAGCGACCAGGCCGCATACTCCGGCCCGGAGAAACTCGCAACGCCTCACTACGTACTGTACGCATCCCCCTCTCAAGGTGCTGTCATGATTTCCTCGCTGCTTCGATTAATCGCGCTCCGGCCGTTTTTGGGTATGGCGATTCTGGGTGTGCCGATTATCGCGCTCATCGCCATTGGGCTGATCACGGTGCTGGCCTTCAAGCTGGTGGTCGCCCTGATCATCCCAACCGTTGTCGTGCTGCTGGCGATCTGGATGGTGCGGCGCCTCATGCGCCCCTGACGCGCCCCTGGCGCGCCCGACAGGGGGCGTGCCGCGGTGTTCATCGCGTCGTGGTCTTGCGTAGCGATGTTGCATGGTGATTTCGCGTAGCGATTTCGCGTGCAGTCGGTCACCCTTAGAGATGACACAAACAGCGCAGGATGATTGGGGCGTCAAGCGCACGACCGCGCGATGGCGTGTTCGTGGTGCATTGGTGGCAGTCGCCGTCTTTCTGGTGGTGACGCAACCCGGAAAAGCAGCCCTCGCGCAACCCACATTACCCACCGGTTCGGTTGCGCCGTACCCGGGCTCCCGGACCGAATCGGAAATTGTGCGCAGTCGTGAATACCGTGCCGACCTGCTCGGTTTTGTGGCGCTCGGTCGTGTCCTGTGGTCGTCGGGTTATGATCAGACGGTACAGTCACCCAAGGTCTGGCCGCGCACCGCCGAGTCTTACGGACGGCGGTTGCTCACCCGATCGGCGCAACTTGTGGCCATTGAATCCGTTCGGCACGGGGTCGCCGCGGCGCTGGAACGGGATCCGGCGTACGTGAAATGTGTGTGTGAGGGGGTTGGTCCGCGCATGGGACACGTACTCAAAGCGGTGGTCACCGACTTTGACATGGAGGGACAGCGTCGCATCGGCTGGCCCAGATTTGCCGGGGCGCTCGCGGGTTCGATGGTGTTGGGGCAACTTCAACCCGATCAAGGCAGCGCCGAAACCGTAGCCTTTCGTGCGCTGACCACGATTGGCGGCTCGATCATCGGCAATACTGTGAAGGAGTTTGCCGTCTGGGAGCGCCTCACCGGTGGCGCGAAGCACTGATCACGAACAACCGTTTAGCTGAGATCTGATTTATGGAAGAGAACAACCGCATCTCGCGCCCACCATCACCGATTGATTCGCCATCGCCCGAGCTGGCGGCGGTACTGCCGAAGCTGGATGCCGCGCGCAATGACTTGCTGGCGCTGCATCGAGTGCTACTGCACGCCGAACGCGTGCGTTACGAAAAACTGTTCGGACGCATCGAATCCAACGGAGCATTCCTGCAGCTGGCCATGCACGATCCGTGGTTCACCTGGTTGCGTCCCATGATGCGCGTGGTGTCGGAAATCGATTCGCGGTTGCTCGATCGCGGACAGCCACCGGTGACGGTGGTCGAGGCGGAAACCATGCTGCACGATGCGCAGCGATTGCTGCGCCCCGATGCCGAAGGATCGGGCTTTCAAAAGGAGTTTCAGGCACTGTTGCAGGATTCGCCTGAAGTAGCCGTGTTGCACCGACAGCTGGTTCGTGAACGCGAGTAGGATAGTGCTGCGGTCGCTACCCGCTGCTGCGTGTGAGGGGGAGCGCGATGGTGAGTAGGTTACTGATTGTCGCCGCTCTCTCGTTTATGGTCCCAATCAATACGCTCATGTCGCAGCGCACCCTGCCGCCGTGTCCTGATACGCCCAACTGTGTGTCCACCGATGCCCAGCGGTCGTCGCAACGCATGGATGCCATCGCGTTCACCGATTCGCCCGCTGCGGCGCTGGCGCGTGCGGGAGCGGCGTTGCTCGAAGAAAAGCGCACGACGATTGTAGAAGAAGGCGCGGACTATCTGAAGGCCGAGGCACGCAGTCTGATTTTCCGTTTTGTTGATGACATCGAGATCATCGTTGATGCTGAGCGCCGCGTGTTCCGGTTCCGGTCGGCATCACGTGTGGGCAAGAGTGATCTGGGTGTCAACCGTCGACGGATGGAGCGCATCAGCGAGCGGTTGCGTACCTCGTCTGCTGCTGCGTCTCCGCCATGATGGCCACAGAACGCATTGCGTCTGTCAACATTGCACTTCCCGCATGGATTGATCAGGTGGTCGACTGGACACACCGCTACCAGTCTGCCGAAGATCGCGTGCAGCTTGCGATCACCCTGGCACGCGAAAATGTGGAACGACTCACCGGAGGTCCGTTCGGTGCGGCGGTGTTCAGTGCAGAAAGCCAACGGGTGATCTCGGTGGGCGTCAATCTGGTGGAGCCGGAAAACAACGCCGCGCTTCACGCTGAAGTTGTGGCACTGATGTTTGCCCAACGCGCGTTGGCGTCGTTTACGCTCGCATCACCACCGCTCGCCGAGTCGCACATTCTGGCGACATCCTGCGCACCGTGCGCCATGTGTCTGGGCGCTGTGCACTGGAGTGGCGTGACCCGCGTCGAGGGCGGCGCAACCCGTGAAGACGCACTGGCGATTGGCTTTGACGAGGGGCCGGTGTTTCCTGAATCAATTGGTTATCTCGAGCGTCGGGGGATCACGTTTGTGGACGGCATCGCACGTACGCAGGCACGCGATGTGCTGCAGCGGTATCAGACGCTCGGACGCGCGCTGTACAATGCGTGATACAAGCGGCGCGATGGAAGCGCACCGCACTTTCACACCTGGCGAAATGAAACCGTGAGATACGCGTATGTCTGAGCACAAGGCAAAGATTACGTTACGTGCCGCCACGCGGAGTGACGTGCCGCTGATCCGTCGCTTCATTGAAGCGCTGGCCGAATACGAAAAGCTTTCGCACGAGTGCGTGGCTACCGATGCACGGCTTGAGCGCACATTGTTTGGTGACCAGCCGGAAGCCGAAGTGGTGCTTGCGTTTGTGGACGACGAGCCGGCCGGTCTCGCGCTCTTCTTTCGCAGCTACAGCACATTTCTGGCGCGATCGGGGATATATCTCGAAGACCTCTTTGTCGAACCGCATTTGCGAGGGCAGGGGGTTGGGCGGGCGTTGCTCGCGCATCTCGCCAACCTCGCTGTGCAATCCGGAGGCCAGCGGCTGGAGTGGTCGGTGCTGAACTGGAACACAGACGCGATCAGATTCTACGAGTCACTGGGCGCGCAGGGCCGGTCGGAATGGACCGTGTATCGATTGTCGGGTGATGATCTCGAATCACTGGCGCGTGAACACGCAGTGCATCCCTAACCCAGGACTGATCAGATGGAGCATTCACCCGGATTCCTCGCCTATGTGTCGGCGCGACGCCCGCAGGTAACCGAAGTATCGGTGCCTGAGGCGAGGGCGGCTCTCGCGAACGACAGCAACGCACGGCTGCTCGATGTTCGTGAGGATCGTGAGTGGGAGGCCGGACATGCTGATGGCGCTGAGCATATCGCGCGCGGCGTGCTTGAACGTGACGTTGAGCGGCTTGTGCCTGACACGTCGACTCCGTTGTACCTGTATTGTGGCGGTGGCTATCGCTCCATTCTCGCCTGCGCGACCCTGGCCGAGATGGGCTACTCGCGCGTGTTCAGCATTGCGGGTGGCTGGCGTGCCATGGAAGATGCCAACGCCCCGGTTGCTGCAGACAAACCCAAACACGCCGGAAACTTCGTCTGATGCCCAAGACTGCTTCTGATGCTGCGCCACACGCATCGAACGTTTCCGTCACGCCCGCCAGTCCAAGGCGACGTGCGCTGTTTACCACCGGCCTGCTCATGCTGCTTGGCATCATGCCGGGCATGGGAATTCCCGGTGGCTTGATGCTCGGCGTTGCCGACCGGTTTTTTATTGCGTTCACCGGGGCCACGGCGTTGCGCGCGATCGGTGAAACAGCATGGCCGCTCTCTCTCATCATCACTGTTCTGCTACCGTTGCCGTTGTTGCCGGTGCTGAGCTGGGTGTCGCGCTGGCGCTCGGGAGGTGTGGGGCTGCGCCTCTTTGCAGTACTCGTTGCCCTGTCGGTGTGGGGTTTGTTGTTGTCGGTTGTTGGATTGTTCATTGCCGTGCGGCGCTGACAGCTGCAACGCAGGCCGCAATCAACTTCTTTCATGGGTCATTGCATGTCACATCTCGGGCGAAGCAGCATCGCATTCATGATGTTCATGTTGGCAGCCCAACCCCTCAGGGCGCAGGGCGAACTGGCGGTCGGTGATCAACGGCGCAGCGAGATTCTCTCCGTTGTGCATGAACTCTTCGATGGCATGCGGAGCAGCGACAGCGCCGCCGTTCGAAAGTTGTTTCATCCACAAGCCCAGCTGCTGACTACGCTCACGCAGGACGGAGCGGCCACCGTCCGACAGGATTCAGTCAACGCATTTTTGCGCAGCATCGGCACGGTGCGCCCCGAGAAGCTGGACGAACGGATCAAAAACGAGCGTGTGTTTCTGGATGGCACGTTGGCGGTGGTGTGGACCGAGTACGACCTGTTTCTCGGATCACGGTTTGTGCACTGCGGCGTTGATGCATTCCACCTGGCGCGCATCGGTGACCGCTGGCAGATCGTATCACTGGCCGATACGCGCCGTCGCGAAGGGTGCTCACCTCCCGCGCCGTGATCGGACTGCCCTGGTGCGTATCGCATCACAGCGTCACGTAGAATGACCATGGAAACCTTTGTCGCCATTGCAGTCGGACTCGGGCTTGCTGCCTCGGCCGGTATGCGTGTGTTCCTGCCGCTGTTCGTGTTAGGGCTGGCCGGTGCCAACGACGTCGTGCCCATCGGCGACAACTGGACATGGCTGTCAACAACGCCTGCGCTGATCGGTTTGGGCACGGCAACCGTGCTCGAGGTCGCCGCGTACTACGTGCCCTGGCTGGATAACGCGCTTGACGTGGTCGCGACTCCGGCGGCATTGATCGCCGGGATGATTGCCACTGCGTCAGTGCTCGTTGATGTGCCGCCCATGCTCAAATGGGCGGTGGTGATAATCGGTGGTGGCGGCGTCGCCGGGCTTACACAGGGTGCGAGCGTGCTGGCGCGTCTCAAGAGCGGTGCGCTCACTGGCGGATTGGGGAATCCGGTGGTGTCCACGGTTGAGCTCGGCGGTGCACTGATACTTGCAATCCTCGCCGTACTGCTGCCTGTTGTTGGAATCGTACTCGTGGTCGTGTTGCTGCTTGCGGTGGCCAAGCGGGCTGGTCGATTTGTTTTCGGTCGCCGGGCGTCGCCGCGAGCGGCAGCGTCGTCGTAGCAGCGCCGCGAGAACGGCGGAGTTGCAGTAGCAGCGCCGCGAAACCGGCAGCACACGTGTGCGGCGCCACGTGATGTTGTCTTCCCCACCTTCTTCAGCGGAGACACGCGTTATGACCGCCTTGCTCGTGACCGCACTTATCGGACTCATCGCTGGCGCGCTGGCCAAAGCCATCATGCCCGGTCGGGATCCGGGTGGCCTGATCATCACCATGCTGCTGGGCATTGCCGGTGCGTTTGTGGGCACCATGATCGGACGGGCACTCGGAATTTATTCCGCCGAAAGCAGCGCCGGATTCATCGCCAGCGTGCTCGGCGCGATCCTGTTGCTCTTCCTCTATCGCAAGCTTCGTTCAGCGTAATCGCCCGGCGCTACTGCCGTCCGTCAATCACGGTAGCGCGATCGCCAACGGCAGTCACGGGTCCGCTGCCGGTGCTTCCGGTGACACCGAACAGGTACACCTGCGTACCCGCGTCGATTGTGCTCCACTGCACACCGTCGTAGCGCAGCACGGTGCCGCTGTCACCAACGGCGTACACCTCGGTAGGACTGCGTCCCCACAGGCCGCGTAGATCACGCGTGGTGGGCGACGGCATGGCAACAGCACGCTGTCCGTCCCAGCGCAGCAACACGCCGCCATCACCGGCAACGAATACATCGTTGGCCGACGTTCCCCATACCGCGCGCAAAATCACGCTGGTTGGTGTGGTCTCGCTGCGCCAGCGTTGCCCGTCATAGCGCAGCAGCAAACCCGTATCACCAACAGCAAAGAGGCGTTCGTCGTCTATCCCCCACACCGCGCGCAGGAATCGCTGTGTGCCGCTCTGCTGCGGTACCCAGCCCTCGCCCGATGAACGCAGAATGCGACCGCCCTCACCCACAATGATGTGCTGATTGCGACCGGTGCTCCAGACGCTGCGCAACAAGCCGGGCGTACGTTCACCTTCGCTGCGCCACGTTACGCCATTGTACCGCAGAATCGACCCCGTGTCGCCAACCGCTACGATATCGTCGGGACCGCTGCCACTGATACCGTACAGATCATTGACCGGCGGCACGTTGAGCCAGCTGAATCCATTGGCCGTGCGCTGGCCAACGGCACCGCCAAGGCCCACTGCATACACCGGATCGTCGGCCCCGCCAACCGGCGCACGCCAGGCTGAGAGCAATACCGCGTCGAGCAACTCCACCTTCGGGGCAGCGCCCTCCTGATAGCTCAGAATGGCGTTGTACCAGCCCGCCACCCGTACGCCACCTGGGGTGACGCTCGAAGGTGACACGACGCGCAGATTCTGTCCGGATCCGATGCCGATGCTTTCCCACACGGAACCGTTAAAGCGCCAGAACGCACCGTTGTTACCGGCCGCGTACACTTCGTTGGCGCTGCGTCCCCACAAGCCAAACAGGTTGACCTCAGCAGGCGTACTCATGCGGCTCCAGTCGTTGCCGTTCCAGCGCAACGCCACACCCTGCGTGCCAACAATAAATGCGTCAGTGGGTGACGCCGCCCAGACGCCCAGGAACAACGCCGGGCTCGGTGAATCGACCGCTTCCCAGCGCGGCCCCACATTGCGCAAAATCGTGCCGTTGTTGCCCACCGCCCAGAGATCGTTTGTGCTGGTGCCGCCAATGCTCCACAGCTCGTTGGTGGTGGGCGAGCCCATCACGCTCCACAGATTGCCATCCCAGCGGGCAATAAATCCGTTGTCGCCGGTGGCGTAGACCTCGTTGGCCGACAATCCCCACACACACAGCAGCGTACGCGGCATGATCGGTGGAAGCTTTTCCCAGCTCGTTCCGTTACCGCGCATGAGCAGTCCGCCCGATCCCACCAACCAGATGTCGGTGGGGGTGGCGCCCCAGATGCTCACAATGATTTCTTCGGTGTCGAGCGGGACACGCTCCCACTCGCCGCCATTCACCGAGCGCAGCAGGATACCCGCCGAGCCGCCCGCCCAGGCCGTGCCCGCGCCATCATCCCAGAGCGCGAGCAGCGAGGCGTCATCACCACCTTCGCGCACCACCTCCCACTGTTGCGCACCGGCGGTGAGTGTGGTCACGCCCACGGTGATGGACACTTCCAGCTGATCGATGAGCACCGAGATGCGCGCCGATCCCGTGTTCACAGCGGTAAGCATGCCTGAGGCGCTCACCGTTGCCACCGAGGCATTATCGCTGGCCCACGTGGCGGAATACTGCGAGACGGCGAGTCCGAGACTGTCGCGTACTTCCAGTGCGAGCTGACGCGATTGTCCGGGCTGGAGAAATGTGGATGCCGGCAGAATGACCACGCTGGCGACGCGACCCTCCGGTTCCGGCACTACCGGTGCGGCGTTGTCACAACCCCAGAGCATGGCGCCCAGACACAGCGCGGTCAGAGCATGTTTCACAGACTTCATACGCATGAGCCTACGGGATTGGATCGGAGCCCGCAACACAGGCTCATATTATTGTGCAGTTGCGGTTTCCATTGTTCTTGCTGTCCGTGGCTCCTGCCGTCGCACACTCACTCACTCGCATGTTCATGATGCTGACTCGTCGGTTGCAGAGCGCCTGTTCGCGGGGCCAGTCCGCTGCCTGGTCTTCCATCAGGGCGGCGCTGGTGCCGCTGCTTCTCCTGTTGACCGTGTGGCCGCCACAGGTGAGTCGCGCGCAAACGGCACCGTCCACCGAGGTGTACCTCGTCTCGGTGAATCGTGATACAACCGGGTGGACATTCGGTGTGCCCACCAACGTGACGCGATTTGCGGGATACGATAACCAGCCGTCGTTTTCTCCCGATGGGCAGACGTTGTATTTCACGCGCATTGGCGACGATGCGCAGGCTGACATCTGGCGCATGCATCTGCTCACCGGGCAAACGGCACCTGTCGCGCGCACCGCGGAAAGCGAGTACTCGGCGTGGCCCACTACCGACGGGTCGGCGCTCACGGTGGTGCGCGTGGAAAGCGATTCAGCACAACGGCTGTGGCGTCTTCCGGTCAACGGTGAGGCGGCTTCGCTGTTGGTGAGCGACGTGAAGCCGGTGGGATACTTTACTTTCCCGACCGCGAACACCGTGGCGATGTTTGTGCTCGGATCACCGGCCACATTGCAGGTGGCAACACTCGGCGCGACGGGTACCACCACGCACGCGCGCAACATCGGGCGCTCATTGCATACGATACCGGGCACACAGCAGGTGAGTTTTGTGCAGAAGGGCGCCGGTGAGTGGTTTATTGTGCGCCTTGATCCGGTCAGCGGTACGCAGGATACCGTGGTGGCCACGCGCCCGCGTCGTGAAGACTATGCATGGCTTGACTCCACCACGTTGCTGATGGGCGATGGCACAGAACTGTACGCCTACACCGTTGGTGATGCAGCGTGGAGACGGGTGGCAGATTTTGCATTCGCTCATATCAGCGACATCAGTCGTCTGGCCTTGAGCCCGAATGTGAATGGGCGCGGACCCAAGTGGTTGGCAGTGACTGCGTCGCCTCCGCGACCCTCCGAGGCTCGGCCGTGAGCAGCGGACTACCGCGCGTGACTCAATACCAGATTTATGACGGTACTCGGTACCAAAACTGATTTTTACCGCTCGCTGGCCCGGGAACAGTGGGGGCCAATCACGCAGCGCAGCGAAGTGCGCCATTCCGTGTTCTGGTTTCTCGCCGGTTCGGTGTTGCTGATTGGCGGATTGATAGGTGTTGCCGTAACCGGTGAAGCGCTGACGGCAATCATTGTGGGACTGCTGGCGTGCTCAATGGCGTGGAAAACGTGGTACGAACACCGTGAGTTCTTTCGCGCCTGGCGGCAGATTGGCGACATCACACTTGTGGGTCCACCGCTCGATCATGTGCCGGGCGATGTCTCGGTGGTCACGCTGCGCATCACGCCGCGCAAAGAGGGCACGCTCCAGTTGGTGTCATTCACCTTTTCGTGGCGTGACTCCCGGTCGGGGCCGGCCGGTACCGCGTGGGCGGTTGATGCTGAGCTTGGGACGCCGCTGCTGCGCGCCGGCGAGGTGCGGGAGTTCATGGCCGACGTGAGTTTGCCGCCTGGAGTACCGCCTTCGCGATTCGAGTCGGGCTGGACACGTCAGTGGACATGCTCAGCCCGACTCGAACTCACGGATGGTCGGGTGTGGGATCGGGACTATCCCGTGTTTGTATATCCCACACCCTGATGCAGTAGCAGTTACGGCTTGACGAGCGCCTTGACTGCTTCCGGCAATGCAAACGCGGCATCGGTGACTTCATTGAACTTCACGTTGCTGAAGGTCATCACGATGTCCTGACCGGCCTGCGACTGTGACATTCTGGTGGGCAGCTTGACGTTGCCAAACTGCTTGTAGTCGGAGAGTACGGCGTTGATCTCCATTTCACCCATGGGCGAAACGGCGGTGGTCTGCGAACCGATGCGCAGCCCCGTTGCAACCGAGAAGAACTCCGTGCTCTCACGGCCGACCTTGCGCACCAGCTTGACCTTGTAGGCGTCTTCGCCGGCGTACGT
Source organism: Gemmatimonas sp. (assembly GCA_011390805.1). GTDB lineage: Bacteria > Gemmatimonadota > Gemmatimonadetes > Gemmatimonadales > Gemmatimonadaceae > JAABRT01. The sequence goes on along the minus strand of JAABRT010000032.1, from coordinate 14,955 downwards.
GGTCTTTTCTACCACTTCCATGCTCGTGAAACGGTCCGGATCAAAAACGCCGAAGCTTTCCAGGAAGCTTGAGGATTCCTTGCGATTGAGCAGCTCTTCGCCTTCGGCGAGACGCGGTCCCGACATCGGGTTGTTGTCCCAGCCGATCTCGCCATTGAAGCCCTGCTGCATTTCGCCGATGCCCGGAATCGACATCGTCATGGCCATTTTATTGGGCTTGGCCGCGGCCAGCGACAGTTCCGCGGAGAGACCCATTGCAGCCATCTCCATGGTGCCGCTCTGCTGCAGTGATGTGATGGCGGTAATCGCATCGAGACCACCGATGGCGGCTACGTGCCGGTCGAGAACTTCCTTGGCCGACGGCAGCGCCTGAGCGCCAGCGAGCGCCGGAAGCGTGATCGTGGACACGGCGAATGCTGCCACGAATGCGCGCGTAATCTGCTTCATATGAATGCTGCTCCGTAAAATGGTCTGTGCGAATCGAAACGCGTTCGCTGCTGAACGGTGCTCAGCGCTTGTGAACACCGGGCCTTCCTACACTACGGGGTAATGCGCGGTCCGGTTACAGCTCCGGGAGGAGGTGCATTCGCGGCCCACGTGAGTGCGGCTTCCAGCGCCGGATCGCGTCCGTTGCGCAGCGCGTCGCGCGACAGGGTGATGCGTTCGTCAGGAAAAACGCCGTCTCCTTCAATGCTGGCGCCGGATGGCGACAGGAAATTTGCGATGGCGTGATACAGAATGTCACCGTTGGGCAGGCGTTCGGCCACCGCCGGAAGCGCCTGGCCGGCCGTCTGGCTGCCGATGATACGTGCCCGTGACAACGACTGCATACCGCCGGCAAAAATCTCGGTGGTGCTGATGGACAGCTCGTCGACGACAATCGCCACCGGTCCGGCAAATGGCGTGACGCGTTGATTGGCGGTGTTCACGCGACGCGGATTGATGGCGAACTTGATCTCCTGCGCGCGGGTTTTCATGAGCCCCACCGGGATCACGGTGTCAACAAAATGACCAGCGATGCCCATCGACATGCCGCCGACACCACCAAAGTTGCCACGCACGTCAATGATGATGCCATCACTGTTGCGCAGGGAGTCCATGGCCAGATCAAACTCGCGAACGAGCACGGGCATCCAGATATTGAAGCTGATCACACCAATGGTTTTCCCCTCAACCTCACGACGTTCCCAGTCGAGACGGGAAAGCTGGGGGGGCAGGTTGCCGAACTTGACGAGCTGACCGCGCAGCGCTTCGCGCTGCATTGCACGTGTCTGAACCGCTCCGGCCTCGTCAATAAAGGTGGCGTTTACCGTGCTGCCTACCGCGCCTCGCAGCGCGTTTTCCGACAAGCTGAATGCGGTGAGGGCCACCCGTCTCGGGTCCATGTCTTCCGGTAAGCCACGTACGATATAAGCGATCGAATCCTGCTCCACCGCACGCAGAATCCATCCGCTGCGCACACCGGCGCGATCGGCCGCACTGCCCGAATCCACGGCGGTGACAACCACCTCGTCATCAATCCATCGCACCGTGAGTCCTACCTGCGCGTCACGCGCCGCCGAGCTGCTCTGGGCACCGCCGGTGGCCACGTCGCTGATTTCCTGTGGAATAATCGAGAAGTGCGACTGGTTGAGCGAACCCACCATCTGCATGAGCACGCGCCGCAGTTCACCCTGCGTTCGGGCGGCAGCGGCGCGAGGGCGCAACGAGTCGCGCAGCGCTGTCCAGTTTACTCCGTTGTAGGCCGTATCCCAGTGCGTTCGTTCGATGATAGCCCAGGCGGTGTCGAAGGTGGCCAGGGGTTCAATGGCCGGCATCTCACTGGGCGCAGGCTTCCCTGCTGAGTCGGCGGCGGCCACGGCCGCTCCATTGGGCGCGACGCCGCTGCGTGGCGATGCGGTGCGGCAGGCGGTGACGGTGATCACTGCACAGAGCGTGAGCAATCCCGGGCGCCAGGCTCGCTGAAGGTCGAAGAGAGGAATCACAGGCGGGCGGATTAAGAGGAACGACGGAAGCGCGAAAAAGACCGGTCCGTCGCGGGCGCGTCACGACCGGCCGACACCCTCGCGGCCAGCTAATCTGGTACATTACCATGCTTCAGGACGATGAACCCGCCCTGTGGGTTCCAATCTCGGTAACATCTCCGTTGTTTTTCCGGTGCTTCCAATGATCACATCTCGTGTTGCAGTGCGTCTTGCTGTCGCGTTAGTGTCGCTTTCGCTGTTGGCTGACGCACAGCTTGCGGCGCAGTCCACGTATCGCGTTGCGCCAAGTGGACGCGCAACTTCGGTCATCACCTTCACCGCCGTTGTACCGCGCGGCACTCCGCCCGCGCAACGTCCGGCGCCTCTGACGGTCAGCGTGAACTACGGCCAGCCTCACGCGCGCGGTCGGGATGTCGCCGGTGGGCTGATTCCGTATGGCGCCGTGTGGCGTTTGGGTGCGAACGAAGCAACAGCACTGTCAACGGAACTGGATCTGGACATCGGAGGGCAGCGTGTGCCAAAAGGCCAGTACACACTTTTTGCACTGGCCACCGAAACGTCAATGCAGCTGATCGTGAACAAAAAAACCGGACAGTGGGGCACGGAGTACGATGCCACGATGGACCTTGTACGCATCCCCATGACATTGCAGCGCCGCACGGACGCGCTCACCGGTTTGCAGATCACGCTTGAGCCCGGCGGCGCCGACGCGCCGTTGAGCGGTGTGCTGCGCGTGCAATGGGGCACGGTTGACGCAATGGTCCCGTTTTCGGCCGCCCCCTGAGTTCCATTCGCGCAACAGGCAATACAACACGCAATACAACACGCAATCACGCGACGCGAATGGCGCGGCGCGCTTTTTCCCCGGCTCTTTTCAGCAGCTCAGCTCTCAGCTCATGACCACTCGTTTACACGCGCTCCGCGATGCCGGAACCGCTCCCTGGCTCGATTTTATTGAACGTACGATGTTGCACGATGGCGAACTTGCCCGGCGTATTCGTGATGACGCGCTCATGGGCATGACGTCCAATCCAACGATTTTCGAGAAGGCGCTGGCCGACGGCACCGCCTACGATGCCGAACTGGCTTCGCTGCCCGCCGATTTTTCTGCGCGTGATTGTTTCGAGCGACTGGCTACCACCGATGTGCAGCACGCCTGTGATGCCTTTGCGGGCGTATATGCGAGCACCGACGCACGCGATGGCTACGTGTCGCTTGAAGTGGGGCCGGACCTGGCACACGACGCTGCGGGCACGGTCGCTGAGGCGCACCGGTTGTGGGCGGCCGTGAACCGACCCAATCTCATGATCAAGGTGCCGGGCACGCCACAGGGCGTGAAAGCTGTACAACAGCTGATTGCCGACGGCTTGAATGTGAATGTGACGCTGCTCTTCAGCACGTCGGCGCACGCCGATGTCATTGAAGCGTATCTGTCAGGGCTTGAACAGCGCATCGCAGCGGGACATTCGGTCAAGCATGTGGCTTCCGTGGCCAGCTTCTTTGTGAGCCGCGTAGACAACACGGTAGACGCCATGATCAACGCGCGCCTGGCCGACGCCTCTGAAGCGGATCGTGCCGCGCTCAGCGCGCTGCTTGGCCGCACGGCCATTGCCAACGCACAAATGGCGTACCGGTTGTTCTCGGAGCAGTTCAGCGGGTCCCGCTGGGCGTTGCTCGAAGCTTCAGGTGCACGGGTCCAGCGTCCGCTCTGGGCCAGCACCAGCACCAAGAATCCCGCGTATCGCGATGTGCTGTACGTGGAAGCGTTGATCGGTCCCGATTCCGTCAACACGTTGCCGCCGGCCACGCTCGAAGCTTTTCGCGATCATGGCGAAGTGCATCGTACGGTTGACGTGAACGTAGCCGATGCGCAAACACATCTCGCCATGCTCACGTCGCACGGCATTGATCTGGCGGCGGTCACCGACCAGCTGCTGGCCGAGGGGCTGCAGTCGTTTGCGAAATCGTTTGACACGTTGCTTGCCGGCTTGTCGGCCAAGCGCGCGCAGCTGGCACATGCCGGAGGTGCACAGTGAGCGAAGATGTGATCAGCATTCCGCGCACCGGTCCCGAAGAAGCCGGTCGACCGTACGCCGACACCACCACATGGTCGGTGAACAAGCAACGCCGCATTTTTCCGCGCACCAAGATCGTGGGTACGCTCGGACCGGCAAGCAACACGCCGGACATGATCCGGGACCTGATTCAATCAGGGCTCGATGTCGCGCGCATCAACTTTTCCCACGGCACGCATGAACAGCATGCGCGCACGATTGCCGATGTGCGTCGCGTGGCGGCGGAGCTTGGACGCGCCGTAGCCATTCTGGGCGACTTGCAGGGGCCGCGTATTCGTATTGGAATGCTGCCGGCGCCAGTTGAACTGAATGAAGGCGACCAGATTGCGCTGGCACCGGAAGCATCGGCTACCGGCGATCAGATTCCGGTTACGCATCATCTGTTGGCCCAGGATGTCGCGCCCGGCAAGCGGGTGCTCATCAATGATGGACTGATCGAAGTTGCCGTGACCGCGGTTGAGGGTGACGTGGTGCACTGCCGCGTATTGCATGGCGGAACGCTCACCAGCAACAAGGGCATGAATCTGCCGGGCGCCCACGTGTCGGCGCCGTCGCTTACGGACAAGGATCGCGCGGACCTGGCCTTCGCCGTCACACACGATCTGGATGCTGTCGCGCTCAGTTTTGTGCGCGTGGCCGCCGATATCAACGAGCTGCGCGCGTTGATTCCAAAGCACATGCTGGTGGTTGCCAAGATCGAAAAGGACGTCGCACTCCAGAACATTGAAGAGATTCTGCGCGCGAGTGACGCCGTGATGGTGGCGCGTGGCGATCTGGGTGTTGAGCTGCCCTTTGAAGAGGTCCCGATTGCCCAGAAGCGCATTATCGCACTCGCGAACCGCCTCGGGCGTCCGGTGATCACGGCTACGCAGATGCTCGAATCAATGATCACGCATCCGCGTCCCACACGAGCGGAAGCCAGCGATGTAGCCAACGCCATTCTCGACGGTACCGACGCGGTCATGTTGTCGGCCGAAACAGCGGCCGGAGCGTACCCGCGACTGGCCGTGGAAGCGATGCGCCGCATCATTCTTGAAATTGAATCGAGCCCGCGACCGCCGTACGCACAGCGCATTGAACATCGCTTTGATGGGGCCGTGAACACCGAAGAGGCGATTGCTGCTGCAACCACTGCTGCCGTGCGCATGTTGCACGCGCCGCTGGTGGTGGTGTTCACCAAGAGCGGTTTCAGCGCGCGCATTGTATCGTCGCACCGTCCGGCGGTGCCCATTCTCGCTCTTACCGATGAGCCGCGCGTCTGCCGTCAGCTGTCGCTGGTGTGGGGAGTGATTCCGCGCCTCGTGCCCACCGCACGTGGGTACGACCACATGGTGGCTATGGCGCTGCGTGACGCGACCGAACTCAATCTCGCCGTAACGGGTGATCGCGTGATTGTGACAGCGGGCGCACCGTTTGACGTGCCCGGTACAACCAATCTGCTCAAGGTCGAGGTCGTGTGAGGGCGTTGACAGCGTGATTGTCACGCTGCTCGGTACCGGGACAAGCTTTGGTGTGCCGCAAATCGGCTGCACCTGCGCCGTGTGCACTTCGGATGATCCGCGTGATCGCCGATCGCGCTGCGCAGCGTTTGTGCAGACGGCGGGCGGCACCCGGTTGCTGATTGATACGCCACCGGAGTTGCGATTGCAGTTGGTGGCGGCTGGCATTGGTGACGCTGATGCGGTGCTCTACACGCATGAGCACGCCGATCATATTCACGGCATTGATGACTTGCGTTCGCTCAGTGTCAAAAACGGGCGCGCGCTACCGCTGTACGGATCACGCGAAACGCTCGACACGATTGCGACGCGTTTTCCGTATGTGGTGGATCCCAGCATGCGGCCGTTGGCAGGCACCACCAAGCCTGAAGGCACCATGCACACGGTAGAAGCCGGTACGGCGTTTGTTGTGGGCGACGCGAACGTGCTGCCGCTGGCTGTGCCGCACGGCCGAGTGAGTGTGCTGGCGTTTCGCATTGGACGCTTTGCCTATGTGACCGACGCAAAGACGCTGAGTGACGAAGTCGTGGACGCGTTGCGCGGCGTGGACGTGCTGATTCTCAACGCGCTGTTCCGGAATCCGCACCCCACGCATCTGTCCATCCCCGAAGCGGTTGCGATGGCACAACGCATTGGTGCATCGCGCACGTTTTTCACGCACCTTACCCACGAAAACTCACATGAAGCACTGGCGGCCAGTTTGCCCGACGGTATCGCGCCCGGTTACGACGGGCTCACCATTACCGTTGCCGACTGAGCGCAGCTTCCCGTTTTCCTTTTTCCCGCGACCAGGTTATGCCGCTTTCCATTGATTTCACCAATATGATGGCTGGTCCACTGCCCAACGGTCGTGGCATCACTGAAGAGCAATGGACGGCAGGCGCAGAGCGGTTCCGGGTGGCGTTTGACCGTGTGCAGGTACAGCATGTGGCGGGCACGCTTGGATTTATTGATCTGCCCACCAATGACGCGCTGATCGCCGAAACACTCACGGTAGCGCGTCGTTTTGGCGGACGCGTAGACGACGTGCTGCTGCTCGGCATCGGTGGCTCGGCGCTCGGACCGATCGCGCTGCGATCGGCGCTGCGACCGCCGCATTGGAACGAACTCGACGCCGCAGCTCGCCAAGGTTATCCGCGGCTGCATGTGCTCGATAATGTGGATCCGGCGACCATCGCGGCCACACTGGCACGGCTCGCGCTGGCGAGAACACTGGTGATTGTGATCTCCAAGTCGGGCGGCACGGTGGAAACCATGGCGCAGTATCTCATCGTGCGGGACGCGCTCGAGGCGTCGGTGGGGGAGGAAGCGGCGAAATCGCAGATGGTGTTTGTGACCGATCCCGAAGTCGGTGCCTTGCGTGCGATCGCGCGTGCCGAAGGCATTACCACGCTTGATATTCCATCAAATGTGGGTGGCCGCTTCAGTGTACTCACGGCAGTGGGCATGTTGCCCGCAGCGCTGATCGGTGTAGATGTGCGCGCCTTGCTCGGCGGCGCAGCGGAGTGCGCTGCACGTTGCAATACCGGCGAGCTGGCGTCCAATCCGGCCGGCGTCTTTGCGGTGCTGCAGTGGTTGGCCGATACGAAGCACGGGGCGCATATACACACCCTCATGCCCTACGCCGATGGTCTGCGCGAGATTGCGTCGTGGTTTGTGCAGCTGTGGGCCGAAAGTCTGGGCAAGATCCGTCCCGATGGTACCAGCGTTGGGCCTACTCCACTGCCCGCGGTGGGAGCCACCGATCAGCACGCGCAGGTGCAGCTGTTTATGGAGGGGCCGCTCGACAAGACGGTTTGCTTTATCGCGGTAGATGGCAAGGCAGCACAGGGCAAGATCCCATCACGCCACAGCGACCGACCTGAGCTCGCTTACCTGGGCGGACAGACGCTCGGCCAGCTGCTTGATATTGAACGACAGGCCACCGCCGGCGCGCTGGCGGCTCGCGGGCGACTGAACTTCACGATTGAAGTGCCCACGGTTGACGCGCGTACCGTGGGTGCGCTGCTGTACCTGTTTGAGTTGGCCACGGCGTACGCCGGTGAGCTGTACGAGGTGAACGCCTTTGACCAGCCGGGGGTAGAACTCGGCAAGCAGTTTGCGTACGCGATGCTGGGACGGCCCGGCAGTGATGAGGCCCGGCGCGAATGGGATTTGCTGCCGCGCCCCAATCCGCGCTACCGTGTGTAATGAATGTGTGATGGATGTTGTGACTGGTGGTGCGCGCGGGCTTCCCATCTGACCGCAATGCACCGAAGTTGATTAGCTAGCCCCGTTGCGTCGGCCGTGTGGCCGAGGCGACTTCACCACACCGGCGTGGTCCGGCTTTCCGCCGTCGTACGCGACGGCGCCCGAGGACTCGATGACGCAGCAGACTCTTCCGTCCACGCAGCTCTTCGGCGGCGCGGTTTCGGTAACCGATGGAACGGTATCGGTGCATGATGCCAGTGCACTGCAAACCAATCACATGGATCGCCTTGTTCACGAGGCGGTGTTTGGCGAGCCACTTGAGCGCGAGCAGGCCCGTTGGCTGATCTGGGAGATTGGTCAGGCGGTGGGTGTGCGTCCGGCATCCATTCATGATCTGTATCTGGCGCGCGGTCGCGGGGAGTGCAGCGGTTTTACCGTGCCGGCGATCAACGTGCGTGGTGCATCGTACGACACAGCGCGGTCGATTTTCCGTCAGGCAATCGCACTCGATGCGGGTACGTTCCTGCTCGAAATTGCGCGCTCCGAAATTGCGTACACCGACCAGCGTCCGGCCGAATATGTCTCGGTGATGTTGGCGGCGGCCATGCGCGAGGGCTTCCGCGGGCCGGTGTTCATTCAGGGTGACCACTTCCAGGTGAACTCCAAGAAGTTTGCTGTCAATCCTGAGGTTGAAGTAGACGCTGTGCTGCAGCTGGTGCGTGAGGCGGTGTCGGCCGGTTTTTACAACATTGATGTTGACACCTCAACGTTGGTGGATCTGTCGCACGAGACGCTCGACGAGCAGCAGCGTCGCAACTACGAAACGTGTGTGCAGATTTCGCGGGTGGTACGCGAAGTCGAGCCGCGCGGCGTGACGATTTCCATTGGTGGTGAAATCGGCGAAGTCGGCACCGAGAACTCCACGCCCGAAGAGCTCGAAGCGTTCATGGACGGATTCAATCGTACGCTTGAAGCGCAGGCGCCGGGCATGGCGGGATTGTCCAAGATCAGCGTACAGTCCGGCACATCGCACGGCGGCATTGTGCTCGCCGACGGATCGATCGCCGAGGTGGCGCTGGATCTCGATACGCTGGCGACGCTGTCAAAGATCGCACGTGAGCGGTACGGTTTGGCCGGTGCGGTGCAGCACGGTGCGTCAACGCTGCCCGACACGGCGTTCTCCAACTTCCCGTCCACGGAAACGGCGGAGATTCACCTTGCCACCAACTTCCAGAACATGTTGTTCGATCACCTGCCCGAAGCACTGCGCAGTGAGATGTACGCATGGCTGGAGGTGAACGCGAAGGATGAGCGGAAGGCGACCGATTCCGACGAGCAGTTTGTGTACAAGACCCGCAAGAAGGCGCTCGGTCCTTTCAAGCGGCAGCTGTGGGCGTTGCCTGAGGAGTCAAAGGCCGCGCTTGGCCAGGCGTACGACGAGAAGTTCGCCTTTCTGTTTCGGCAGCTTGGCATTGCAGGGACGCGCGAAATTGTATCGCGCTTCGTCACTCCGACGGCTCTGCGCCGCAAGATGCCCGTGGACGGTGTGCCCAGTGTGGCCGCTGCTCCCGACGATGCGGATCTTAGCGACTGATATGGAGGCAGCATGGGACGATATGAAGACTATGACGACGATCGCGTGGTGATTGTGGAGCGCGACAGCGGCGGTGGCAGTGGGCTGGGTGCGTTATTGCTCGGTCTGGCCCTTGGCGCCGGTGCGGCGCTGTTGCTGGCCCCCGAATCGGGTGAAGCGATGCGCGCCCGCATCCGCCGCGAAACGCGCAAAGCGACAACCAAGGCACGCGAGCTCGTTGACGAAGTGACGGAAGAAGTGAGTGAGACGATGGGCCGTACCCGGGAAAAGGTGGGGCGCAAAGTTGGTGAAGCGAAAGACGTAGTGGAGACGCGTGCGCGGGCGGTAGGCGATGCAGTTGATGCGGGCCGGGTAGCGGCGCGTCAGGCCAAGTCCGAGTTGGAGCGTGCGGTTGCTGAAACCAAGCGCGCATACGAGGACGCACGTCGCACGCAGCGAGTGACCGACGCCAGCGAGCCGAGTGAAGGCACGATCGACGCCGCAGAAAACCCCGGAACCGCATAATCCGGTGGGGTGGCGTGCTTTCGCGGCGCGCCCCCGCATCGCGGTCACGTTTGACTACGTGCGCCGCGTATTCAACGGACTGGCCGACGACAACGCCTTCTTTCTGGCCGGCGGCGTCGCGTTCAGTCTGTTGCTTGCGTTGGTACCATTCGTGTTGTTGCTCGTGGTGGGGCTGTCGTTTGTATTTGGACGCGAACCCGCGCAGGCTGCCGAAACGGTGGTGTCGCTCACCGAGGCATTTCTTCCCCGTGATGCGTTCGAAGCGGGTGCGATTTTGCGCACAATCGTGGAAGATGTGCTGCGCACCCGCGGCGCTGTCGGCATAACGGCGGCGCTGGGTTTTGTGTGGACCAGCACGCGATTGTTCGGTTCGCTGCGCGCGGTGCTGGCGATTGTGATGGATCGCAGTGATCGTGGTATTGTGGCCGGCAAACTCTTTGATGTCGTCGCTGCCGCAGCGTCAACGGTGATGGTGATTGTGTGGGTGGTGGTCTCCACCTTCCTTTCCATAGGCACCGAGCGGGGCACCGAGATTCTGAGCGGCTTCGGCGTACAGATGGAAGCGCTGGGTACGGCAACGTATCTCATCGGACGTGCGCTCGGTTTCGGCTTGCTCGTGTTCACGTTTTTTGCGCTGTATCAGGGACTGCCCAAACGGCGACTCGATCGCGATAGCGCCTTGCTGGCCGCCACGGTGGCCGCGACGTTTTTTGAAGTTGCCAGGCAGCTCTTTGCCATGGTGTTTGCACTCGTCAGCCCAAGCTCATTGTACACAGGCACAATCGCAGTGATTGTGTCGGTGGTGTTCTGGGTATACTACGGCGCGCTGCTCTTCCTTCTGGGCGCCGAAGTCGCGGCGGTGCACGATCTGCGCAAGCAGGAGTTGCAACGGCTGGCACTCGACTGACACCGCGTTCAACAGACCTTACTTACTCATGATTGATTTGCGCAGTGATACGGTCACGCGTCCATCGGCCGGCATGCGTGCGGCCATGGCCAACGCGGAGGTCGGGGATGACGTGCTTGATGGCGATCCCACCACGCAGCAGCTGGAGCGTGTTGTTGCAGAGCGCCTTGGAAAAGAAGCGGCGCTCTTTTTCCCAACGGGATCAATGGCCAATCAGGCTGCAGTGTGGGTGCACAGTACGCCCGGCACTGAAATCCTGCTCGATGCCGACGCGCACATTGTGCATTGGGAGATGGCGGCAGCAGCGGCCCTGGCCGGTGTACAGGTGCGACCGGTGCGTGGTGAGAGTCCGGTCATGACAGCGGCCGATTTGCGTGCGGCCATCCGTGCACCATCAGTGCACGCACCGGAAACGTCGCTGGTGTGTCTCGAGAATACGCATAACGGCGCCGGCGGCATGATCACACCGATCAACGAACTGCGCGAACTCCAGCAGGTTGCGCACACGTTGGCGGTGCCCGTGCATCTGGATGGTGCACGTTTGTGGAATGCACACATTGCCTCGGGCACACCGTTGGCAGATTTTGCCGCGTGTGCAGATACCGTGATGGTGTCGTTCTCCAAGGGCTTGGGTGCGCCGGTGGGTGCAGCGCTGGCCGGCTCGCGCGATGCGATCGTGCGTGCACATCGTGTGCGCAAACGGTTGGGCGGTGGAATGCGTCAGACCGGTGTGCTGGCCGCCGCCGCAAGCTACGGGCTGGAACACCATCTGCACGATCTCGCGCGTGATCATGAGAACGCGCAGCAGTTTGCAAGCACCGTTGATGGTGCCGGTGGTGCGCGCGTAGTTGCGCCGCACACCAACATTGTGATGATCGACCTGCCCGCACCGGTTGCGGCCGATGTGGTGGCACAGGTGGCGGAGCACGGCCTGCGCATCTCGCAGTGGACGTTCACGCGAGTGCGTGCCGTCATGCATCGCGACGTGACGGCGGATCAGGTAGGCGAAGCTGCGCAGCTGCTGGTGCGCACGCTCGAACGTGTGTGCAGGGCTGCGGCGTAGGTCGTCGGGTGGCACGCAAGCACTGATCGCCAGGGGACAGCGGGAGCAGCGGGCGGCTTGTCGCCACTTGCTGCCGTGACTATGCTTCAAGTGTCTCGGGTCCCGGAGGGCGTAAGCCCGCCAACTCCGCCAGGACCCCGCAGGTAGCAACGGTACGTGGTGTCTTAAGTCGCTTCGTAAGACCCGGGGCATTGCGCCGGTGTGTCTCTCTCTCCTCGCGGAGCAAAGAGCGCACCGGCGCTTTAGTTTTGGGGAAGGACGTTCGCGGATCATCACCCGGTGAACCGTCTCAGCGCATCACTACGCGGCCGGTTGCCGCGACGGGAATACCTGATTCCAGCCTCGCTCCCCTCTCGGCAAAACCTCTCGCACTATGTCGCTGGCACTCGCGCGCAAATATCGCCCAACGAACTTCGCATCAGTCGCGGTGCAGTCTCACGTGGCCAACACGCTCAAGGGCGCGATCGCACGTGATCGTGTCGCGCATGGCTACCTGTTGTGCGGCCCGCGCGGTACCGGAAAAACCACACTGGCCCGTGTGCTGGCCATGGCGCTCAACTGCGAGACGCTGGCTGATGCGCGCCGGGCCGGCACGCCCAACGATGGCGAGCCATGTGGCAGCTGCTCAAGTTGTGAGCGTATCTGGAGCGGCAGTGCTTCGCTGGATGTGATCGAGATCGACGCCGCATCCAATCGCGGTGTTGATGACGCGCGCGAGTTGCGCGAACGGGCCATGTATGCACCGTCTGCCGATGACCGTTACAAGGTGTACATCGTAGACGAAGCGCACATGCTCACGCGCGAAGCGTGGAATGCGCTGCTCAAGGTGCTCGAAGAGCCGCCGCCACGTGTAGTGTTTGTGTTTGCCACGACGGATCCGCAGAAGATCGCGCAGGCAGCGTCGCCGGTACTCAGCCGGCTGCAGCGCTTTGATCTCAAGCGCATCAGTCCCTCCGAAATCCGTGAGCGTCTGGCGCATGTGCTCACCAGTGAAGGTGTCGCCTTTGACGACGATGCACTGGGCATGATTGCACGCGCGGCCGATGGAGGGTTGCGTGATGCGCTCTCACTCACCGATCAGGTGCTGTCGCTGGGTGAATCGAGTGCTGTCACGGCCGATCGCGTGCGCACGGCGTTGGGGCTTGTACCGGAAGAAGAGTTCATCGGATTGCTCGATGTCATCGCCGAACGACGTGCGGCTGATGTGTTCGGGAAGGTGCAGGCACTGGCCGATGGTGGCGTTGATTTTGCGCAGGTGCTGTCGGGTTTGGCCGATGTGCTGCGCGCCACGCTGGCGCTGTCGTTGGGCGGCACCCCGCCGGAAATCAGCGACACGCTGCGTGTGGCGCTCGACGCGCGGCGCGATCGCCTGACGGCACCCGATGTGCTGCGCATGTTGCACGCACTGCTGGAGATAGAACCGCAGTTCCGCAAAAGCGGGCAGCCGCAGCTGTTGCTTGAGGCGTTGCTGGTGCGATTTGCCTTGCTCGATCGCACCGTGGAGCTTGAAGAAGTGCTGCGCGGTTTCGATACCGGTGAAGACCCGCCGGCACGTCGTTCGGCGCGCCTTGAGCCGCGTGGTGCATCGGCGTATGCGATGGCACCGGCCGCGGCCAAGGCGGTGGTGTCGGCGCCACCGAGTGCGCCAACCGAGGTGCCACGGAGCGCACCGCGCGAGGTGCCACGGAGCGTACCGGGTGAGGCGCCACGGAGCGCGCCAAGCGTTGCGCCTACGCTTGAGCAGATCCGTGCCGGTTGGAGCGGCGTGGCGGAATCCATCCGTGCGGCGGGGCGGGGCATGCTTGCTGAGTCGGTGCGTCGGGTGCGTCCGTCGGCGCTGGGCGCCAACGGTCTGCTTACACTGCTGCACGATCCGGGTGACGACACCTTCTCCACGGCCGTCGAGAACGGCCGGGACGACGTGCTGGCGACCATTTCCCGTCTGATTGGACCCGTCAGGGCGATCCGCCTGGAGAGTGAGGGTGTGCACGACGCAGCGGCGCGTCCGGCCGGCAAGCGCCTCACGGCGCAGGATGTGAAAACCGAAACGCTCGACCGTCTGGCCCAGAAGGACCCCGTGCTGGCGGCGGCCGTGCGGGCGCTCGACCTCGAGCTGCTCGACTGACCGTTGGCGTTTGACTATCTTTGAAGGATGGCAAACATCTTCAACTTCATGCAGCAGGCCCAGCAGATGCAGGGCAAACTGCAGCAGCTGCAGGACGACCTCGCGCACAAGACCGTGAGTGCCACCGCCGGCGCCGGCATGGTCACTGTTGAGTGCGATGGCAAAGGGCAGATCCGCAAGATCAAGCTTGATCCGTCGGTGGTGAATCCGGCCGACATTGAGATGCTTGAAGATCTCATCGTGGCCGCGGCCGGCGAGGCGCAAAAGAAGGCCGGCGAAGCGGCGCAGGAAGAGATGGGCAAGCTGACCGGTGGCATGGACCTGCCGTTCAAGCTGCCGTTCTAAGGCCGGCTAACGCACGGCACGCCGCATGTCGGCGATTGATGACCTGACCACCGAACTGGCGCGCTTACCGGGTATCGGGAGAAAATCGGCGCAGCGGCTCACGTATCATCTGCTCAAGCAGAACGCCGATCAGAGCCGTCGCCTGGCGCAGGCGCTGGTGACGCTGGTGGAGACGGTGAAGCCGTGCACCCGTTGCTTCAATCTCACCGAAGCCGCGCTCTGTTCCCTGTGCACCGACGCCCGTCGGGATGCCTCGCTGGTGTGTGTGGTGGAAGACGCCGCTGACATTGCCGCCATTGAAAGGGCGGGTGAGTTCCGCGGACGTTATCACGTGCTTGGCGGTCGACTGTCACCGCTGGACGGCGTGGGGCCGGATGATCTCACGATTGCGGCCTTACTCGCGCGCGTGCCCGACGACCAGATCGTGGAGGTGATTGTGGCCACCAATCCCTCACTCGAGGGCGAGGCTACGGCCCTTTATGTGCAGCGCCAGCTGGCGCCGCTTGGGGTGCGTGTGACGCGTATCGCGCGCGGGCTGCCGGTGGGAGGTGACCTCGAATATGCGGACGGCGTCACCATCGCGCAGGCGCTGCAAGCGCGACGGGATATGTGAGATCCGCCGCAGTCGGGGCGCCGCGCGTGCACTCACGACTCAGGTCACGGTTTTA
>JAABRT010000031.1 GCA_011390805.1 Gemmatimonas sp. | reverse complement strand
GCTTTTACTACACGCCGCAGTGGTCACCCGATGGACAGAAGTTGCTGTTCACCGACACACATTTGAATGTCTGGATTGTAGACATTGAAACGGGTGTACCCACCAAAGTGGACACCGATGCGTACATGGTGCCCGACCGCTCGCTCAATCCGGTGTGGAGCCCCGACTCGAAGTGGATTGCGTACGCCAAGCGTTTGCCCACACAGTTGCGCGCGATTTTTGTGAATGACCTGGTCAACTCGCGTGTGCGTCAGGTAACCGATGGCTTGAGCGACGCCAACTCTCCGGCGTGGGACGCCAACGGCAAGTATCTGTATTTCATGGCGTCAACGAACTTCGCACTGAACACCGGTTGGCTCGACATGACGTCGTATGAACGTCCGGTTACGCGCGCGGTATATCTCGCCGTGCTCTCGCGCAGCGAGCCGTCGCCGCTGCCGCCGGAAAGCGATGAAGATCCCGGCATGATGACAGCACCGCGTGATACAAGCGCGCGTGGCGCAGCAGGAAACGGAGCGGCGGGCCCTGCCGCACGCACACCAACGGTCACGATCGATTTTGACGGACTGCAGAATCGCATTCTCTCGCTCGATGTCACGCCGCGAGACTACACCAACCTGCAGGCCGGACCAACGGGCGTACTGTTCTTCACGGAAAATGTACCGGCCACCGGTCCGGCCAATGGTCCGCAAGGCGGATCACCGCTGCATCGCTATCAACTCAAGGAACGCAAGGCCGCTCCGTTTACGCAGGGCGTGCAGACCTTCACCATTTCGGCGGATCGCAAGAAAGTATTGTGGCGTTCCGGCGGTAATCTCACCATTGCTGACACGGATAAGCCCGCTCCATCCGGCAGCACCGGTCGCGTGACCGCGTCACTGCGCATGCAGATCGATCCGCGAGCCGAGTTCAAGCAGATGTTCAACGAAGGCTGGCGCAATCAGCGCGAATACTTGTACGTGCCCAACCTGCACGGCGCCGACTATGTGAAAACCAAGGCGCTGTACGAGCCCATGCTTGAGCACGTCGCGCACCGTGCCGACTTCACCTATCTGCTCGACATGCTGGGCGCTGAAATCGCGGTTGGCCATTCGTACGTGAGCGGTGGCGACTTCCCCGATGTGCCGCAATCAAACGTTGGTCTGCTCGGCGCCGACTGGTCGGTGGCCGAAGGCCGTTATCGCATTCGCACCATTTACACCGGTGAATCGTGGAATCCGGAGCTGCGTGCACCGCTCTCGGGTCCCGGTATTGATGCACGTGTCGGGGACTATCTGCTCGCGGTCGACGGCGTTGAAATCACGAGCGACGACAATCTGTACCGCGTGTTTGAAGGCATGGCCAACCGGCAGGTGGTACTCACGCTCAACGGTGCGCCCACCATGTCCGGCGCGCGTCGTGTGACCGTGGTGCCTGTGGGCAATGAGAGCGGTCTGCGCGGCCGCGCGTGGATTGAGCGAAATCGTCGCGCTGTCGATTCCATGTCGGGCGGCAAGCTGGCGTATGTGTACGTGCCCAATACAGGACAGGGCGGATACACGTCGTTCAATCGCTACTACTTCGCGCAGCAGGATCGTGAAGGTGTGATCATTGACGAACGCTGGAACGGGGGCGGTTCAGCCGCCGATTACATGATCGAAGTCATGCAGCGCGATTTTGATGGCTACTTCAACAATCCGGTGCACGAACGCACACCGTTTACCAGTCCAACGGCCGGTATCTGGGGCCCCAAGGTCATGATCATCAACGAGATGGCGGGCTCGGGCGGCGACCTGTTGCCCTACATGTTCAAGCGCCGCAAGATCGGGCCCATTGTCGGCAAGCGCACGTGGGGCGGACTGGTGGGCACGTGGGACACGCCACAGCTCATTGACGGCGGCTCAATGATTGCGCCGCGCGGTGGCTTTTTTGACCGCGACGGCAACTGGGCCGTAGAAAACGAAGGTGTCGCGCCCGACATCGATGTGGAGTACACACCGAAAGAAGTGATTGCCGGACGCGACCCTCAGCTCATTCGCGCAGTGGAAGAAGCCATGCGGTTGCTGCGCGAGAACCCGGTTGAACTCAAGCCGGAGCCGGCGCCGCCGATTCGCTCTCGCAAACCGACGCCACCGCGCTGAGGCCTGCGCGCACGTGTGCTCAGCGGCTGTCGCGTCGTGCCTGTTGCCGACGGCCGCGTGAGCCCACGTGCGCCTGATGGGCAACGGCACCCGAGCGATTGAGCTTGCTCTGCTTGCGCGAAGCGCGCGCAAGTTTGCTCACACGCTTCATCGCGGCCTTCTTGCCCGCAACTTTGGATGCCGAGTTTCGCTTGGCGACCTTGGCCCCCCGCTTGGCGACTTTCTTCGCCGTCTTGCCGGCGGTCTTGCCCGCGGTCTTCTTCGACGCGGCAGGCGCGCGCTTGGCCTTCGCCTTCTCGGCACGCGCGGCTTCCTTCGCGGCCTTGGCTTCAATCCGGCCCAGCTGCACTTCAAAACGCTCAAGCGCCTCGCTGAACATCAGCTGCTTGTTTACGGTGTTGTCGTTGCCCGCCGCTGGCCGTGTGCCCTTGGCCTGACGCTTCCCCCGCGCTTCTCCACGCTGCTGCCGCGCCAGGTCACGGTACTTGTCCTGAAGCTTGCGCGCCCGCGTGATCTTCTGTTTCAGACGACCCGGCGTGATCTCTTTCAGCAAGGGCGCATAGCTGGATTCAAGCAGCGTCCACTCTACCTGGGTGGCAAGCTTGCGTGCGGCTGGTTTGGAAATCGTCATGTAACTGGCACTCCCGGAAATGGCGTGAAGGTAACGGCAACGTGTTTGCATCACAGAATACTGAAGCACAATCAATGGACGGAACGATCAGCGCAACACCCGGAGCGAAACCGCGCAACAGGCAGGCTTAGCCATGGGATGGCGCAACACCGCCTTGGTACCGCACATTCGGCGTCATGACCACCGAGCCGAATCTGATTCGCTTTCGTCAGTTGCGACGCATCCTTGACTGGATCGCACCACCTGTTGGTACACCGCTGCAGGCGTGGCGACTGCGCATTCTGGCGGCCGTGTTGCTTGGCATGGCGGTGTTTGGGCTCATCGGTTACGTGCCCACCGTGTGGTTGGCGCTGCGGGAAGGCGAACACTTGGTGGTGTTCGTCGACACCGTGTTTTTTCTCATACTGTTTGCTCTGCTGCTCGCACGCCGACTTTCCTATGTCGTACGCGCGTTGGCGCTCACGGCGTTACCGCTGGTGCTGGGCGTGTATTTCCTGGCTGGATTCGGATTTGAAGCAGCGGGATTTCTGTGGGTAATGGCGTTCCCCATCGTCGGTGCGGTGCTGCTCGGGCTGCGCACCGGCGTGACGTGTCTTGTGATCACGGCGCTGACGCTGCTGTCCCTCGGTGTGTTTGTTGAGCAAGGCGCGTTTGCGTGGGCGGCCGACATGCCGAATGCCACCGTGATGTGGGCGGTCAACTCCATCAGTCTGCTCTTACTCGCGTCACTCACGACGCTTTCAATTGCCGTGCTCTCCAACGGCTTGGGGAACGAAGCCACACGCCGGTTGGCGGCCGAAGAACGTTCAGCGCAACTGGCGGTCGCCGTTGATCAGAGCGATGGACTGGTGGTGCTGATGGACATTGACGGTGAGGTAGCGTACGCCAACCGTACCGCCCGCGAGCTGGTGCCCGACGGGCTTCGCCTCACCGAACTGGCGCAATGGACGCCGTTGCTTGAAGGCCAGGCATGGGCGGGCAGCATTCAATCGACGGGCCGTGCGGGCGAGCCCCTGGTGCTCTCCGGCACCATGTCGCCGGTACGCAATGAGTCGGGTCACGTGACGCATGTGCTCTGCACGCTGCGCGACGTCGGCCGCGAGCGCACGCTGGAGTTGCGACTGCAGCAGGGACAGAAACTGGAAGCAATCGGTACGCTCGCCGGCGGCATCGCGCATGACTTCAACAACCTGCTGCAACCGATCGTGCTCAACACCGAGTCGGTGCAGGCGCAGCTGACATCGGATCATGCGGTGCAGCCCATGCTGCGCGACATCCGGCAGTCGGCCGAACGTGCACGGGTGCTGGTTCGTCGTATTCTGACCTTTACGAAAGGCTTTGAGAACGAGCGTGCAGCACTCGATCTTGGCGAGCTGGTGGCCGAAACGGAGCGGTTGCTGCGCGCCACGCTGCCGCCATCGGTAAAAACCAGCTTCACGCCACCCGACACACCAGTTGTGGTGCTCGCTGAGGCCGGCGAGTTGCAACAGGTATTGTTGAATCTGGCAACCAATGCTGCGCACGCCATGCCGCACGGCGGGTCGCTTCGTCTGCATGTCGCAGTGGTTCGCCCCGCCGGCAACTCTGTGCTCGAAAGCGCCTTTCCCGACATGGAGCGCGTAGCGGAGCTGACCGTCTCCGACACGGGATCGGGAATGCACGCCGACGTCATGGCGCGCGCCTTCGAGCCGTTTTTCACAACCAAAGGTCCGGGACGTGGTACCGGACTCGGGCTGGCGATGGTGCACGGCACCGTGACCGCGCTCAAGGGCATCGTGGTGCCGCACAGTGTACAGGGCCAAGGCACCAGCATGCATGTCTATCTGCCGCTGGCCAACACGCTTCCGCTCACCAAACATCACACACCGGTGGAGACACGCGGCCACGAAGACCGTCGCGTCATGGTGGTGGACGACGAACCCGCGGTGCTCATGGCCACCACGCGTCTGCTTGAACGACTGGGGTGGAGCGTAGTTGGGTTCACCGAGCCTGTGATTGCCGCGCAGTACCTGGGCAGCGAAGACTTTGCGGCCGACTGCCTGCTCACTGACTTGTCCATGCCGGCGATGTCGGGAATCGAACTTGCACAACGGGCGAACGAAACCCAGCCCGGACTTCCGGTTGTGCTGACCACAGGTTTTCTGGAGCATGATCATCTTGTGCAATCGGGCGGCCGTGGCATCACACACGTACTGGCCAAACCATACTCGTCGCGCGATCTGCAACAGACGCTCGATTCGGCATGGAGCCAGCGATAAACCGTTAGACTTGGTATCACGTCCGCGAGTGCTGTGTTTGTCATTTTTACCGATGTCATCTTGCCTCGTTTTCACGTCCCTCATCTTGTGATGAACTCTCGTTCTGCCTTGCCAACCATCGTTGCCTGCGCACGCGCATCAGTGCTTGCATTGAGCGTGGCCGCGCTGCCACTCGCGCTCTCCATAGCACCACTGCACGGGGTGCACGCGCAAAACGCGCCCGCGGTCAAGCTGCTGCAACCGGCCGACATCAATGCGCTGCCACTGCGCGATAACGGTACGCGCATGGCGTACGGATCCGATTCGCTGCAGTTCGGCGAGCTGCGCATACCCGGTGGTCCGGGACCGCATCCCCTCGTGATCGTGCTGCACGGCGGATGCTGGTATTCGCCGTACGCGAGCGCCCGCAACTCGGCGCCGCTGGCCGAAGCGCTCACCGACGCCGGCATGGCCACGTGGAACGTGGAATACCGCCGCTACGACCATCCGGGGGGGGGATGGCCCGGCACCTTTGCCGATGTGGCGAAAGCCACAGACTTTGTGAGGGAGCTCGCAAAGTCGCACGCGCTCGACACCACACGCATCGTGGCCATCGGACACTCGGCGGGGGCCCAGTTGGCTGCGTGGCTGCCCACGCGATCACGGCACCGTGCGGACAGTCCGCTTTATGCCCAGGCGCCACTCACCGTGCATGGCGTAGTGTCGCTGGGCGGTGTGATGGATATGGCGGAATATCAGACGCGCCAGCTGCAAACCTGCGGGAATCCGGCGGTGGAGTCGGTACTCGGCGGATTGCCCGCAACGGTACCTGAGCGATACGCTGCGGTCTCACCCGCACAACGACTGCCGCTGGGCGTTCCGCACGTACACGTGTCAGGGGCGCGGGATCGCATTGCCACTCCCGCGGCGGTTGAATCGTTTGCGGCGGCCGCGCGGGCGAAGGGCGATCAGGTGCGCGTGGTCACCGTAGACGGACTCGGTCATCATGACGTCATGGCCCCCCAAACGGCCGGCGGCCAGGCGGCAATACACGCGGTTCGGCAACTTCTGGGTATCAGCCAGCCCCGCTAGCCCGGGGCGCGCTGGACACCGCTCGCTACGTTGGACAGGCTCTGATCGCTAACTTTCACAAGGCAGTTTCCCTCCACCCGCAGACGAGGCCACCGTGAAGGATTCACAGCTGAAGGCGTTGATCCGGAAAACCACCGGCAAAGCGGAACAGAAGAAACCGCAGCAGCGACCGTCGTTCGACCCCACGATCGAAGCCACACGTGGCGACGAAGAACGCACCGGAGATGCGCGCGAACTGTTCAAGGAAATGAAACGCCGCGAGTTCTAACCCAAACACCAAGGAGCTTTCCCTTGTCCTCATGGAACGAAAAACTTGACGAGCTGCTTGTATCTCTCGAACGCGAACGCGACGAGCTGCGCCTGAAACTGCATCTTGCATCGCGCGACGCCAAAGACGAATTCGCAGCACTCGAAACGCGACTTGATGCGCTGCGCGAGCGCCTCACCACCGCCAGCGGTGAAGCCAAGGGAACGGCCAGCGAAGTTGGTGATGTAATGACAGAAACAGCACGCAAACTGGCCGAGGATCTGCGTGTCGGGTACAGAAAAATCCGGGAAACACTTTCCGACTGACCAGCCGCCACACCGCTGTCAGACTTCAACGATTGCTCAATGAAGAAACGTCCGTTCCTGACGGCGGCATGGTACGATCTGGTGATGTTGACGTGGGCAGTAGATCAGCGGCTGCTCACGTCGCTGCTGCCCAGAGGCATTGAACTCGATCTGTGGCGCGGCGATGCGCTGGCCAGCGTGGTGGCCTTTCGCTTTGAGCAGGTGCGCGTGCGCGGCATGGCCATTCCGCTGCACACACGCTTTCCCGAGGTCAACCTGCGCTTTTATGTAAAGCGACAGGCACCCGACGGTACGTGGCGACGCGGTGTGGTTTTTGTGCAGGAACGTGTACCGCGCTTTGCCATCGCGTGGGTTGCGCGCACACTGTACGGTGAGCCGTACGTGGCCACGCCCATGCGCGACGCCAACATCCAGGGCGTACCTTCAGACGACGGCACCCCGCAGCGCACCCTGCTTTACGAATGGAAGCGGGATGGCGCGTGGGAGCGCGTTGTCGCCCTGGCCAATGGTGACCCCCGCCCCATGCGTGCCGGATCCGTGGAGGAGTTCATCGCGGAACACTACTGGGGCTACACCGGGCGTGGACCGCTGGCGACGCGCGAGTATGAGGTGGAGCATCCGCGCTGGAATATCACGCCACTGGCCGAATGCTTTCTTGAGGCCGACATTGCCGGATTATACGGACCATCGTGGGTGGCACCGCTCTCGGAAGCACCGGTGTCCACCTTCCTTGCTGATGGCTCCACGGTAGCCGTGTATCCCGGACGCGATGTGGAGGGCACGGCGCGCGCGTCCAAAGGATAAGTTCGGTGGCATGAACCACGATTACGAAAAACTCGGCGCGTTCTACATCGGACGCGAATACGACCTGCCGGCTCGCGAACGCCGCGATGCAATGGTGCTGGTCGACTCCAAAGACTTCACCACGCACGCGGTCATTATTGGTATGACCGGCAGCGGCAAGACCGGACTCGGCATCGGTCTGCTCGAAGAAGCCGCGATTGATCACATTCCGGTGATCGCCATCGACCCCAAAGGTGATCTGGGCAACATCGCACTCACCTTTCCCAACCTGCGCGGTGAAGATTTTGCACCGTGGGTGGATGCACAGCAGGCCACCGCAGCCGGAAAATCGGTGGCCGAGTTCGCCGCCGGCATGGCCGCGCGGTGGGAGAAGGGACTGAGCGAGTGGGGCCAGGACGGCGTACGTATTCAGCGCCTGCGCGATGCGGCCGAGGTCACGCTGTACACCCCGGGCAGCACGGCGGGACGACCGATCTCATTGCTCAAGGGGTTTGCGGCGCCGCCCGCAGCCGTGCGTGATGACACCGAAACATTCGCTGAACGCATTGCCACAACCGCCACCGGATTACTGGCATTGCTGGGCATTGACGCCGATCCGATCAGCAGCCGCGAACATGTCTTGTTGTCCAACCTCTTTTCACATTTCTGGAGCAACGGGCAGGACCTCGATCTTGCCGCACTGATCGGCGCGATTCAGTCGCCGCCGTTTTCGCAGATCGGTGTGATGCCGGTAGACACAGTCTTCCCCGCCAAAGATCGCACCGCGCTGGCCATGCGTCTCAACAACCTGCTGGCGTCGCCCGGATTTCAGGCGTGGATGCAGGGTGACGCGCTCGACGCCGGACGATTGCTGTTCACACCGGCCGGCAAACCGCGTGTCTCGGTGTTGTCGATTGCACACCTGAACGACGCCGAACGCATGTTCTTTGTGACCATGCTGCTGGCCGATCTCATCGCGTGGATGCGCCAGCAACCGGGTACGGGATCGCTGCGCGCGCTGCTCTACATTGACGAGCTGTTCGGCTACATGCCACCCGTATCCAATCCGCCGTCAAAGCAGCTGCTGCTCACGCTGCTCAAACAGGCGCGCGCGTTTGGGCTTGGTGTGGTGTTGTCGACGCAGAATCCCGTGGATCTCGATTACAAGGGTTTGTCCAACACCGGCCTCTGGTTCATTGGACGTTTGCAGACGGAGCGCGATCAGGCGCGCGTGATGGATGGCCTGGCCGGTGCCTCGGGAGATGCACCGTTCGACCGCGGCGCCATGGAGCGCACAATCTCCAGTTTGGGCAAGCGTGTGTTTCTCATGCACAGTGTGCATGAAAATGAGCCGGCGATTTTCGAGACGCGTTGGGCCATGTCGTATCTGGCAGGTCCTATGACGAGGGAGCAGATCAGACGGCTCGACCAGGGAAATCAACAGCCCGATAACGGCGCTGGAGCGCACGCACAGATCAACGTGGCCGCCGCAATCGTGAACGATGCCGTCGGTGAAGCAAGTGCCACGGCCCACGCCCCCGTCATTCCACCCGACATCCCGCAGGTGTGGCTACCCGCCACTGTCGATGAATCGCTCGTAACCTGGCGCCCCGCAGTGCTGGGTGCGGCCGACGTCTCGTATAGTCAGGCCAAGCTGGGAGTGAGCGAACAGCGCCGCGCGGTGTGGCTGGCACCCATTGAAAACGGCGTCTTGGCACTCGATTGGGATACAGCGGAATCAGTTGCGCTCGATGTCAACGGGCTCGACCACGAACCACATGTCGGACGCGCGTACGATGATGTGCCTTCCGTGGCCGCCAACGTGCGCAGTTACGCCACCTGGGCGCGAACACTGAAAAAGTTCATCACCACAAGCGATGGCATCACACTGTTTCAGAGCAAAGAGCTGAAACTCGTATCGCACGTTGACGAAGACGAAGGTGCATTCCGTACCCGATTGCAACTGGCCGCTCGTGAAGCAAGTGATGCACGCATTGCCCAGGTGCGCAGCAAATACGCGACGCGACTGGAAACAGCAAGGGAAAAAGTGCGTCGCACCGAGCAGGTGATCGAGGATAAGGAGAGCACAGCCTCACAGGCCAAGTTCAACACCGCGATCACCGTTGGCAGTGCACTGCTGGGCGCGTTTTTCGGGCGCAAGAAGATCAGTGCCACCACCGTGAACAAAATCGGCACGGCAGCGCGCAGCGCCGGTCGTGCGCAGAAAACAGCCGGCGGCGTCGAACGCGCAACGGAAACGCACGAAGCAGCAGTCCAGGCATTGGCCGACCTCGAATCGCGCATTGAGGAGGAGCTGGCACTGCACGCAGACGCGTACGACGCACTGGTTGACGACCTGGAAACGGTGACGGTGCGCCCCAAAAGCACCGATGTACACGTGCAGGTGGTGGCGCTGGCCTGGGTGCCCTGGATAGCCGGCCCGGACGGCAGACTGCTGCGCGACCGCCTGCCCACCTGAAGTCCGATCCGGCAACGCCCCGTGCAGCACAACACTCCTCCCAACCGTGCGTAGTTCTCACAGAGGCGTGCCCACACCCGCGAGGGTGCAGGCCCGCTCGAGTTTCCCGCTGTTTTTCCACCGACCCGCGAGTTTTGATGATCATGGGCAAGCCCGCTTTTGCATCCCTCGTCGCTGCGCTGTGTGCGCCAGCCTTTCTTTTCGCCCAACCGGCGGCCACAACGCCTGCACCGGCGGTGTCCCCCGAGCTGCTGCAGGGCATGCAGTACCGCCACGTCGGCCACTCAGTTGGTGGCCGTGTCAACGCGGTCACCGGCGTGCCGTCGCAAATGCGCACCTTTTACATGGGCGTCGCATCCGGCGGCGTGTTTCGCACGCGTGATGCCGGCGAGAGCTGGCAGCCCATCAGCGACGGGCAGATCCCGCTTGGCTCCGTTGGCGATATCAAAGTCGCCGACGTCAATCCCAACATCGTGTACGTAGGCACCGGCGCCGATGGCGCGCGCAGCAACGTGTCAACAGGACGCGGCGTGTACCGCAGCAACGATGCCGGTGATACGTGGTCGTTTGCCGGCCTGTACAATGCGGGACAGATCGGTGCACTGCGCATTCATCCGTCCAACGCCGATGTTGTCTGGGTTGCGGCCAACGGCGACATGTTCAAGCGCGGTACCGAACGCGGTGTCTTCAAGACACTCGACGGTGGCAAAGCGTGGAAGAAGACACTCTATCTCAACGACAGCACCGGCGCGTCTGACGTGGAGATCATGCCGGGCAATCCCGACGTGGTGTACGCCTGGATGGCACGCATTGAGCGCAAGCCGTGGACGATTATCAGCGGCTCGCGGGAAGGTGGCTTGTACAAGAGCCTCGACGGCGGCAACACATGGAAAAAAACGGGTAAAGGACTGCCGGGTGAACTCACCGGAAAGGGCAACATCGGTGTAACCGCCGCCAATCCGCAGCGCGTGTACCTGCTCGTGGAAGCGTTGCCCGGTGGCGGTCTGTATCGCTCCGACGATGCCGGCGAAAACTGGCAGCTCATGAACAGCACACCCGGACTCATCACGCGTCCGTTTTATTACACCACGCTCGGCACCGACCCCACCAACGCTGAGGTCGTGTACGCCGGCGCCGAAACGCTTTATCGCTCGCAGGATGGCGGCAAGACCGTCACGCCTTTCCGCACACCGCACGGGGACAACCACGATATCTGGGTGAATCCGAACGATGGCAACGCCATGGTACAGGCCAACGACGGCGGCGCCAATGTGTCGTACGACGGTGGTCGCACCTGGTCCACGCAGCGCAATCAGCCAACGGCAGAGTTCTACGGTGTTGTGCCCGATAACAACTTTCCCTACAACCTGTATTCGGCGCAGCAGGACAACAGCACCTGGATCATGTCCAGCGTGGGCAACCCGTTTGACACTGAGAACCTGCGCACCGGCCCCGGTTGTGAAACCGGTCCGATCATGCCGCACCCGGTAGAGAAGAACATCATCTACGGGTCGTGCAAGGGACAGTTCTCGGTGCGCAACACGGAAACCGGTCAGTCACGCAACTACTGGATTGGTGGACAGTCGCTGTATGGCAACGCCGGACAGGATCTGATCTATCGTATTCAACGTGTGGCCCCCATGGCGTACTCGCCACACGATCCCAATGTGCTGTACTACGGCACGCAGTACCTGCATCGCACACGCGACAAGGGTGTGACGTGGGAAAAAATGTCGCCCGACCTCACTGAGTTTCCCGACTGCTGTCAGGGTGCCAGTGGTGAACCGATTACACGTGACGTCACCGGCGAAGAGTTTTACAGCACGCTGTACGCGATTACCGAATCGCCGCATGAGAAGGGCGTGATCTGGACCGGCGCCAACGACGGTCCGTTCCACATCACCCGCGATGACGGCAAGACGTGGACCAACATCACACCCAAGGACCTGCCTGAGGGTGGCCGGGTGGCGTGGATTGATGCCTCGCCGCATCGCCCCGGCTCCGCGTATTACGCGGTGTATCGCTACCTGCTCGGCGACTACGCACCGTACCTCTATCGCACTGACGATTACGGACAGACGTGGACCAGACTGACCGACGGGAAAAACGGAATCCCCGGCGATCATCCCACGCGTGTGGTACGCGAAGACCGCGAGCGCGAGGGACTGTTGTATGCCGGCACTGAGTTCGGCATGCACATCTCGTTCGACAACGGCAAGCGCTGGCAGTCGTTTCAGTTGAATCTGCCCAACGTGCCGATTCAGGACATTGTGCTGCACAACAAGGACCTCATTGTCGCCACGCAGGGACGCGGCAACTGGATTATTGACAACGTCTCCGCGCTGCCGCAGGTGGCCAACACCAGTGCGTCTGCAGCGCTCAAGGTGTACACACCGCGCGCCGGCTATCGCACCAACACCGGCGCCCTCTACCTCGGCCCGCAGGTGGACTACCACCTCGGTGCCGCAACAACCGACACCGTGCGCATTGAAATCCGCGATGCAGCAGGTCAGCTGGTCAATAGCTACAAGAGCGGAGTGCGTCCTGCGTCACCGCAGCGTGGTCGTCGTCCCAGTGAAGACGATCCTGATGAGGCCATGATGTACGGTCGCGACGGCAACACCGACGGTACGCCGGCTCCCGTGATGAACCTCGTTTCGGCCCGTGAAGGCTTCAACCGCTTCACGTGGGGCGTGCAGCACCAGAACGGCTTTGGTGCGCCGCCGGGCGAGTATCAGGTGCGCGTATCAGTTGGCGACCAGTCGCAGACGGTGCCACTCACCGTGCTCATTGACCCGCGTCTTGCGGCTGAAGGTATCACCGCGGCCGACCTGCAAGAGCAGTTTGCGCACAATACGCGCATGCGTGAAATGGTGGCGGAAGTAAACGCCGTCGTGCAGCGTTCACGCGCCGCTGAGACACGTCTGCGCGCTGCCGGCGCTCAGGCCGCCGACACGCTGGCCAAGGTTGTCGCGGTCAATGAAAAGCTGCTCACGGCGCCGGTACGGTACGGCAAGCCGGGGCTGCAGGCGCACATCTCGTACCTGGCCGGCATGACGACGCGCGTTGACCAGAAGGTGGGTCGCGATGCGCTCGAGAGGGCCGACGTGCTGCGCAAGGAGCTGGACGCGGCCAAGGCCGAGCTGGACCGCGCCATCGGGCCACCGACGCGCATGTAAAGCGAGTTCGCAGGGCTCAGACCACCTGAACAAACCAGGCGATCACCAGCCCGATCAGAAACGCCAATCCCGCCGGACCGATGCGCTCGCTGTTGAGCATTGGTTCGGCGTTTGGCGTTTGCGGACGTGGTGGTGTAGGGCTGGCCATGAGTATCCCGGTAAGCGGACGCGAGCGTGCGGTGTTTCCTTCGACGCGCCGTGACTGAGAGTGGTCACGGGCCACCCCATTGCTGACGTCGGCAACCGGCAAGTGTGCCAAAGGTCACGCGCGCAGAAGAGCTCCACTGAACAGCAATCGTGAACGCCACTAGCTTTCCACGTTACGCACCGCGTCTTGGCGGTGCGTGTCCCTCAGGCCGGCATTCGACGTGGAGTCGCAGCAGTGGTTGTCTTTTCAGTGCGTCTGATTGCTGCTCGTGCAGCAATGGTATCTGTGGTATTGGTGTCGCTTGCCGCGTGTGACTCCGCGCGCTCTGACACGGTGGCCAACAGTGAGCAGGCCATGGCGGCAGCAGCCGACAGCAGCGCCGTTCAGGACCGCGTGTCGGATTCGCTGCGCATTGCCGACTCCGTTCGTGTGGCCGACTCAACAGCGGCGGCAGGCTTTGCACCCGACGATACAACGTTGGCGGCGCGTTTGTCGCGCCGTGTGCCGCGTCCCGATTCAGTGCGTGCACTGTATGTGAACGCCTGGGCATCGGGATCGCGGTCGCGCATGGACAACCTCATCCGCATTGCTGATGAGACGGAGATCAACGCATTCATCATCGATATCAAAGAGTCCGACACCTACCTGTCGTACAAAGGGACGAAGATTCCATTAGCGCTCGAGATTGGCGCCGATGGGCGTCCGGCGACCACCTGGTTGCCAGCGCTTGTTGATACGCTGATCGCGCACGGCATTTATCCCATCGCGCGCATCGTTGTGTTCAAGGACCGCATGCTCGCCGAAAAGAAACCGGAGCTGGCAATCCGTCATCAGAACGGCAGCGTCTGGAAAGACAACAAGGGTGGACCGTGGGTAAACCCGTACGACAAGCGGGTGTGGGATTACAACATTGCCATTGCACGTGAAGCGCTTGAAATGGGCTTCTCGGAGCTGCAGTGGGACTACGTGCGATTCCCCGACGTGACCAACTCGGCGCGTGCCGTCATGCGTTATCCCGGAGCCAACGATGTTTCGCGTGAAGACAACATCCGCGACTTCATCGTTTATTCAAAAGAGAAACTGGCCGATCTGAATGTGCCCGTGACCGCCGATGTATTCGGCCTGGTCACACACCTTGAAGGTGATGTGGCCATCGGACAGAACTGGGAGAAAATCATCTCGGTGGCCGACGTTGTGCTGCCCATGACGTATCCGTCGCACTACGCGCCGGGATTGTACGGGTTGGCCAAACCGATTTCGAGTCCGTATGAGATCATCCGTTTTTCCATGGCCGACGCGGTGGAGCGTACGGAATACATCCGCGATTCAGCCAATGCGACAGTTGGCGAAGTGATGCCGTGGCTTGAAGCCATGAGCATTCGCGGAGCGCAATACGGTGCGGCGGCGCTGCGCGAACAGATTCAGGGCACGTATGACGCGGGTCTCAAGAGCTGGGCGCTCTGGAATCCGGGGTCCAAGTACGCCGAGTTTGAAGACGCGTTCCGGCCGGCCGGTGGTGGATTGTCGGCGATTGAAAAGAGTGGTTGGACCAAGCCCGATTGGACTCTGCCACGTTCGCGTTTGAGCACGCTCATTCGCAAGCGTGAAGCGGCGGCCGCCAAGCGCGTTGCAGATTCGGCACGTCGCGCGGATAGTCTGGCCGGCAAGCTGGCACCCACTCCGCCGTCACCCGCGCCGTAACGTTCCGCGCGTCGGCGTTGTGGGTGAACGTTGTACGTTTGCTACTCCTGCTTTCCCTTGAGCGAACGATCGACTGACGCATGAAACTGCTGCAGCGTGAACACCAAACGCTGCAGCGACACGCGCTCTATGGGATGTGGCGTGTTGGGCAGCACTTCGAACTCGCCCTTCGGCAATAAACGCGATGCATCGCGAACTTCCTCAACAGCTACCGTAAGATCGCGGTCGCCAACCGCGAGTCGCACAGGGCAGCTGATGCGAGCGAACAGCGTATCGGTGAGCAACGGTTTCTCACCAAGTGCACGCAATGCGTCACAGGTGAGTGCAAGCACACGTTGCCAGCCTGTTGCGCGGTGTACACCCTCAAGCTGTGCGGCAAACCTTGGCACTTTTTCGGCGATCTTCGCAGCATCGAGCTGTGCGCACATCTCCGCCGCCGCCTCCGGTGTCCATCGCAGTCTGGTGCCGAGCGTGAACACCGAGCGCACGCGCTCCGGATGCAGAGCCGCAACGTAGAGCGCCACGTAGCCACCCATGCTGTAACCGAAGATGTCAGCGGGTTCGCTCGCGTTGCTGTCAAGCCAGGCGAGCAGATCGTCGGCAAAGCTTTCAAGGCGAAACGGGCTGGCGTCCAGCGTGCGCGCGCCGTGTCCGGCGAAGTTCAGGCTGTGCACATCAGGGCGCGACAGCTGCTCGCGCAGTGGGTACAGCTGTGTCTGATCGCCGACTGCACCATGCAGAAGAATGAGCATGCGCCCTAATCTATGCACGGAGTCGTGTTCAGACACGTAGAATAGGGAGTCGCCAGTAGTGCGCTTCGGCGCATGCATCCCGCCCGCCCCTCCTGCCCCGACTCTGATGTCAGACTCCATGGCAACCTCCCGTCGCGACTTCATTCGCTTTACCGCAGCCGGCCTGGCACTTGGCAGCCCGCTCAACACACTCGCCGCCGGCAGCGCTGCTCCTTCAGCTTCGCTTGCGCCAATCCGTGCGCCCGAGCTGCTGATCCGACGCGCGGTGTCACCGCTGGTGATTTCCGATTACTCGGGATTCGAGTTCAGGAACGGCGGCACAGAAAACGCGGTGGAGCATGCGTTCCGTCGCATCACGGCGGGGGATGATGTGCTCGATGCGCTTATCGGTGGCGTGAACATTCCCGAACTCGATCCCACGGAAAACGGTATCGGTTACGGCGCGCTCGCCAACGCAGACGGTGTGATTCAGCTTGATGCCAGCTGCATGCATGGACCCAAGCGGCGCGCCGGCGCGGTGGCCTGTCTTGAGGGGGTTCGTACCCCTTCGCTCGTGGCACGCGCGGTCATGGACTACACCGATCATCATCTGCTCGTTGGTGAAGGGGCGCAGGAGTTCGCACGCGCCATGGGTTTCACCATTGAAGACGATCTGAACACGGAGTCAAGCCGCAAGCTGTGGCGCGAGTGGAAGCGTCGCGTTGATCCGGCCCACTGGCTCAGCCCCGACGGTGGCGAGCGCACAATCAAACCACGCCACGAGCGCGATCCCGGCAACGATGCAGGGCTTGAAGCCGGACTCAGCATGGTGCGTGACGGTCTCATTCGCGAAGGCTCTTTCTGGGGCACGATCAACTGCAACGGCATCACACCCTCAGGCGACATTGCCGGTGTCACGACCACCAGCGGCCTGGCGTGGAAGATTCCCGGGCGTGCCGGTGATTCACCTATTCTTGGAGCCGGCCTGTATGTAGACAATGATGTTGGTGCCGCCGGCAGCACGGGACGCGGTGAAGCGAATCTGTACAATCTCTCGTCGTTTCTCATCGTAGAGAGCCTGCGGCGTGGCATGCATCCCAAGGACGCGGGGCTGGAAGCGCTCAAGCGCATTCGTGCGAACACCGTAGAATCGCGCCTGCTCAACGATCGCGGTGAACCCAACTTCAACGTCAGGTTTTTCGTGATCGACAAACAGGGCCGACATGCCGGTGTGGCCATGTATCACAGCGGTGAAACGAAGTTTGCACTGTGCACGGAAAACGGTGCCAGTGCACCGGAGCTGGAGCCACTGCTGCAGGGAGATCCGCAGTGAAGCGCGCAGTTGGACCATGCATCGCATGGGCAACGTTGAGCTTGCTCGTTGCCTGCTCCAGCAGTGATCAAAAACCAGACGATCAGCTGGCACTCGAGTGGCAAATTGACAGCGTACCAACGTTATCAATCGCCGATGATGGCGCTCTCAGTGAGCCCGCTATCGGTCGCGCCGTGGGTGTGAGCCGCCTGCCCGAAGGTGGCGTTGTCATTGCAGATGACGGGTTGTCGTCGCTGCGCTTCTTCGATGCAAACGGGCGCCTGGCGCGAAGCGTCGGGCGCAGAGGACAGGGACCGGGTGAGTTTGAGTACATCGCATGGCTGCGCCGCTGCGGCGACTCGCTCTACGTAAAGGATATCGGTGATCGCTCTATCTCGGTGTTTGCGCTTGACGGCGTACTGTCGCGATCCGCTGGCGACTCGGAGGTTTTCGGCGAACGACCGACCTACCACAGCGCCTGCAACAGCAGCGGCGTGTTTGTTCATAACGGCTGGCAGCTGGGTGATCGAACACCCGGACGTACGCGGTGGATCGTACCGTATTGGGTCACAGGCACCGATGGCGTGACCCGTGCAGAGTTGGGAGAACACGCCGGCTCAGAGCGCCTTGTGGTGCGTACGGCTTCGGGCGGGGGTGGCTCAGGCCCGCATCCGCTCGGCCGGAATCCGGTGCTCGCCATCGGCCGAGAACGCGTCTACATCGGTACAGCCGACAGCTTCTTCGTCATGGCCTTCACACTGGATGGCACGCCCGCCGGTGCATTGCGCAATAGCGACGCCGACTTGGCGACCACCGCTGAGGACATCGCGCGATTCAAGCGGCTTGATACGTTAGGCGCGAATGAGAGCGACAAGGCACGCGCAGTACGCGAATGGAGTACCGTGGAGTTCCCACCAACGATACCGGCGTACGATGCCATGCTCGTTGACGCCGCCGATCATGTGTGGGTGCGACGCTATCCCCGCGGCACAGACCAGCATGGCGAGTGGCTCGTGTTTTCACCCTCTGGAGAACAGGTCGCGACCGTTCGACTGCCCGGCACACTCACGGTGCACGAAGTGGGCATCGACTACGTGCTCGGCATCGAGGTTGATCCACTCGAAGGCCAGCAAATGGTGCGACAGTACAGCCTGCGGCGCACGCGCTGATTAACGCTGCGCGGTGAGCACCCGCTTGGCCTCACACACCGGCTTGCCCGATGCCTCACAGGCACAATCACCGCTGCCCACACCCCCGCACGATCCCTGCAGCCGACGCCCGTTCAGAATCACGCCAATGGACATGGCCAGAGCCACCAGAATCACGATCAACAGTGTGAGAAGGAAAACGATCACGGTGTGCTCCTGATTCTGTGTGGACATGCAGTGGACATTCAGTCGCGTTGCTGCGCACTACCCCGGCCATTCGCAGCGGCAACGGCTGCAGCAAAACCGTCGCTCATGCGTTCTTCGATCTTCCCGTCACCAGCATCAATCAGTAACAGCGCACTCAACTGCTGCGACTTCACAAGATTCCACGCCCGCTCGGGGCCCGCGGCCATGAGCGCTGTAGCCCACGCGTCAGCCAGAGCACACTCGCTGTGCAACACCGAGACACCAAGCAGCGAATGACGCACCGGACGCGCGGTGACAGGGTCGAGTGTGTGCACGTATCGTACCCCGTCCTGCTCGTAGAAGTTACGATAGTTGCCCGATGACGCCAGCGACTGATCGGCCAGCAGCACCGCCGTGCGAACGCGCACCGCATTGGCATCAGGCTCTTCTATACCAACACGAAACGGCTTGCCACGCCGATTGAGACCACGTGCCCGCAACTCGCCGCCAATCTCAACCAGATGATTGGCCAGACCGCGGTCGAGCAGCATATCTGATACCTGGTCTACCGCGTATCCCTTGGCGATTGCCGACAAGTCGGCCTGAACACCAGGGTGCAGCTTTCGCGCGTGCGATGCACTCAGCTCCAGCTTGTCGTAACCTACAAACGCCTTGAGCGAATCGATCTCGGCGCTGTCAGGGACAACGGTACGGCGCCCGGCCGCTCCAAAGCCCCATAAATCCACTAGCGGTCCCACCGTCACATCGAAGTAGCCGCCCGACGCAACCGATACTGTTTGCGCCTGCTGCAACAGCTGGGCGAGCGAAGACGAAATGCTCACCGAATCAGTGCCGCGCCACGCGTTCAATCGCGACAGCTCCGACGAACTGTCGTACGTGGACATCACGGCGTTCACGCTGGCCAGCAACGAGTCAACGGCGCGTTGCGTGTTGAGCGAATCGTACGACGCGGGTACTTCACCAAAGAGCACGCGATACGTGGTACCCATTGTACTTCCAGCAACCGCGTGTGTCTCGATGCCGGCGATTTGCGCCGTGCGCAGCGGGCGCAGCAACAGCACCACTACCGCACCCAGCACCACCATGGGCAGCAGCCAGACTCCCCGCGACGACTTCAAGGGCAATCAACCAAAATCGTCAAACGCAATATTCTCACGGTCCACACCCAGCGAGTCGAGCATCTTCATGCACGCCTGCAGCATCATGGGTGGTCCGCACAGGTAGTACTCAATGTCTTCAGGGGCCGGATGCTTGGAGAGATAGTTGTCGTACAACACGTTGTGAATGAATCCGGTGGCCCCTGTCCAGTTGTCTTCGGGGCGCGGTTCCGACAGCGCCAGCGTCCATGCAAAGTTCGGGTTTTCGGCGGCGATCTCATTGAAATCGTCTACGTAAAACGCTTCACGCATGGAGCGCGCACCATACCAGAAGGTGACCTTGCGATCGGTGTGCAACCGCCGGAACTGGTCAAAAATGTGGGAGCGCATGGGCGCCATGCCCGCTCCACCGCCGATAAAGCACATCTCCGCGTTGGTATCCTTCGCAAAGAACTCACCAAACGGTCCGGCAATCGTGACCTCGTCGCCCGGCTTGAGATTGAAGATGTACGATGACATCACGCCGGGTGGCAAACCGGATGTACGCGGCGGAGGCGTGGCCACCCGCACGTTCAGCATGATGATGTCATGCTCCTCGGGATAGTTGGCCATGGAGTACGCGCGCTGCACCTTCTCGGTAACCGTGGAGTGCAGCTTGAACAGACCAAACGTTTCCCAGTCTTCGCGATACTTTGCCGGCACATCGATTCGGGAGAAATCCACTTCATGTGGCGGCGCTTCGATTTGCACGTACCCACCCGCTCTGAATGGTACGGTCTCACCCGGCGGCAACTCGAGAATCAGTTCCTTGATGAACGTGGCCACATTGTTGTTGGAACGCACTCTGCACTTCCATCGACGCACGCCGAAAATGTTCTCGTCAATGTGAATATCCATGTCCTGTTTCACCTTCACCTGACAGGACAAACGCACACCGCGGCGCGCTTCACCCGGACTTATATGCGATGTTTCCGTTGGCAATAATGCGCCGCCGCCCTCGTGTACCTCTACGGTGCACACACCACACGTGCCCTTTCCACCACAGGCCGAAGGCACAAAAATCTGCTGGCTCGCCAGCGTCGAGAGCAAGGTTGATCCGCTCGGCACATGCAGCGAACGATCGGCGTCATCGTTAATGCGGATGGTGACTTCACCCGACGGCACCAGTCGCGAACGTGCCACCATCAGCAACGCCACCAGCGCCAGCACGAGCAGCAGAAACGTGGATACTCCGGTCAGCACCGTGAGCATGTGATCAGTTCCTCACAATTGTATGCCAGCAAACGCCATGAAACAGATCGCAAGCAAGCCCGTCACCATGAACGTGAGCCCGAGACCACGCAGTGCCGCCGGTGGATTGGAGTAGCGCAGCTTCTCACGCACCGCGGCCAGCGCTACGATTGCCAACAACCATCCGATGCCTGAACCCACACCAAACACCACACTTTCACCCAACGCGTAATCCCGCTCGGCCATGAACAAACTGCCGCCCAGAATGGCGCAGTTCACGGCAATCAGCGGCAGGAACACGCCCAGTGCCGCGTACAGTGCCGGCACAAAACGCTCAATGACCATTTCCACCACCTGCACCAGCGCCGCAATCGTGCCGATGAACGTGAGAAACACAAGGAACGACAGGTCGACCGTGGCGAAGGCAGGATTGATCCAGCTCAGCGACCCCTCACGCAATACATGATTGAGCAGCAGTTGATTGAGCGGCACCGTGATGGTGAGAACAAATGTCACGGCGAATCCAAGACCTACGGCTGTCTTTACCTGCTTGGACACGGCCAGAAACGAGCACATGCCAAGGAAAAACGCCAACGCCATGTTCTCCACGAAAATGGCTTTCACCAGCAGGCTGAGATAATGACTGATCATGTCATGTCCTCAAGCCGCCTGGCGCGTGCTGTCCACATGGGCAGGCGGGTCGATGTGCACTACCAGTTCTTCTTCAATCTGCGCCGGCTTCCACGCACGGAGCGCCCAGATCAGTCCGCCAATCAGAAAGAACGCTGCCGGTGACAGCACCATCAGTCCATTGGGTGTGTACCAGCCGCCGTTTTGAACAAGCGGCAGAATGGTGTATCCCATGATCGAGCCCGACCCAAACAGTTCGCGCGTCACCGCTACGAACAACAGAATCAGACTGTAGCCCACGCCATTACCAACCGCGTCCAGGAAACTGGCCTTGGGTCCGTTCTGCATCGCGAACGCTTCGGCGCGGCCCATGATAATGCAGTTGGTAATGATGAGTCCCACAAACACCGACAGCTGTCTGGACAATCCAAAGGCAAACGCTTTCAGCACCTGATCGCAGATGATTACCAGCGACGAGATGATCGTGAGTTGCACAATGATCCGGATGCTCGACGGGATGTAGTTGCGGATCATGCTGATGCTCACGTTGCTGGCGATCAGCACAACCGTCACGGCCAGACACATGACCACCGACGGTGCGACCAGTGTAGTAACGGCCAGTGCCGAGCAGATGCCCAGCACCTGACGCGCAATCGGGTTGTCTTCGAAGAGCGGGTCGAGCAATACCGCTTTGGATTTTTTGTCGAGCATTAGCGTGTCCTCGCTGGCGATGCGTTACGCTTGGCCTCGAGATACGGGCCGAAGGCTTCAGGTCCCAGCCAGAAATCAATCGTGGCCGACACACCGCGTCCGGTGATGGTAGCGCCCGAGAGCCCATCTACGCGATACGGATCGCTCTCCGGCGGACCGGCGGCCCCTTTGATGACTTCAATCTGCACCACACCCTGTTCGTCCGTCGCCTGGCGACCGATCCAGCGCGCCTGCCAGCGGGGATTCTCTATCTCGCCGCCAAGGCCGGCAGTCTCACCGTGTTCGTAGAACGTTATGCCGGACACCGTGCGCGCATCAGGTTCGAGCGCCAGATAGCCGTACATCGTGGACCACAGGCCGTAGCCTTGAATGGGCAGGATGATGGCCTGCAACTGATCATTCGTCACCACTTCGTACGCCACGCCGACCAGCGGAATGCGAAATACACGCGCCGCATTTTCGCCAGCTTCGCGACTCAGCGCCGGATCGCGCGACGCGCGACGCTGATCGTACGTGGCCACATCAATCGTGTCTACAAACTCGCCGGTGCGCAGATCGATAGGTCGCGGCACCACGTACTCGTTGAAGCGCGCTTCCACCGCCTCGGCCGACAGATCTTCGTCGCGCTCCATCAGTCCGGCCACAGCCAGCACTTTTTCAAGCCGGTCAATGCGCTGATTGAGCTCCTGGCGCGGCTTCAGCAACACCGCCGCACCGGCAATCGGCAGTGCACACACCAGACACACAATGGCCGCAAAGCCAATCGTGTACGCCGTACTTTCACGCCCGGCCATATCGCGCCGCCCTCCGCTTGATGTTGGCGTTCACAATGCCGTGATCAATAAGCGGCGCAAACATGTTCATGAACAGAATGGCCAGCATCATGCCTTCCGGATACGCCGGATTGATGGTGCGAATGAGTACGCACAACAACCCGATACCAAATCCGTAGTACAGTTTGCCCGTCGCGGTGAACGCAGACGAAACCGGGTCGGTGGCCATGAACACGGTACCAAACGCCCAGCCGCCCAGCACCAGATGCCAATGAAACGGCAGCGACATCATGGCATTGGTGTCCGACCCGATCATGTTCAGGCCAATCGCGGTCACGATCGTACCAACCAGCACACCCAGCATCGTTTGCCATGCACCGATGCGCGTTACCAACAGGAAGGCGGCGCCGATCAGAATGGCCAGCACCGACGTTTCGCCCATTGAGCCGGGGATCCGACCAATGAAGGCGTCCATGAAGCTGAGGTTGGGCAAATGTCCTGCACCCTCGGCGTACGAGGCCAGCCACGTGGCGCCCGAGCGGCCATCCGGCTGCACGGCGGCCACCCACACTTCGCCCGAGAGCTGCGCCGGATACGCAAAAAACAGAAACGCGCGCGCGGTGAGCGCCGGATTGAGGAAGTTCATTCCGGTGCCACCAAAAATCTCTTTGCCAACAATTACGCCAAACGCCGTGCCCAATCCTACCTGCCACAGCGGTGTGGTAGCGGGCAGGATAAGCGGAATCAGTGTGCCGGTGACAAAGAAGCCCTCACTGATCACCTCTTTGCGCATCACCGCAAACACCACTTCCGCCGTACCACCAACGGTGAGCGTGACCAGCAGAATCGGGAAAAAATACAACGCGCCGTGCACCATCGATCCAATCACTGAGCTCGTCTGCACCGGCAGCCCGCTCGCGCGATACACCGTACTCTGCCAGTTGTCGAGCAGCGTGCCGCCCTGCTCTACCACGTAGTGTATCTGGTAGCCCGTGTTGTACAGCGCCATCAGAATGCACGGGATGAGCGCGATGACCACCAGTAGCATCATGCGCTTGAGATCAATCACATCACGCACGTGCGGACCGGTGCGCGTTCGTGTTGACGGCGTAAAGAAAAACGTCTCCATGCCTTCGTAAAACGGCAGCAGGCGTTCAAACTTTGCACCCTTGGCCACGTACGGTCCCGTGACCTCAAAAACTTTGCGAACGAGCTTCATTTATTGCTCCGCCGCGATCTGGTCGAGCACCTGCCTGAGTGCCGGACCGTAATCGTATTTGCCCGGGCACACGAAACTGCACAACGCCACATCCTCTTCGTCCAGCTCGAGCGCTCCAAGCTGTTCCGCCCAGGCCGCGTCGCCAATGGTGATAGCGCGCAGCAAATGCGTGGGCATGATGTCCATCGGCATCACACGCTCATAAGCACCGATCGGTACCATGGCGCGCTGTCCGCCGTGCAAACGCGTATCAAATGCCCGCCGTCCGTTGCGCACCCACGACGAGATGTAAATGGGCAGATGCGAAAACGATGAAGTGAACGGACTCACCCACCCCAGAAAATCGCTGCGCTGCTCCTCAGGGATCACGCTGATTTGCTGATGATATCGTCCCAGGTACCCGGTCACAGTGTCGCCTACCTGTGTGCCCGTCAACACGGAGCCGCTCAGTACACGAACGTCCGCGCGCGTTGCATCACCGTTGCCGCCTCCCTCGCCATCCATGAGTTCGCCGCTGAGCAGTTCGGTCACACTCGCACCCAGACGCGTGCGCAACAGCCGCGGCTCCCGCACCAGCGGACCACCCAGTGCCACAATCTGCGAGACATCGAGCGTACCGGTGCGCACAAGATGACCAATGCGGATCACATCCTGCGCACACAGATGCCACACGCTGTGTTCGCGCGACACCGGCGACAGCATATGAATGTGATAGCCAACCGTACCCGCCGGATGTTTGCCCGCGAAATCCGAAAGGCGAACGCCCTGCACCCCGTTACCAGCGCTCGAGCCCGCGTGCCGGCACACGTGCACCGGGGCATCCACCAGTGCGACCAGTGCCTCAAGCCCCGCGTTAAAGTCAGCGACTCGCTCATTAATGATCACATCCACATTGGGCGCCAGCGGCTGCGTATCCATGGCTGTGACAAAGAGCGCGTGCGGCTCGGCGTCAGGCAGCGGCACGTGGCTGAACGGTCGCGTGCGCAGCGCGGTCCACAGCCCGGACTCCTGCAGCAGTGCACGCAGCGCGACACGATCGCGCCCTACGCTCGCACTCCACGATGGAAACGGTGACGAGCCGGACGAGTTCTGGCGTTCGGCGGACTCATCAATAGCGATGACCACCGATAGAATGAGTCGCCGGTCGCCGCGATGCACGTGCGTGACTTTGCCGCTGGCGGGCGCGACCACGCGCAATGCCTCGTGGGTGCGATCCTGATACAGCACCTGCCCGATGGCTACCGTGTCGCCTACCTGTACAGCCAACCGCGGCCGGAAGCCGAGCAGGTCCGCGGGCAGTACCGCGACATTACGGACCGCCCGCGCCGCGTGAATCACCTGCGCGGGCGGTCCGGCGATTGGTAAATCGAGCCCTCGGGAAACCGTGTGGGCAGCCATTCTGAGGGGAGAACGTGAGGCGGGAGGGAAATCACAAACAGCTATACGGCGCAAGCTACGCGCTGAACCCGCCTCACGCACCACCCCCTGCCATTACGGCGCCACTACAAAGCTCGTCTTGGCCTTGGTCCGGTCCCAAAGAACAGCCAGCTCACCGCCGTTTTGCGATGGCGTGACAGTAATCGCCATCTGTTCTACTACTGCGGGCGTCTGCTCCACGGTAAGGGGGATGCGCACCAGGTCCTGCGCCTGGCTGTACACGGTGCCCCACTGACCCGTCTGCTTATTGATGATGAGCTGCCACTTGCCGCTCTGATCGGGCAGCGTGTACAGCGTGTAGGAGCCCGCCGGAACCGTGGCGTTGCCAAATCGCAGTGCCTTGGTCGTGGTAAACGCGGTGGCTTCATTGGCACCCGTGCGCCACACGGTGCCGAACTTCACGAGGCCGCCGAAAATCTCCCGTCCCCGCTTGGACGGCCGACCGTAGTTCACCGAGACGGTGGCTCCTCCCACCGTGGCCTTCACCGAATCGCGTGGAGACGCCGGCGCCTGTGCCAGACCGGCTGACGGTGCGCCGAGTGAGAAGGCGGCAACCAGAAGAGCGCTGCTGAGCGCAAAGGTGCTGCGGGAGATGCTTCGGGACATGGCGAATAGGTGCAGAGATGGAAAACGCACCCGCAGCCGGCATGCGACGCGGGTAGATGTGTCTGCTTACAACCCCGAAGCAGCGCTGCGAGTTCGCGGCGGTTTTGTCTAGCGACGCGTTCGCGCACTACATTCAGCCGATGTCCGAACAACCCTCCCGCTTTCGACGCACGCTCGTTCAGGTGATGACCATGCAGGTCGTCGCGCTGCTGCTGCTCTGGTGGCTGCAAGCCCGCTACGCCAACTGACCCGGTATGCATTGGATTAACTGGGTCATTCTGGTCACGTACATCGTGTATGTGGTATGGGACGGACTGCGCCGCACCAAAGGCACCGTCAACATCGAAGGCTACTTTCTGGCCAACCGCAACCTGCCATGGTGGGCGGTTGGCCTGTCGGTCATGGCCACGCAGCTGTCGGCTGTCACGCTGATTGGTACCACCGGGCAGGGCGCGACAGACGGCCTTCGGTTTGTGCAGTTCTACTTTGGACTGCCGCTGGCCATGGTGATTCTGGGCGTCACGCTCGTGCCGTTTCTTCACGGTGCGAAGGTCTATACGGCGTACGAGTACCTCGAGCGGCGCTTCGACGCAAAGACGCGCTCGCTCACAAGCTTTCTGTTTCTCATGTCGCGCGGCATGTCGGCGGGCACTATCATCGCCGCGCCCGCTGTTGTCTTTGCCGCGGTGTTTGGCTGGAATCTCACGTGGTCGGTCGCACTCATCGGTGTACCAACAGTCCTCTACACGGTGCTCGGCGGTGTGCAGGCCGTCACCTGGGCCGACGTCAAACAGATGGTGGTGATTGTTTCCGCACTCACGGCCATTGTGATTGTCTTGCTGCTGCGCATGCCCGTACCGCTCGATGATGCGCTGCGAGTGGCCGGTGCCACGGGCCGGCTTGATGTATTCGACTTTTCGTTCGACCTCACCAAGACCTACACGTTCTGGAGCGGTGTGCTGGGCGGCACATTTCTCATGCTGTCGTACTTCGGTACCGACCAGAGTCAGGTGCAGCGTTACCTCACCGCCCGTTCGGTAGACGAAGCACGCAGCTCACTGCTGATGAGCGCCTACTGGAAGATTCCCCTGCAGGCGCTGGTGCTGTTGGTGGGTGTGCTGGTGTTTCTGTTCTATCTCTTTCAGGCGCCACCACTGCTCTACAATCCGGCGCACGAACAACAGGTGCGTGAGGCGCAGCCGGCGGAGTTTGCCGCGCTTGAACAGCGCTATCGCGCCGCCGGTGTAGAGCGCGAACAGTCCGCGCGCAATGTGGTGTCGGCACGTGCGGCCAGCGATGCGGCCGCAGAGTCACGCGCACTCGATGCATTCCGTTCGGCCGAAGCGGTGGTCACCGACGTGCGTACTGAAGCGTTGGCCAAGGCCGAAACGGTAACCGGTCAGGCGTCGCGCGATGTGAACTACATCATTCCGCGCTTTGTGCTCGATCATCTGCCTATCGGACTGGCGGGCATTTTCCTCGCCGCCGTACTCGCGGCCGCGATGTCGAGCATTGCAGCAGAGCTCAACTCGCTCTCCACTGCCACCGTGGTGGATTTTTATCAGCGGTGGTTCGTTCCGGTGGCCAGCGACGCGCATTATCTCAAAGTATCAAAAATTGCGACCGCCGTGTGGGGTTTGTTCGCCTGTTTTGTGGCTACCTACGCCGCGACACTTGGCTCGCTCATTGAAGTCGTCAATCGCTTTGGTTCGTTTTTCTACGGCTCCATTCTCGGTGTCTTTTTGCTCGCCATGCTGCCCCGCGCGCGCGCACTCGGTGCGTTTATCGGACTGATTTCCGGAATGGTTGCGGTAGCAGCGGTGTCGTTTGGCGCACCAAGTATTTCGTTCTTGTGGCACAACGTGATTGGTGCGGTGACCGTCGTGGTAGTTGGACTGCTCCTGAGCAGTGGACCGGCGCCTGCGCAGCCGGCACGCTCGTAGCGCGCGCACGATCGCGAGCACCTGATGTGCATCCGGGCAGTGCTGCGATCGCGCGTCATTCCACCGCTCGCCTGAGCGACACTCGTGCATCCTGTGCTGCGTCCGATCTGGGCTGTTGCCGTCGCATTGGCGCGCGTAGCAACGCGGCTTGCCCCGGAAAGCGAGTCCAAGGTCACCCGCTCGTTTGCACTGCGTCACGGTGTGCTGGGTCGCATTCGCGCGAGTGCGGCGCAGCGTGACATCCGTCGCCCACTCGTATGGCTGCACGCCCCCTCGGTGGGCGAGGGACTGCAGGCGCGTCCCGTGCTCGAAGCGCTGCGTGCGGCGCACCCCGACTGGCAGCTGGCGTACACGTACTTCTCGCCCAGTGCGGAAAGTTTTGCGCGTAAACTGAACGTCGATTTCTGCGACGTGCTGCCATTTGACGGTGCGCGCGAAGCCGCAGCGTTGCTCGACGCCTGGCAACCAGACGCACTTGCCTTTGTGAAGCTCGATGTGTGGCCCGTTCTCGCGGAGGCAGCACATGCGCGCGGTGTAGCCACGGCGCTGATCAGTGCCACACTTGCGTCCAACTCGGGGAGACAGGGTGCCATGGCCCGCGCGCTGCTTCACGATGCTTACCGCTCGCTCAGCGCTGTTGGCGCAATCGCCGACGCCGACGCGTCACGTCTGGTTGCCCTTGGCGTGCACGCCGATCGCGTGAGCGTGACCGGCGATACGCGCATGGACCAGGTGTGGGCGCGCGCGCGGGCCGTAGATGCGAACCATTGGGTGCGCTCGTTGCTGCCAAGTGCGGCGGCTGGGGCAGCAGACGAGCTACCGCGAAACGACGCGAAAGATGCCGCCAGCAGGTTGCGTCCTAACCCGTCAACCCATCAGGTACTCGTGTGCGGTTCCACCTGGCCGTCTGACGAGGCGGCGCTGCTGCCCGCGTTGCTCGAGTGGATGCGAGCGTATCCAACAGCACGTGTGATCATCGCGCCACACGAACCAACACCGTCCCACCTTTCGCCCATCAGTGATTGGGCCGCGCGCTTCGAACTGCCGTTGGTGCGCCTGTCGGAGTCGGAACGCGATCCGCGCGCCCCGTGGCGCGTACTTCTGGTAGACCGCATTGGTGTGCTTGGCGACCTGTACGCGCTCGGCACCATGGCATTTGTGGGCGGTGGCTTTCACGGCGCCGGGCTGCATTCGGTGCTCGAACCGGCAGCCTTTGGCATTCCCGTGCTCTTTGGCCCTCAGTATGCGAATGCGCGGGAGGCCGGTGAGCTGCTGCAGCGTGGAGGTGCGGTACGCGTGCACTCAAGCGAAGAAATCGAGGCGCAGCTTGCACTGTGGTCTGAAAACGACCTTGTACGCGTCCAGAA
The DNA here is from genome assembly GCA_011390805.1 of Gemmatimonas sp. GTDB lineage: Bacteria > Gemmatimonadota > Gemmatimonadetes > Gemmatimonadales > Gemmatimonadaceae > JAABRT01. The sequence continues at coordinate 6,618 of JAABRT010000031.1, read as the reverse complement.
CGGCGTACAGGCCCGGGAGCTGGTGCAGGAAGGGCTCGGCAGCACTCGGCGCGTAGTCGACGTTCTGGAGTCGCTGGTGGAGCGGCGCGGGCTGGCGGCAGGCTAGCAGCGGCGAGGCACGACAGGTAACCACCCGCGTGCCTCGCCAGCCGGCGTTTTCGCTTCTACCGCCGCAACCCCTCAGGCGTCCACACCAATCCCACCGCTACCGCTTCATCGCTGCCGTACTGTTCAGCGCCACTGAACAGCACCGCCGCACGGATGGCAAGGCGACGGTTGATTTCGAAGTTGCCGCCAACGTCAAAGTTGAGCGACACATCGGACTGACTGCGACCTCTCGGTGAACAGCTCGAGCAAATATCAATCGAGACGCGCGGATGTACGAAGGGTGTCACGGCCATGCCCTGATCAAGCTCAAACCGATGACCGATTGACGCGCCCAGCGGCAAACGCACGCTCGTACGACTGTTTCTGATCGAGAGCCCAAGGCCGGTGGTCAACAGCACATCAATCGGCTGATCATCGGTCGCACGCGTGAGTTCATAGCCCAGATTGCCGGCCACAAACAACGCGGTACGTGCGCCCGGCACACTCGAATCGTACAAGCCGGCATCAAGCCCGAGGTGCAGTTCATCAGAGATCCCTTCGCGCCACTGAAACATGGCCATCGACCCCCTGCTTCCCACCAGCACCGCGCTGTAATCACGGTATGACACGGTGGGGATCTGCATGGCGGGGTAGTTAAGCGCCTGCGCCTGTACCACCGACGGCAGCATCAACAACGCACCCGCAAACACTGACAGCGAACAGAACCTTGCGGCGCGCGCACGACGCTGCACGGTCAAACCACAATCGGACGGAAAAGACGACATAGAAAACTCCAGGGAGTGACGGACGCGAAAACCTGCTGTTACTACGTGACACACGTTGGACGGTTCCATCGCGTCAAACGGTTGCGAGCTGCACGTCCTCCGGGGGCCGTAATCCGGCTGGCGCCTGCGAGACCGTGACGTGCGACACGCAAACAAAAACGGAGACCAACGTTCGCGTTGATCTCCGTTCGTTCACACCACCTGCCGTGATGACTTACGCTACGGCGCTGGCTTCTTCAGTTACCACACGCACCGTGTCGTCTACGACCTGCAGAAAACCGCCGGACACACGGAACTGCTTCATGCCGCCCGTAGACTCAATGCGCAACGTCCCGTTGCCGAGCAGCGTCATGAGTGGTGCATGCATGGGCAGAATGCCCATCTCGCCGTCGAAGCCCGGCGCCGTCACTGCCGACGCCGGCCCTTCAAACAACACCTGCTCCGGCGAAATCACGGAGACCTGCAACGTCCCGGCCACGTGCGCCTCAGCCCTGGAGCTTCTTGGCGTTGGCGACCACGTCGTCTACGCCACCGGCCATGAAGAACGCCTGCTCCGGCAGCTTGTCGAACTCGCCTTCACAAATGCGCTCGAATGACGAGATCGTCTCTTCAAGCTTCACATACTTGCCGGGAATACCCGTGAACTGTTCAGCCACGTGGAACGGCTGCGACATGAAGCGCTGCAGACGACGCGCACGTCCTACGATACGCTTGTCGTCTTCCGACAACTCGTCCATACCAAGAATGGCGATGATGTCCTGCAGTTCCTTGTAGCGCTGCAGAATACGCTGCGTAAGCGAGGCCACGTTGTAATGGCGTTCGCCGAGGTACTGCGCATCGAGAATACGCGAGGTGGAGTCGAGCGGGTCAACGGCGGGGTAGATGCCAAGCTCGGTGATCTTACGGTTAAGAACAACCGTAGCGTCGAGGTGGGCAAAGGCCGCGGCCGGTGCCGGGTCGGTAAGGTCGTCGGCCGGAACGTAAATGGCCTGCACCGACGTGATCGAGCCGTCCTTGGTGGACGTAATGCGCTCCTGCAACTCACCCATTTCCGTGGCCAGCGTGGGCTGATACCCCACGGCGCTGGGCATACGACCCAGAAGTGCTGACACTTCGGAACCGGCCTGCGTGAAGCGGAAGATGTTGTCAATGAACACGAGCACGTCGGAGCGCTCAACATCGCGGAAGTACTCGGCGACCGTCAGACCAGCCAAGCCAACACGCAGACGCGCTCCTGGCGGCTCGTTCATCTGGCCGTAAATGAGCGCCACTTTGTCGAGAATGCCCGCTTCCTGGAACTCAAGATACAAGTCGTTTCCTTCGCGCGTGCGCTCACCCACGCCGCAGAACACCGACTTACCACCGTGACCCTTGGCCACGTTGTTGATGAGTTCCTGAATGATGACCGTCTTGCCTACACCGGCGCCGCCGAAGAGTCCGATCTTTCCACCCTTCACGAACGGAGCCACAAGGTCAACCACCTTGATACCCGTTTCAAAGACTTCCGTCTTGGGCTCAAGCGCCACGAAGTCGGGGCGCTTGCGGTGAATCGGCCAGCGCAGTGCGTCGGCCGGAATATCCTTGCCGTCGTCAATCGGATCGCCGAGCACGTTGAGAATGCGGCCGAGCGCGGGCTCGCCCACAGGCACCGTGATCGCAGCACCGGTGTCCACCACTTCCATGCCGCGCACCACACCATCGGTGCTGGACATAGCCACCGCACGCACCTGATTGCGCCCGATGTGCTGCTGCACTTCCACCGTCACCTTGATGTGCGAACCATCGGGTGCCTTGGTGTCAATGCGCAACGCGTTGTACAGCTCAGGAAGATGGTCCGCCTCGAACGCAACGTCGATGACGGGGCCGATTACCTGTACGATCTTGCCGACGGCGAGCGTCGGAGCGGCGGTCGTGGCCATGGCGATATTCAGAAAGAAGGAATTACGAAATGAAAATGAAGGACGCGATCACTCGAGTGCGGCAGCGCCGCCCACGATTTCCGCGATTTCCTGCGTGATCTGCGCCTGACGCGCGGAGTTGTACGTGCGACGCAGCAACGTGATCATGTCACTCGCGTTGTCGGTCGCATTTTTCATGGCGGTACGACGAGCACTCTGCTCACCGGCCACCGTTTCCACCAGCGCGCGATACACCATGTTGCGCACGTACGCCGGCAAGAGCGATTCCACGATGGTTTCCGCATCGGGAGCGAGCAGAAAATCACGCGGCGTTCCCTGTGTTGCCGGTGGAACCACCGGCACAACCTGCTCCGTGGTAGGCGGCGTGGACAACGCCGACTGGAACTTCGCGTACGTGATGTGCACGCCGTCCAGCTCACCCTTCGCGAAACGATCGGTCAGCGCGTCAATCAGCGACGCCGCGTCGGCGGCCGACGGACGGTCACCGATGTCGATACGCTCCGACGAAATGGAGCGACCGAGATACTTGAAGAACGCGATGCCCTTCTTGCCGACAATGTGTACTTCAACCTCTGCACCCTGCGCTTCGAGCTCCGCAATGCGTGCACGCGCCTCACGAATCAGATTCGTGTTGAACGCACCACACAATCCACGATTGGCCGTGAGCAACAGCAGCGCAACCTTGCGCTTGCTCGCCGGCTGACGCAGCAGCGGAAACTTCTCGGCGATTTCCGGACGCACCAGGCGCGCCAGAACTTCACCGAGCGCCAGAGCGTACGGGCGCGCCGCCGCCACGCGGTCGGTGGCGCGCTTCATTTTGCTGGCCGCCACCATTTCCATCGTACGCGTGATCTTGCGCGTGTTCTCGACGGATTTGATGCGACCTTTGAGTTCGCGTCCTTTTGCCATGATTCAGTACGGGGGTCGGAGCGCGCTTACTTGACGAACTGCTTGTTGTACGCCTCAATGCCGCGCTTGAGATCGGCCTCGGTTTCCTTGGACAGCGCCTTGCTCGTGCGGATGGTGTCACCCACCTGCGGATACTGCGCGCGCATGTACTCCTGGAAACCCTGCTCCCAGTCGCGAACCTTGGCTGTGTCGATTCCGTCCAGGAAGCCGTTGGTTACCGCGTAAATCGACATCACCTGTCCTTCAACCGACATCGGCGCGTACTGACCCTGCTTGAGGATCTCAACCGTACGTGCACCGCGCTCAAGCTGACGCTTGGTGGCCGCATCGAGGTCTGATGCAAACGCGGAGAACGCTTCGAGTTCGCGGAACTGTGCGAGGTCGAGACGAAGACGACCGGCCACACCCTTCATGGCCTTGGTCTGCGCAGAACCACCAACGCGTGATACCGAGATACCAACGTTCACGGCCGGACGCACACCGGCGTTGAACAGGTCGGTTTCAAGGAAGATCTGACCGTCGGTGATGGAAATAACGTTGGTCGGGATGTACGCCGACACGTCACCGGCCTGCGTTTCAATGATCGGCAGCGCGGTGAGTGAACCGCCCGGCTTGAGAATGGTCACACCGTCAACCACGCCCTCGTCTTCGCGCAGCTTGGCCGCGCGCTCGAGCAAACGTGAGTGGAGGTAGAACACGTCACCAGGATAGGCTTCACGTCCCGGCGGACGACGCAGCACGAGCGAGAGCTGACGATACGCCGCGGCCTGCTTGGACAAGTCGTCATACACGCACAACGTGGGCTGACCTTCGTTGTACATGAAGTACTCGGCCATCGCGCAACCCGAGTAGGGCGCGATGTAGAGCATCGGTGCCGGATCGGATGCACTGGCGGCCACAACGATCGTGTACTCCATGGCGCCGGCTTCCTTGAGCCGGTCAACCACACCGGCAATCGTGGATGCCTTCTGACCGATGGCCACGTACACGCAGGTGACGCCTTTGCCCTTCTGGTTGATGATCGTGTCAACGGCGATGGCCGTCTTGCCGGTACCACGGTCACCGATGATGAGTTCGCGCTGACCGCGACCGATCGGGATCATGGCGTCAATGGCCTTGATACCCGTCTGCATCGGCTCCTTAACCGGAGTACGCACGATGATACCGGGCGCCATCGATTCAACTTTGCGCGTGTGCTTGGCGTCGATTGCGCCGAGTCCGTCAATCGGACGACCGAGCGGATCAACAACGCGACCAACGAGCTCCGGACCAACCGGTACTTCGAGTACGCGGCCGGTGCGACGGGCTTCGTCGCCTTCTTTCAGCTTGAGATAGTCGCCAAGAATAACGGCGCCAATGTTGTCTTCTTCGAGGTTGAGCGCGAGCGCCGTGATCGACTCGCCGGTTTCGGACGACTTGATCTCGAGCATTTCGCCGGCCATTGCTTTGCCGAGTCCGTAAATGCGCGCGATACCGTCTTTGACTTCGAGCACGGTGCCGACTTCGTCGATGTCGAGTTCGTGCAGGTCGGCGGCCTCGATTTCACGAAGCAGAATATCCTTGATCTCGCCGGGACGAAGTGCGGTCTGGGTGGCCATAAGAGCGGTCGTAGTGTGACACGGGAATAGGAACGTCGGCGCGCTGTCGTAGAGTGGAGATTACGATGACGCACCGCTTCGGGTATAGCTTGTGAAAAATATCACAAGCAGTTTGCCGAGGCAAGCGAGTGATGGCGGGAATGTAGCGGGTGGGGCGGGATGAGGGGCAAATCGGTGTCGCCGCGCGCTTTTATTCGTCGTTGCGGCCAATATGTGCCCTGAGGCCTTAAGGCCATATGGCCTCTAACAGCTTCGTACGCTGGAACAGAGCTCCGATCGCAGCCCGCGACGTCGTGGGCAGGCGCCGTCGCTGGTCGCCATTGTACGAATCTGAGCGAGGCTTTAAGGCCATAAGGCCCCACGGCACATATTGGCCGGAAAGACGAATCAGAACTGCACGCTGGGGCCAGCGAGGTGCAGCAGCCGACTTCTAATCCTCACCATCCCCCTCCCCCTGCGTCTGCACAAACCGCTCCAGCAGATCCACCGTCCTGAGCCGGCTCAAACTGCTCGCCTTGGCACTCACCAGGCGCTGCGTGGTCCCCGACAAATGCGACGAACTGGCAAAGCTCAGCACCGCCGCCACATCCCGCACATCATAGCCCGGGTTCTTTGACAGCTCAGCCGCTGCCAGCACGCGCACCAGGTCAATCACACGCTTGAGTGTGGGCGCCGAACCGTTCGCAAAGCTGCGCGACAAATGTTCGCGCGATACACCATGTTCACGCGCCAACTGTTCAGTGCGTACCGGCCGGCCGGCGCGTCGCACCAGGCTTCGCCACAGTTGCAGCTGCAACGGCGTACGCAAACCCAGCACCTCGGGCGGTTCAGCAAGTGCCGCGTCAAATCGCTGACTGAAGCCGCGCTGTTGCACCAGCAATCGGGCGGAGCTGTCGTCTACCCCTTCCACCAGCACTTCGGCAGCGCCGCATTCAACGGCTCGGCCAACCAGCGGTGCGTCGGTTGGCAGCATCGCCGTCACAAAGAAAAACGGCGCCGAGGGATAATCTTCGGCCAGCGGCAACACGCGCACCACCTCCTCACCAAAACCGCCGTCTACGATTACCGCGTCAATGAGCTGCTGCGACAGCAGCTGCACCAGTTCATCACGTGATTTCACGGGCAACAGCTGTGCCCGGCGACGCGGAAACGCCGATCGCACGAGCGTGCGTGCACGTTCGCGTTTGAGCATCGTGCATACAACCGGGATGCCGGTATGCGATGCATCGGCAGAGCTGCGTACAGGCATGCGGCTCACTCGTGCGCGTGTCTGCCAGCGTGTTTGCCAGTGTGCTGCTCGCCAGCACGTTCACCAGCCGC
>JAABRT010000030.1 GCA_011390805.1 Gemmatimonas sp. | reverse complement strand
GTTGCAGTCGCGTCTCGACGATCCGGCCAAGAACTGGAAGTTCCGACTCGGTGACCTCGAAGACCGGGCCCACTGGGATGATTTCACACAGGCGTATCGCGATGTGCTCTCGCGCACCAGCACGGAGTTCGCGCCCTGGTACGTGGTGCCGTCCGACAACAAGGACATCCGCAACCTGCTCGTGGCGCGCCTGCTCGTTGAATCAATGGAGCAGCTCAACCCGCAATACCCGTCGATGGACCCCTCGGTGGCCGAAGCGGCGAAGGGTTTTTCCTGAAAAAGGATCCGTGATGCGGTAACAGTCACGTTCGGTTGCGTACGCGCCGATATTACAAGCACTCCCCTTCGTTGCGCTGCGGATCTTTCGCGGCGGCAACGAGCCACTGCTTCGCCATCGGCTTCTGGCGGATCCTCGTCCAATCAAAGTGCTCGGCTTCTTTCGCCGGTTCTGTTGTTTGTTGTTGAGTGCACTGTCGCCACTTGGGGCCCAGTCCGGTCCGGGGGGCTCGGTTGGCAGTGCTTCCACGCCGATTGCGCTCCGCGATTATTCGGAGCGCTTGTTCGCCACACCCGACGGGTTGCGTTCGCTCGCCGTCTTTGCCGTAGAAGCGCTGCCCGACGGGACGCTGTGGATTGGTACTGAAGCGGGTCCGCACCGCTTTGAAGGGGCACAGTTTGAGCTGATCACGATCCCCGGCACGTCATCGCATGTGCGAACGATTGTGCAGACGCCCGACGGCAATGTGTGGTTTGGCACGCGCAACAGTGTGGTGCGGCGCACTCCCCGAGGCGACTTAAGCCTGTTCAACGACAGCCACGGCTTACCGCAGGGAACGGTGTACTCGTTGAGTGTGAGCGATGCGCTGGATGGAACGCCGCGACTCATCGCCTCAACGTCAAGTGGTGTGGCGTTCTTCTCCAACGATCGCTGGGTGCCATTGGCACTGCCGCCCGGGCTTCGCCTGGAAGGCCTTGTGATCAAGCCCCGCGCACGCACACGTCAGCGCGATGAGTTGTGGCTGGCCACCTCGTACGGCGTTGCCGCGCGCTGGAGCGACGGGCGATGGCAGAAGGTGTACGGACCTCGTGACGGACTCTCCACGCGTGCTGTAGAGCACTTTCACGTCGTTGAGAACGATGCGCGCACCTTGTATGCGGCGACCAGCGAGGGAGTGTATCAGCTCGACGAGCGGTCCGACACCATTATCGGTAATGATCGCTGGCAGCGCGTTGCAGATTCGCCGGTAAACGCCTATCGACTCGCAACGGTCGCACCGAAATCCGGTGGTCATGAGCTATGGGTTGGCACGCTTGATGGGTTGTTGCTCAGGCAACGCGCGCGCAAATGGGACACCATTCAGTTGCGCAGCAGCGAGCCCAGAACACCTGTGCATTCACTACGCAGCGTATCGGGGCATGCCGGTGGCCAGGCCGTGTACGTGGGCACGTTTGGCGACGGTTTGGTCCGGTTAAGTGTTGGCCGGGCGGCAACGCTCATTTCTGCGCGTGCAGGGTTGCGACTTTCAATTTCGTCAATTCTGGAGCAACCGTTTGGCCGACGCGGTGTCGCGTGGATCGGCACCAGCAACTTTGGCGTGTACGAAATTGACAGCGTGTCGGCGCGTCAGATCGTGTCTGTTGATGATGTCATGGATGGGCGTGCAAACACCATGTTCATTCACACCGGTGAACAGGGAGCGGAGGCGTGGGTGGGTGCGGCGCTCGGCGCGTGGCGACGAGAGGCGGGGCGATGGGTGGATCGTTCTGCCGGGGCGGGGCGCGTGAGGTTCATGCGCTTTGCGATTGAGCGTGAAAACGAGGATGCATCAGCGCTGCTCGCAGCCACGGACGCCGGTGTGATGCGCTGGGACAATGATCGCTGGCAATCGCTTGATGGCGCTCCGAACGGTAGCGCATGGGAAATCGTTGGCGAGCGTGCCGATGATCCCACGGTTTGGGTTGCCGGAAGTTTTGGCACTGCCGTGCGACGCAACGGTGCGTGGCGTGTAGATACGTCATACCGGGAAACGGGACGGACGGTAGAAGTGTACGCGCTCTGCCGCATGCCTGCCGATGCCGGCAGTCGCCTGCTCGCCGCCGGCAATCATGGCGTGTTCTGGCGAAATCCCGATGACACCGCCTGGCGCGCTCTGCCGCCGCAGGTAAGGGAGCGATTGCCAAGCGAGTACGTGCGTGATGTGCGCTGCGATGAGCCGGATCGCGTGTTGCTGGCGACATCGGCGGGGCTTGCCGTGCTTGATATGAGTGCGAAGGACAGCACCTCGTGGCGTGTGGAGATGCTTATCGGCCCTCAAGACGGATTGCCGAGTCCGATAGTGCAGTCAATTGGAGATGGCGGAGCGCCGGGCGCACGATGGATCGGAACGGCTCATGGAATAGGATGGGTGGACGCACGGTCCTTAGCGGCGCCCAGCGTGAATGCGTTTGGCATGCGCGTAGTGCAAGGCGGCAACGAAGAGCTGGACGTGTTGGATGGAGCCACAGTACCCGCCAACGCGAATCGTGTGCGGGTGCTCCTCTCCCTGCCCACCTTCCATCGCGAAGCGGACCTGCGCTACCGCATTGAGCTGGAAGGTCCGCTGGCCACCACAGCAGCAACGTGGTCGCTGGATCGTGAGGCTGCCTATCCTGCCTTGCCATCGGGCAGATACACGGTGCGTGGCTGGGCCCGTGATTACGCAGGACGTGAGTACGGTCCGATCGTGCAGCGCTTTGCGATTGCTTATCCGCGTTGGCGTTCACCGCTGGCGTTGCTGGCGTATGCGTTGTCTGCGTTGGCGCTCATTGTCGCAGCGCATCGCTGGAGATTGCGTACGCTGCAGGATCGTGCCGAAGAGCTGGAAGCAAGCGAGCGCCGTGCCCGTGCAAGCGAGAAACGCTTTCGCACGCTATTTGAACGTGCGTTTGACGCCAACATGCTGGTGCGCGACAACCGGATTATTGCCGCCAATTCGGCGGCTGCGACGTTGCTTGGTGCGGGACGTGAGCTTGTCGCCACGTCGCTGCAGTCGCTCTCGTTTCCGCTGGAACTCGCGGCGCGTGGAGCGGTGAGTGATGCGGTGGAAACAGAGGTGCGTTCCGCCGATGGACAGGTTGTGCCGGTAGCCGTTACCGTGACAACGATTGAGCGTGATGACGGGCCCGTGCAGCACTGGGTGCTGCGTGACTTGTCGGCATCACACGCAGCGAGCGCAGAGCGTCAGCTGCTCGAAGCGCAGGTCCGCGAAGCCCAGAAGCTCGAGTCGCTGGGCACGCTCGCGGGTGGTGTGGCGCACGACTTCAATAACCTGCTCGGCGTTATCCGCGGCAACGCCGAACTGGCGCGGGATACACTGCACGATCCGGATGAAGTGGCCAGTCATTTGTCGGCCGTGCTCGATGCCAGCGAGCGCGCCCGTGATCTGGTGCGGCAGATTCTGACATTCAGCCGCCGTCAGACGCCGCACGAGCGCATTGTCGATGTGGGTGCCGTTGTGCGCGCGCTCATGCCCATGTTGCGGTCGCTGATTCCGCGCACGGTGGATCTTGTGGTGACGGGCGGTGAGTCTGTGTACGCGATACGCGGTGATGTTACGCAGCTGCAGCAGCTGCTGTTCAACTTGTGTTCGAATGCGGAATACGCGATGCGCCCCACAAACGGCGGCACGCTCGAAGTGCGGCTCGATGTGTTGCCGGCGCCTGATGATGTGCTGTCGGAAACGTCGCGTGTTGTGCGGCTTCGCGTGCGCGACACCGGTGTCGGTATGCCTGCAGATGTGCGCGATCGCGTGTTCGAGCCGTTCTTTACGACGAAGCCGGTGGGGGAAGGTACCGGGCTCGGTTTGTCGGTGCTGCACGGCATCGTTGCCTCGCATGGCGGACGCGTACGTGTGCAGAGCGAGCCGGGAGCAGGCACGACGTTCGATGTGGTGTTCCCGCTGGTGGCTGAGAGTGCGAGTGCGAGTGGTGGTGTGAGTGGTGGTGTGAGTGGTGGTGCGAGTGGTGGTGCGAGTGGTAGTGCGAGCGACGCGACTGGGCAGGGTGCTGAGGCTGGCTTGCACGGAGAACCGGTAAATCCGTCTTCGATGACAACGCCAGCTGCAGCGCCTGATACGTCGGGAGCGTCTGCGGCGCCTGCAGCGCCTGGCACGTCTGCCACACCCGCAACATCCGACAAAGCTGCCACATCTGGAACGCCTGAAATCCGTGCAACGCCGGTCTCAGGAACGCCGGCGTCAGTTGTAGCGCCGCTAGGCGCGGCCACACCTGTCGCCGGTTCGCAAGCCGTTGACGTTCGCGGCAGCGCTGCGTCGCGTAGTGTGTGCGTTGACGCGCGCGTGGTGCTGGTTGACGATGAACCGGCCGTGGCGCGTGTCGTGGAGCGCGCACTCAGCAAGCTGGGCTGCAAGGTGCGCACGTTTAATGATCCGCGGGAAGCGCTATCGGCGATTACACATGCGCCGGCGGATGTTGATTTGTTGGTGACCGATCAAACCATGCCGGGCATGACCGGCGACGTGCTGGCTGAAGCAGTTCATGCGCTGCGTGCGTCGTTGCCGGTGGTGATTGTCACGGGCTACAGCCATCGCCTGACCGCCGAACGTCTGGCGGCGGTTGGTGCGGCAGCGGTGTTGCAGAAACCGGTGCCGCTGGCCGAGCTTGAGCAGGCGGTGAGCGCGGCGTTGTCAGCGCGCAAAAAATAGTTCGTGCATGTGTGGGGCAAGGCAAGTACGAGAGTGTTAAGCGGCCTCGGCGTTCGGAACGGCACCTCACAATTTTGGTATCACATGTATTCTACGCATGTTGCCGACTGGGAGGAACTTGATGGTCCATCGCCACGTCTGCGCAGCAGTCATGATTGCGCTCGGAGCGCACGCTGTTGCGCCAACCGCGGAAAGCCAGAACTTTGGCCGCTCGAAAGTTCAGTATGACAACTTCGACTTTCGTATTCAGCCATCACCGCATTTCGCCACACACTTTTATCCTGCCGAGTCGCTCGCGGTGGCCGATGCAGCACGCATGGCCGAACGGTGGTACGCCCGCCATTCCGCGCTGCTGAATCTCGAGTTTACAAGCAATCCACTCATATTCTACGCCGATCATCCTGACTTTCAGCAGTCAAACGTTGTTGAGGGAACGATCGGTGTGGGTACCGGTGGTATCACCGAAGGATTACGTGAGCGTGTGATCATGCCGCTCACCGGTGTCTACGCCGCAACTGATCATGTACTTGGTCATGAATTGGTGCACGTGTTCCAGTACAAGCTCGCTGCACAGTCGGACGGTGGATTACGCTCGCTCGGGGGGCTGCCACTGTGGGTAATTGAGGGCATGGCCGAGTACTTGAGTATTGGTCGTTATGATCCCAATACCGCCATGTGGCTGCGCGACGCGGTGCTGCGTGATGATTTGCCAACACTCGAGCAGCTCACCAACGATCCGCGCTATTTCCCCTACCGCTTTGGACAGGCGTTCTGGGCGTACGTGGGTGGACGTTGGGGAGATGCGATGGTGAACACGCTCTTCCGTGCGGCGCTGGCTGAAGGATGGGACGCCGCGCTGCAATCACAGCTGGGTTTTGATGGCGAAGCGCTGAGCAGCATGTGGCATGCTGCGCTCACTGCTCAATACGCGGTCGCGTCACAGCGTGCGCGTCCCGATTCTGTTGGTCGTTTGATCATCGGGGGAAATGGCCCCGGTCAGCAGAACGTCTCGCCTTCGGTGAGTCCTGATGGGCGGTTCGTCGCATTTTTTTCCAGTCGTAATCTCTTCGGGATTGATTTGTATGTCGCCGAGACGGCAACGGGTCGTGTGATCCGGCAGCTTACCGATGTTACCTCCGATCCGCATTTCGACGCGCTCAGCTTCATCAACTCGGCGGGTGCCTGGTCGCCCGATGGACAGCGTCTGGCGGTGGTCGTGTTTGCCGGGGGCGACAACGAGATCAACATTCTCAATGCGAGCACCGGCAAGGTTGATCGACGTATCCGGTTCGGCGACGTGAGTGCACTGTCCGATCCAGCCTGGAGTCCCGATGGTACGAGACTTGTGTTCTCGGGATTGCGCGGCGGCATCAGCGATCTGTATGTGCACACGATTGCGACAAACGCCACACGTCAGCTCACCAATGACCGGTACGCGCAGTTGCAGCCTGTGTGGAGCCCTGATGGTCGGAGCATTGCGTTTGCCACCGATGCGGGTGAGCCGACCGATTTTGACCGGCTCGCGTTTGCGCCGTTGCGACTGGCGGTGTTTGATGTGTCTGGTGGCCAGGTTCAACTGTTGCCACGCGCCGCGCGCGGAAAAGCGATCAATCCGCAGTTCACACCCGACGGTACGTCGCTCTTGTTCGTTGGTGACCCGGATGGAATCAGCGACATTTATTCAATGTCGCTGCGTGATCTGCAAATCACGCGCATCACCGCCGTGGCCACCGGCATCAGTGGTATCGGCGACATGTCGCCTGCCATCAGCGTTGCAGCGAACACGGGCGATGTGGTGTTTTCGGTATTTACCGAAGGCGGATTTGCCATCAGGTCGCTGCCAAGTGGAGCGATGCAGCGATTGGCGTTGACTGATGTGCCTTTAGCTGAAAGGCAACCGCCCGGGGCGCTGCCACCATCCGGTGTGTTGCCGCCGGCTACAAGAACGGGGGCCACGGCCGGGTACGTGGCAAGCGTACTGGAGAGTCCTTTACGCGGTCTGCCCGCAGTGCTGCCTCAGGCGACACGGCCCTATCGCTCGCGACTTGCACTTGCAGGCATTGGCGGTGCCTCCGTGGGCGCATCGGTGGGTGGCGGCATTGGCACCGGTCTGGCCGGTGGAGTGGCGTTTCAGTTTTCCGATATGCTTGGCAACCGTATGCTCAATGCTGCCGTGCAGGCACAGGGTACGGTGAAGGACATCGGTGGGCAGGTGCAATATCTCAACCGCGGCAGCCGCCTCAACTATGGTGTTGTTGCGCAGCATGTGCCGCTGCTCGGTGTCGCCGGCAACTACAGCAACACCGACTTCAACATTGATGGTCAGCAGGTGCCGGGAGTGATTGTGACGCGTGTGCTGCAGCGTCAGTACATCGACAACGCGCAGGCGATTGTACAGTATCCGCTGTCATCTACGCGGCGCCTTGAGCTGACCGCCGGCGGGCAGCGCATCGGTTTTGGTGTTGAGGTAGACAGCCAGTTCATCGTGGGCAATCAGGTGTTGGCGCAACGTCGACAGAATGTGCCAACCGGCGTGCCGGCGCTCACCTTTGGTACTGCTTCACTCGCGTATGTCGGCGACTTTTCGTTTTTCGGCTACACATCTCCCGTTGCCGGCGGTCGCTACCGGTTTGAAGCTGCACCTTTTGTCGGTTCCATTGATTACACCACCGTGCTGGCTGACTACCGTCGGTATTTTTTCAACAACCCGTTTACGCTGGCCATCCGCGGTCTGCACTATGGCCGCTATGGGGGCGGGGCAGAAGACCGGCGACTTCAGTCGCTGTACGTGGGGCAGGGACCGCTGATGCGTGGGTACGAACCGCGGGATTTCCGTCGCAGCGAGTGTACATCTGGTACGAGCGACGCGAATGATTGTCCAGAGTTCTCGCGGCTGAACGGCAGTCGTATCGGCGTCATGAACGTTGAGTTGCGCGTGCCGTTGCTGGGCTCGGAGCAGTTCGGGCTTATCGACTTCCCCTACTTTCCACTGGAAATCGCGCCGTTTTTTGACGCTGGCGTTGCGTGGACGCAGGATCAAGGTCCCGCGCTGCGCTTTGACCGTACCACGTCGGATCGGGTGCCGGTGTTCAGCACCGGGGTGACGGCGCGTGTGAATCTGCTCGGGTACGCGGTGGTGGAAGCGTATTACGCGTATCCATTTCAGCGTCCCGGCCGCGGCGGCATGTTCGGTTTCCAGTTGGCGCCTGGCTGGTGAGTGATACGGGTTGCGCCGGATGGGCGTACGGTGCGGGCTGCCGCGATGCGCAGGGCGCAATCGCAGGGCGCAATGCGCAGGGCGTAATCGCAGGGCGCAAGCGCAGGGCGTTGTGCGGGCCTCTGCTGCGGGTTATCTATCGGTTCGGTTACGGCGGCTGGATTGCCGTAACGGGACGTAGCGCAGCCCGGTAGCGCACCTGAATGGGGTTCAGGGGGTCGCGGGTTCGAATCCCGCCGTCCCGATGTTTGGAAAATGTTTATTCGCAATGGTTTACAGTCTCCCGCTCGGTTCTGCTGAGCGGGAGATTTTGCGTTTTTGGCGATTCACTGTGCGAGACTGTGCGACTTGCTAAACAGCGAGCACGCAGCCGCCAGATCTAGCTCGTTTTGTCAGACTCGCGTGCTAACGTGCTGCACGGTACCGTAGGTCGTCCGATCCTTTTCCATCATCAGACGAGAGCGCATATGGCCGAAGCCCCAACTCTGAGAGGCTCTCAACCTGCGAGAGCCGGACTGTGGCCGGTCTGGCTGGCCGCGCTGCTTTTGTTCACGGGGCTCCGACTAATGATGGAAGGTGGCGGCGGTGTGCTCTTTCTCTTGATCGGTGGCGGGCTGCTCTATTGGGGAGTCAACCGGCGTTGGCTCGCGCCGAGTCGTAGGGACCGACAAGAGCAGGACGCGCATCAGGCCAGACTCAGTGCACCGGAGCGCCTCCAGCGGATTCACGCCTATCAGGACGGCTCGTGGTTTGAGAGCGTGAAGAATCGCCAAGAGTTTCTATCGGCGCCGTGCACATGGTACACCCCGACGCCGAGCGGCCAGATCAAAGAGCGAGATTCGGGCATTATGAGCCTCACTCGGAAGGGGATTCGCCTCTCTGGCGGACTCCGTTCTTTAGAGATCACCTACGGTCGCATCGTGACTGTGACCGCAAAACGCGACGGGCTGATGGTTGAGCGCTCCACTGGCCCGCACGTCATTATTGCCGTAGCTGATCCGATAGAATTTGCCGAAGCGATGTCTGCCATCGGAGAGGCTCGCAAATCGGGCGCGCTATAGCTGTGCTTCCGCGTCGTCGGCAGCCGCCTCTTCGTCCATGCGCTTGAGGAACGCTTTATAGCTATCGGGACCGGCGATCTCCAGCACTTCACCGACCGTTTTGCCGTAAAACTCGTCCACCTCAAACACGATACCGTTGTCATCGCCAGTCGGCGTGAGGTGCGCCGCGTGCCCTGAGGTAAGGTCACTCGGAATGCCATTCGGGTAGGCTGCGCAGTTACTGGTAAACGTGATCTTGTGCACGCAGTACACACACAGGCTGACGGGTCCTCCACCCTCATGGAGCTGCGACACGTGCTGTGCACCGCCGAACGGCAGCGGCATTACCGTGTTCAAACTCGTGTACGCCATCGAGCAGACCACGTCGTATGCTGGTGCAAGCCGCACCGCGCGATCGGCGGTACGCAGGATGCTCACGTTGTTCGCGTATGCATCGCGATTGCCCAACGCCAGGTTCGCCACCGCCCAGCGAAAGAGCAGCGGCGCGTCCGAACCCGGGTCCGTCCCATAGCGCCGCAAGGCGGCGGTCAGGCCGGCGGAGGATTGCCCTCCGGTTAGCGCATACTTCGCGCTCGGACGTTTGCCGGTCAGTTGGCAGCCGTCTTCGGCCTGAACGCGCGACACACGGCCATCCTAGAAATGACCGTTATTTAGCAGTCGCACGTTTAAAGGTTGTACGCAACCACCTATTTCATCCTGCCGTGCAGCCGATTTCTAAACATTACGCCTTGACGTCTTTAGCATAGCCCTGGTATCATGGCTATGGCCGTAATCATGCGGCCATTTGTCAGGGCTCCATATGTCGGCTGCACCTAAATCCCCGTCGCCCGCACCGTCCACAAGTCTCGAGGCCCCCACGGTTGTCGAGGTGAAGGCCGGTGTATTCAAGGACACCTGCCTCCAGCTCCTCGATCAAGTGCACGATCAGGAAATCGAAGTGGTGGTGACCAAGCGCGGCGAAGTGGTGGCCAGGGTTGTCGCACCGGAGGCGCAGCTGCCGAGCGCATTCGGGTTCTTGCGTGGCACAGTGCTCACCCACGGAGATCTCGTCGCCCCCGACTTCGAGGCGTGGGGAGACCTCGGGTGACGGCCGAGGCGTCGCTGCCGACAACTGTGGGACGTGTCTGGACCCCGGGACAACTCATCGACTACGACGGGCCGCTGCTGCTCGATACCCACATCTGGCTCTGGCATGTGGAGGGGGACGCGTCCCAGGTCGCGGCCGGTACCACGGCGATGCTGGACCGAAGCGGCGCGCACCGCCGCCTTTTCGTGAGCGACATCTCGTACTGGGAAATCGCCGTCAAGTCGGCCAAAGGCAAACTGACCTTCACGGTCGACGTCGCCGTTTGGTTGCAGCGTGCCGAGCAAGCGCCCGGCATCCAGTTCCGCTCGCTCACCCGGTCAGTACTCCTGCAAAGCACCCGCCTGACCGGAACCGCGCACAACGACCCAGCCGACCGGATGCTGATTGCGATGGCGCAGCTCGACAATATCCCGCTCGTGACCAACGACCGGCTGATAATCGAGTACGCCGCAGCTCACGGCGGGACGCCGGTGGTTGACGCCCGCCCTTGAGCACTCGTCGCACTTATGACGAGTACTGCAAAACTGGGCTGCATCAATAATCCGAATGCTTTTTAGCTGAGCCCTTTACCCTGTCAACGGGATATCGAACCTCGTTAAGCGCCAGCTTTTTCTTTACAGCCTCGCCGATATTGACCCCCAAGTCGTTCGCCAGATACGAAAGCAAAATCGCCACGTCGGCGATCTCCTGCGCGATCGAGTCGAATCGCGCCTCTGAAATCGGGTTGTCTGGAAGAAGTTGCCACTGAAACTGCTCCAGCAACTCTCCCGCCTCCACCGAAATCGCGATCGCAAGATTCTGGGGCGTGTGGAACTGCTCCCAATCTCGCGCCCGACGAAACTCTAGAGCCTGATGCAACAATGATGGTTCAAGCAACGCGGTCGTCCTTCTCGAATACGTTATCGTTGTGCCAGCGCAAGAAATCAGCTCGCGGATGATCATCCGGTGACGTTGGCAGAAGAGCTAAGGGCTTCCCGTGCAGGCTGTTGTATGCCTTGCCGTTAAACCACTGCTCCTTGATGCGTGAGCTCACGACTACCTCATGCTGTGGCGTGACGGTAATGAGCCCAACGTCGAACAGTCTGTGAAAGTCTGAACGCAACAACATTCCATTGAAGGTGTTGTTGAGACCTTCCTCGGCAAATGGCTTGATGTGCGCGGCTTCAAGTACGGGAAGTGTTGATTCACCCGTTATTGCACACCGACGCCCATAGGCGTTCGTAACAAGCGCTCGGAATGCCCCCTGTCCCCGTCGGGGGCGCATGAGCACGGGAGTCCCGTATTCGGCTCGACGCTCTTCGACACGACGCGGTAGAATGTCGCGTGACAGAAGAAGCTGCTGAACTGCCGACCAAATGCGCTCACCGTCAGCATTGTTTGAATCAAAGAACTTGCCGCGCACCACACTGCCGGCGAAGTCGTCGGCCATCGGAATCCAGTCATTCCGATGGAAGAAGAACGGCTCTCCGAGGATACTGCACCCGACATCCCTGGTTTGATCTGCTTCTCGTCCTCGTGCAGAGAAGATCAGATTCGAGAAAGCCTCAAATGTCGATGCGCCATTCTTCTCACCGAATGCTTCCCAGGCAAGCCGGATCGGCAGTGATTCGTACTTGATGAGGAAACCACCACCCCCTATATGATGGTTGGGGGACTTCAGCTTGAATAAAAATGGGGTGCCTTCCTCCGCTGAGTTAAACGGCGGACGCCCGTTCGGGTGCCAGAAGTTGACCTCGTCAATGTTTGGTATCGCTGACAGATGGTTGAACCAGCGATTGTCAGTGACGCCTGTGTAAAACTTCATTGATCAAGTGGGTGGGCAGAAGATTGTGCTTTGCGGTACGAGTCTCGCCCGGGCGAGCGACATACGCTCGGTGAGTTTGCGTATTTTCGCTCTTCGTGGCAAGTGAAGTTGGTATGATGAAGCGTGCGATAACCAGCGACCTCCGAGACTCTTCATGCGTTTTGTGCTGCTCAGCGACACACATGGACTGCACGAGAGAATGCCCGCCGTCCCCGACGGCGACGTAGTGCTGCACGCGGGCGATCTCACCTCGAATGGCACCATTACGCAGGTCGCGTCAGCCTTAACGTGGTTTGCAGACCTGCCACACAAACACAAGGTGCTGATCGCGGGCAACCACGATTTCGCGTTCGAGTCACAGCCGAGTGTTGCACAGGCACTGATCCCATCAGGTGTGACGTATCTGCAAGACGCCGGAGTGACGCTGGACGGCGTGCGCGTCTGGGGCTCACCGTGGCAGCCGGTGTTCTTTAACTGGGCATTCAACCTGCCGCGCGGCAACGCACTCGCGCGCGTGTGGGCGCAGATCCCCGACGACACGCAGGTATTGGTGACGCATGGCCCGCCCTATGGTATGCACGACTACACCGTGGGATCGCATCCGATGCACGCGGGGTGTCGTGATTTGCGGGAGCGCGTGGCGAAGCTGCGCGATTTGCGACTCCATGTGTTCGGGCACATTCACGAGGGATATGGCATGTCGGAGCAGGGCGGGTGCCAGTTTGTGAACGCTTCGAATACCACGGTGAACTACGATCCGGTGAACCCGCCTGTGGTGTTGGATCTTGCGTTCTAAAGCAGAGAAAATAGATCGCAGCTGTAAGTCGCTTAGTGCATGTGCGAGGTGCACAACCTCACCGATCGCAAAAGACACTTACTCCGTCTTCGCGAGGTACGCTTGCCGGCCACTGTGCCACAGGGTTGGGGCTCTGCTTGAGCGAGCGGTTAGGCGTCAGCGCGTGCAAGGTAAGTGCTTTGAACGAAGCCAAACTCGTAGGCTTTGGATTCAATGAGCTTTAGTTGTATGTCGTTCGGCATTCTTCCGAAGAGTGAGCGACCTTTACCGATTAGAACGGGTATGGCGGTAATCGTAAGCCTGTCAATTAGGCCTTCTGCCAAGAAGTTTTGTATGACCTTGCCGCCATCGACGTAGGCATGCTTGCAACCTTCTGAACGCAGCCGACTGAGTAGTTGTCGTGGCGACTCAGAACTCTGTTCAAGCTTGATGCCGGGACCAGTACGAAAAGTGACATCTCTGGAAGTTAGGACTACAACACGCTTGTCTTGGTACGGCCATGGCTCGAAGCTCGCCACTTGTTCGTAGGTGTTCCTGCCCATTACCAGAACGTCGACCGTGCCCATAAATGCTGCATAGCCGCAGTCTTCGCCCGGCGGGACGGTTGTGTTGGCTTCCATGAGCCAGTCAATCGAGCCGTCTTCGCGCGCAATGAAGCCGTCCAAGGTGGTGGCGATATAGACAGAGGCGGTGATGGTCATATAGGGGGGCTGACGCCTGACGTGTTGGCGGTGTGCTGCGAATGCTCGAAATGGAACGCGGCGACGCGGCCGCCGCTACCTTGACTGCCGAGCGGGAGATTTTTCGTACGAACCCAGTCGGTTCACCAACGCGCACTGGTCAGAGCCGTCTGCCTGCAAGCAGGACGATAGCAACGGCTATTTCACCAACACGCGGTTCAGAGGCGTCCGTACGACGACCGTCGCTCTGTCGTTGAGAGCACGTTTCCCGCCTGACGTTACGGCGCCTGGAAAACGCAGCAGTTATCAATCCACGCGGTTGCCCCACGACTGCCCCTGACCTAGAATTACAGTGGTCAATCAAGCAGTAGAGAAAAGGCTGCGTCATTGCCGGTCACCCAGTCCCCCAAAAGGCTGTCTTTCACAATGTTCGCCTCTAACCGCACGGGAGCGTTACGTTGGCTCCGCCTCGGTCTCGCTGTCGTCGCGCTCTTCGCGGCAAAGGTGAACGTGACCATGGGGGCGTTCGGCACGACGTGTGCCCGGGCGGATTTGCTGAGCGTCTTTGAAGCGGCAGGCGGCGGCGCGTCGAGCATCGACAGCATCATGGGCGGGATCGGGGCACGGTTTGAGGCGCCCCACCTTTCGTCGCAGCAGGATGCCGTGCCGCTGGCCGCGGTGACGCAGTGTGCCGGCAGCGCCGGCGCCCCGACGGTGGTGGTGAACTCACGCCTTCCTGGAGACAACCGGGACAGCGGAGGGTTGCCTCTGGCGCGTCAGCTCCAGCCCCCGAGCCGAGAGACGGCACCGCCGTTCAGGCCGCCCCGCCAGAGCTGAGACCGCGGCTCGCTGGAGCCGCTCGGCGCTGTGCGCGCCAGTCTGCGAGTCCGTTCCCTGGCCGGGCCCAATGCCCGGAGAGATGGGACACTCACGCCTCGATTCCATACTCATGTTTCAATCACTCGCCCGCAATCTGCGGACGCGGCCGGCTGCGCGCATTGAGGCGCTTGTCTGGATCGCGCTCGTCGCGTTCCTCGGCTACAAAATATGGCCGCAGGTGGCCGCTGCATTCGGAGTGGCATCGGCCAACGTTGCGGCGCCTGATTTCCAACTCACCACTCTCGACAACACCGCTGTTTCCAGAGAATCCCTTCGTGGCAAGGTGGTGCTCGTGAACTTCTGGGCAACCTGGTGTCCGCCCTGTCGCGTGGAAATGCCGGGCTTTCAGGACGTGTACGATCGCAAACAGGCGGAGGGTTTCACCATACTCGGAGTGTCCACCGATGCGGCGGGAAGTGCACACGTCGCGCGATATCTTCAGAAGCACGACATCACATACCCGGTCGCGATGGCAACCGGTGGCATCGCGCAGGCGTTCGGAGGAGCTCGAGCGCTCCCCACGTCGTTCCTGCTCGACCGGGAGGGACGCATCCGACACACAGTCACGGGCATCTTCACCGAACTGGCGCTTGAGCAGGCCGTGAACCGACTGCTCGCCGAGCCGCCGGAGGCACCTCGGGACGACAGCACGGCTGCGGCGACGGCCCACATAGTGCCCACTGCGATTACCGCGGGAGCAACACCATGAGCGATGTTGCTTCGCTTTCGTTCGGACTCGCTTTTGTTGCCGGAGTAGTTTCGTTTCTCTCTCCGTGTGTATTGCCGCTCGTGCCGAGTTACGTCACCTTCGTGACAGGCATGACGCTGGACGAGTTGACGGCGAACGGACGTCAGGCCGCCCGGCGCCGTGCCGTGTTGCACTCGCTTCTTTTCGTACTCGGATTCACGCTGGTTTTCGTTGCCCTCGGCGCCACAGCCACGGCACTCGGCGCGACGTTGCGCCGCGCGCTCCCACTCATGCAACAGATCGGCGGGATCGTGATTGCGGTGTTCGGGCTCTCGATGCTCGGCGTGCTGCGCCTGCCTTCGCTGATGCGTGAGAAACGCGTGCATCTTGCGTCGAAGCCCGCAGGCCTCGCAGGGTCGGTTCTCGTCGGGGTGGCGTTCGGCGCCGGGTGGACGCCGTGCATCGGACCGGTGCTGGCAACGATTCTTCTGTACGCTGGAATGGAAGCAACAATGACGCGAGGTATGCTGCTGTTGGTGGCGTATTCCATCGGTCTTGGTATTCCGTTCCTCGTTGCGGCGGTTGGCCTCAACTGGTATCTGGCAGGCGCACGACACGTGATGCGCTGGTTGCGTCCGCTTGAGATCTTTGCTGGACTTCTGCTCGTTGTGATGGGCGTGCTCATGTTCACCGGCTACTTCGCTACGCTCGCCAGCTACCTGGCCGGCTTTGGTCAGCTGTTCTCGGTGGACCTGTGACTAAACACGCGCAGCGAATGCTCCCACTTGTGATGGAGACGCAGCCATGACCAAACGCCTCACGCTCATCCAGCAGAACGACACGCACGCACATGTGGAGCCGCACCGTGAGCTTCGTTGGCGCAACGGTCGCGCCGAGACGTGGTCCGCCGGAGGCGCGGCGCATATCCGATCGCTTGCTGACACGATTCGGCGGGAAGCGGGGGACGCGTGTCTTCACGTGGACAGCGGCGATGCGATCCACGGCACCGGGCCAGCGCAGTGGACCCAAGGTGCATCTGTAGTACCTGTGCTCAACGCCGTGGGTGTCGAGCTGATGACACCGGGCAACTGGGAGTTTGGCTTCGGGCCCGAGACGCTGCGCGAACGAATCGATGCGCTCTCATTCCCGGTCATCGCGTGCAACGTGCATCGCGCATCGGACGGGAAGAGCGAGTTTGCGCCCACGGTTGTACGGGAGCTGGGCGGTCTGCGTGTTGCACTGATCGGCATCACGTCGCCAATAGTCGAGCGCACGATGCCCAAGGCGTTTGCAGCGGGGCTGCGCTTTGCAGACGCGGAAGAGGTGCTGCCTCAAACCATAGCTCGGCTTCGGGCCGAAGAGCGCCCCGACCTTGTGGTGCTTGTGTCGCACTACGGTTTTGCGCAGGAGGTGGAGATCGCGCGCCGAGTGGAGGGAATCGATGTGATTCTCGGAGGGCACACGCATGACGTGCTCTCGCAGCCGGTGCAGGTTGGGCGCACGATCATCACGCAGGCTGGTGCGCACGGATCGTACCTTACACGGCTCGACCTTGAGGTGGCAAATGGTCGCGTCTGTGGCGTGCAACACACGCTACTACCTGTGCGTGCAGAGGGCGCAGTAGACGGAGCGGTGCGGGCTGTGATCGACGAGACCCTGCGTGAGCACCGTGAGCGAATGAACGAGGTCGTGGGCGAAACGCGCGTGCTGCTGCACCGCGGCGAAGTGCTGGAGTCGCCAATGGACAACCTCATCACACTGGCCTATCTCGCCGCAACAGGCGCAGACGTGTCATTGTCTCACGGGTGGCGATACGGCACGCCCGTTCCACCCGGTCCGATCACAGAGGGAGACCTCTGGCAGATGATCCCGACAAATCCGGAGCTTGTGATTGTGCGGCTGCGCGGCGCCCAGCTTCAGCGAATGTTGGAGGAGAGTCTTGAACGGACGTTCGCAGGCGACGTGCTGCGTCAGCAAGGCGGATATGTCGTGCGATTCGCGGGCATGCACGCCGTCGCTCGACTCAACAACCCTTCTGGCACGCGGCTTGTGCAGCTGGAAATCGGAGGCGATCCCGTGGAAGCAGACCGCGAATACGTTGTCGCGGCCGCTGGCGAGCAGAGCGTACCACCGGGCGGTGAACGCGTCATGTCCGGCATGCACGCGATTGAGGCTGTGCGCCAATATCTCAGGCAGACCGGCGCGTTTTATGGCGCGCCCGGTGGAGCGTCGCTGGTCGCCGTTTAAACAGTACCAAGCGCTACTTATCAGAAATCATCCGGGCACATTCGCCGGTTTACCTTTGGAGCTATTCATGTCCCGTTTTTTTCGTGACCTGTTGGTTGCGTCTCTCTCCATCGTCGCGTTGTTGGCGTGCACGCCCGACGCGTCGAGCGATCAACGTGACGCCGTTGCAGCAGCCGACGCACCGATCGTTTCGGCGAACGACGCTATCATCGACAATGCTGCGCTGGCAGACGGAGCTGTGGCCAGCGCCGGCTCTGCGCCTTCCGCGAACGCGACTTCACAGCCAAGTGCCGAACGATCGTCGCGCCGCGTCGTGCTCAATGGCATTGACCTCACCGGTGTGGGCTACGACAAAGGCGACCCGGCGGCACCAATCGTGATGATCGACTTTTCCGACTTCGGTTGCCCGTATTGTGGCAATCATTCACGGCAGACACTCCCCGAACTTGATCGGGAGTTCATCTCCACCGGAAAGGTCTTTTACAAGTACGTACCACTGGTGATGGGTAGTTTTCCGAACGGAGATACGGGAGCGCAGGCTGCGGAGTGTGCAGCGGAAGAGGGGAAGTTCTGGCCAATGCACGACCGGTTGTACGAGGGTCAAACGGAGTGGCGGAAAAATGACAATCCGACTCCTGTATACCAACGCTATGCCCGGGAACTCGGCCTCGATGCGACGCGCTTTGCGGCGTGCCTCGCGGACGGGCGCACTGATGGGCGGACCAAACGTGCGAGTGCGGTTGCGCAACGTCTTGGCATCCGCGCGACGCCCACGTTCACCATTGACGGGGAGGGCATTGAAGGCGCTCTACCGCTCGACATTTTTCAGGAGTTCCTTCGCATGAAGCTTGCAAAATGAATGATGGTGCGTGCTCAAAGCTCGCTGCCTGGTCTTCTCCCTTGACGTCAGTGAAGTATGCGGTGCAGTTGGACTTGCTCTCGCCGTGATGTGCACTCGGCGGCTCCACGTTCTGCCGCCTCCTCTCTCTAGGCGTTCACCACCTACTCACAGTCGGCGCCATGCACTGCGCAATACGCGGGTTGCCCGTCACGGATGAGACAATCTGTGCGCTGCCAAATGCCATGATCGACAGTGGCTCCCGAGCTTCATAGAGGTCAGCAAGTTGCGCGAGGACGTCCATTGAGATCAGCCGTAACTCTTCCGGTGAACGGGCGAGTTCTTGCCGGAGCGAAGCCGCAGCCTGGCGTTCGGCTTCCGTTTCCCCGAGCAGCACGCCGCGAAGTGTGGAGCATGTTGTCAACGGCAGCCATCCCGCGCGCGCCATACGTAAGGCGCGCCACTCGTTTGGATTGCGCAGCGACGCGAGAAACGAATCAACAGGAAAAGCACTCGGTTTACTCCGGTTCGCAAGGCGGTTTGCGCGGGCTTGCGGTTCCCGCATGGCAAGTTGCCGCATCGACTCTCCCTCAACGCCACGCAGCAGTGCAAGCTGGTACAGCCCGTCCTTGCCAATGCGCACGATGCTCTCGCCGAGCTGAAAATCCCACGCGCCCCCGTAGTTGTCGAGCAGCGCGAAGCCGAGCGACACCACGCTGCGCAGTGCGTCTTCTGCGGCGGCAAGGTCGCCGCGACTCACATGCCACCCCGCCCGCGCAACACCGGCCTGTGCCACCCGTCTGGCCTGCTGGTTGTCGAAGCCGGGGCGCTCCCAGCTCGGCAACGCGGCAAGTGACGTGACATCAAAACGAGTGCTCACCATGTCCACCGCCGTGGCTCTTGCCACCAGGTCAACATCACGCCACAAGCTCAGCTCAGCCATGCGACGCAACCATTCGCGCTCCTCCGGCAGCAGATCACCCGCTGCCGCGGAAAGCAGTTGCATATGATCCGGCATGCCATGCGGTCTTGATCGCGCGAGCGATGCAAAGAGCAGCGAGTCGGGCTCCGTGATCTCCTGCAGCTGCGCTTCGGCATCGGCGGCAAACCGCGCCACCAGATTCCCGCTGGGTACAGTGGGCAAAACACGCGCCAGTGCTTCACCGGCTTCGCGTGCTGAAACACTGGGGTCCGTTTGTTGTGTGAGCAGTCGTGAGCGCTCATACGACGCCGATGCGTCAACGCTGGGCCGCGGAAAGAGTGACGCCTTGGGTGCGAATGCGAGGATCGCGATTGGCGCAATCATGACCAGCGCCATGCCCGCCAACACATCGCGCGCCCATCTCATCAGCCGGGAGCGGCCAACACCTTTGGGCGTGACGGTGCCCTTCGGTAAATCGAAAGGCGGAGATGAATCAATGCGATTCGCAACGGCGCCGCCCAGCGCATCTCCTTGCAGCAACGGTGCCAAACCATCAACCGCGTCTTTCGCGCGCACAGGTTCGCTAGTCCTCCAGCGTCGCATCAGCTCATCTCCGGATAGGGCGTCATCGCAATACGCGATGGCTGCTTGTGCCCGGGCACAACACTTTCGTCGAGCACTGCTTCCACCTCACGACGCGCCGCCAGTTGGCGTTCAATTTCATTGTTGATTGCTTCAGCGTGCGCCAGGTTGGTGGTTACACCATCCAGTGTGCTTACCCCTGCATGCAGACGCAGCAGGTCGAGCCTGATGCTTTCGAGTGCGCCCACCGCATCGTGCAGCTTCAGTGCGACGCGCTCACGCTCGGCGTTCAGCGACTCCAGCGTCTCACCACTCATGGACGACATTCGCAGCTCCTCCAGCGTACCAAGACGTGCACGCAACGTTGCTGAACTGCGTTGCAGTTGATCCAGTACCCGCGGCACCCGTTGTAACGGTCGTCTCACCTGCGCAGGTAGCGCATCGAACAGCTGTTCGGCAGCCAGACTCAGTGAGAGTTCGGTGGCACGATGCGTGACAGCAACCGGAGCCCGCGACGTTGCGCCGAGTCGGCGGGCGACGGCAAAGCCGAGTCGTCCGATCCGTCCGCACCACAGCTTTTGCCAGAACGACACATCTTCCCGCTGAGCAATGATCGCCATGACGCAAAGCAGCGACAGGAACACACTCACGCTCGCTATCACCGTGAACAGAGCAACGACTGAGTCGTCTACCGGCCGCTCACCGCTTAATAATGTGGTGATCGCGATCAGCGTTGCCGCCCCAAGTCCCGCACGGGCACCAACACCGGTAACCTGCTGCAACCGCCTGAGCCACGGCCGGTTCGCTGTGTGTTGCTCGTCGCGCAGGTTTTCTACCTCCGCATCAAACGCCGCTGCGACATCGGCATGCGTGTAGCCTGCTCGCGCCAAGCGGTATGCGCCACGCAGGAAAAACGCTGACGCAGCGGGAGGGAGCGCGAGAGCCAGCGTGACCGGATACGCCAGTCCGCCAAAGTTCACCGTCAGCACTGCGCCAAGCAGGCTGATGCCAAAGATGGTAACCACCGTACCCAGTCCGTCCGCGCGCCCGTCCCGTTTGACGAAGGCGCGAAGCACCGCCGGCAGTTCACGTCGCGTCGCCAGCCCTTTGTCGAGCAGCTCCGTGACCTGCTGCGCGTCGCGCGGCCGGTCATCAGGTGATTTGGCGAGACACTGCGCGACCAGTTGTACAATGTATCGGGGCAGGGTGAGGCCGGTCGCCGTGAGCAGAGGCGCGGGCTCAGACACATGTCGTGCAAGCGTCGTCAAGTCCGGGCCTTCGAACGGTACTCTGCCGGAGAATGCGTAGAACGCGGTCACACCCAGTGCGTACAGGTCGCTGCGCGCGTCGAGCTCCTGTCCGAGCACCTGTTCGGGACTCATGAACGCAGGTGTCCCGATTGCACTGTCTGACGTGGTACCGATCGCAGCCGCGATACCGAAGTCCACAACAACGGCGCGCCCACTCTCGCGTTCAATGAGAATGTTGTCAGGCTTGATGTCCCGATGCACAACGCCCTGCGTATGCGCGTGTGCCAACGCCCACGCCGTTTCACGCAGCAGTCGTGCCCCTTCGCGCGCAGGCAGCGGTCCGCGCGAGGAAATACGTTGTGCGAGCGATTCACCGTCTACGTATCCCATTACGTAAAACACGAAGTCGCCAACCACTTCAACCGCGTGGATGGGAACGATGTGTGGATGCGCGAGGCGCGCAGCGGTTCGTGCCTCGGAAAGAAAACGCTCCCTCGCGATCGGATCGGCTGCTACTGTCGGTGGGAGCAACTTGATTGCTACGAGACGGTCGAGTCGTACCTCGTGCGCGAGATACACCACGCCCATGCCACCGCGGCCCAGCTCACGGTCCAGCGAATACCGGCCGGCGAGAGCCTGTTGCAGCGTGAGGAATTCGCTGTCGTGCGACACCTGAACCGACATTCAGCGTTGGGTTTGTGAGGAGACGGGCAGTGCCTCGTCTCACTCGCCGAGCGCACCATGATGCGTGGGTGACGACGCGATTGGTGCGTGGTAACCCGGGTGTCAGCGGGTGGGCAAAGTTGTCATTTCACAGGCGATGTGCGCGACAGATACGGCGCTTCGCGTTTTGTAGCGTTACGCCAACCTAGCACACGAAGACGATGAGCATATGCACCGCGCTCGCGGCCGGCGCCGTTGGCTACCTGAGCGTACGCCCTGGATACCACACCAACTGAATAAAGTTGAACTCAAGTTGATCGAAAGACTGACTGCCGTCGTTCGTATCGAGTCGAAGCCTTGGAAACCAGCGCAGATTGGTACGCAGCAGCCAATGGCCGGCTCGCGTGGGACGGATATCCCAGCCGAAAATCACTCCGGGTGCGAGCACGTCGCGGGAGGCGTCTGTCACACGCGTACCGGCGTCATCTTCGCGCAGCACAAGACGATCGATGCCGAGTACGGGTCCAACGAAAGGCACAAAGCCATGGTAGTCGCCGAGAAAGGCAAACGCTTCGAGCGCCACTGATTGTCGCTGCATGCTCTGCCGGAAATCGAAGGCTTCGTTGTTGAAGCGCGCGCTGCGCCATGCCGCGTTGAGCTGCAGGTCGGGGCCATCCAGATACCAGCCCACACCAAGGTCAAGCATCGCGTTGGCGCGCGCGCGCTCGGCCAGCCATGGACGGCTTTCCCGATTGCGTGCCCCGCTGCCGGTGAGAATGGGCGACGAAAGGCCGATCGCAAGAGTGGGTCCGGACAATCGTCCCGCCGCCCGAAGCAATCGCTCCCGTTCCCCCCATTCGCCGCTCCGGATAACGGGAGCGATCGCCGCCGTTGTCTCGAACAATCGGTGTGCACCGATCCACACGGAATGCCTTGATGGTCTCACAGGTACAGCATCAGTGCGGCTGGTGGGATAGCTGATGTCCGGCACACGTCGCGCCGACCAGCCGACTTCGAACATGGTGCGATTGCGACGGTACACGAGCCCGGCCTGCACGGCGGGCTGCATACGGTATTCGCGCGGGCCGTCGCCGATGCGGAGATCGTATGCACTGAGTCCGCCCCCTACGAACGGACTCAGGCCGCCTGTACGGGCAGGGCGCAGATACCACCGTCCTCTGGTTTCTACACCCGTTGATAATGAGCTCCGGCCGATCCCGGAGTCACGCGTGCCCTGCGTTAATGGAAAAACCACAGCGAAGTCGGCGTGGCCCCAGAAGTGCAAACCACCGATGGTGAATCGCGGAAAGGCGCGCCCGGGGAGCGACTGCGCGCTTCCGAACTGGCCGCCCGGAACGGTCGCGGCATCCAGGCCAACGAACGTCTCGGCGAACTTCAGACGTCGATCTACGCCGTCGGCCGAGTCAGGTGACACCACCGGTTGCGCGTGCGCCAAGCTGGCGAGCGTGGCGCTACAGGCTGCCGCAACGAGCGTAACCAACAGGTGCGCCGACCTGCGATGAGAGTGAGTTGTCATGGGGATCCTCGTGGTATATCTGGCAGATAGTTACGCTCGATTTATGCATCTGGCAGATATATTTCAAGTCCGTCCACGCCCTTTTTCTGTCTCCCATGCCCGACCAACCACGAGTCCGCGAACTGAACCGGAGCCGCTATGCGGTGCTGGGTGCGCTCACCCTTGGACCAAAATCCGGCTACGACCTACGGCAGTTCTTCAGCCGCAGCGTTGGTTTTTTCTGGTCGGAGAGTTTTGGTCAGATCTATCCGATTTTGCGCACGCTCAGCGCCGAAGGTTTGATAGAGGCGGAACCGGCTACGAATGAACGTCGCCGTCCCTACCGCATCACTGAGGCGGGGCGCGCTGCCCTGAAGCAGTGGCTTGAGCAGCCGCCCGTGATGGAAGTGGGCCGGATCGAGGTGCTGCTCAAGCTCTTTTTTGCCGGCGAGGCGTCTCCTGCAGTGGCTTTCGACCACCTGCAGGTGGTGCGCAATGAACACATGCAGCGGCTGGAGCGATACGCGCAGGTGGCTGACCGCCTCGATACCGAGCTGGCGGATCACGCGCAGGTGGTCTACTGGCGTCTCACACTGGATTACGGCCGGCGCACAAGCGAGGCGCTGTTGGCCTGGTGTGATGCGGCGGAGGCGGCGTTGCGCGAGGCCACGGGTGGGCCAGTGCTGCGGTGAGAGTTAGGCCCCTTGAATACCTCAAAAAAGACTACTCCTCTTCGTTTTCCGGATCCACAATGCCTTCAATGGTGAACATTCCGTGAAATGCAACGGTGTGCGCACCGCCTTTCTCCAGAATCTCTGACACGCGGTCTTTGCGCTCTTCAGAAGGTGCCGCAACGAGAATCACGTAATGTCCGTCGCGCATGGCCTGCTCGTAGCGCGACTTCACTTCCATTTCCACATTTTCAATGCCGAGTGCTTCGGCGATGCGGATCACCACCCCCGCCAGCCCTGTGCGACCAGTGCTGGATTCGAGCGCATCTGCGTGCGACGAGCCGGAATGTACAAAAATCTCGGAATCTCCCAATCCGTCGGACCGCAGCCCCGAAACGATGGCAGTGATTTGATCGATGGTGTCGACGACACCAACAACATGGTTGGCGGGATACTTGATAAGGCCCGCTTCGCCGATCTCAATCGCTTCGTCGCTCTGATCCATTAGTCCTTCCTTGAAGAGAGATGTCCGAGTCTTTGCAAATGTCGCGAGATGCGCTCGTCCAAAGTTAGTGTGTGCCAGGCGCTAGTTGGCCCTCAGCTGACGGATCAGCATTCCCATGCTGATTGTCAGCAGAAAGACGCCGAGCACAATGAGCGGCATTTTGAGAAATACGGGAACGTAGATCGCGGCGAGCACAGGCACAAAGCAGGCGAGACACACCGCCAGCCAAGGCTCCTGTTTATACCACGCGCGAGTGATTCGATTGGTATCTTCGGCGAAGATGTTTTGTTCGGACATATGGTGCGATTCCCTGTGGTACGGCGCCGCATCTCAAGGTTGCAGGCGCGCGCGAGTGCGCGGCCTGCCCGGAGCAGGCTGCCGATATGTGATCGATTGGTGCGGAGAAGTTCACCGCGACCGTGATGTGTTGAGCTGTAGCTGACGTGACTTGGTGAGGGCGTCAGAGATGACGCGCTTTCAGCAAGAGACTCGATCAGACGCGCTTCGGTGGCGCGGTTGCAAAATATGGGAGAAGATCGCCCCGCGACGAAGCAATGTCTCGGCTCGCTGCGTCAGCGCTTCTGACCTGTGAGGCGCAGGTTGTGGCGGTAGCATTGCCCGCCTGTTGCAACGCAGTAGTATCACTTCGATCGGGTGTAACCACGATCGATGGCTGCGACACCAATGCTGCGGCAGCCCCAGCGGGGGCGCGCCACACCAGCGGCGCCGATGAGGCGCCCGCCAAGGTCCAGCTGGTGGTAGACACAACGACCGGCGCGACTTCCGTACCTCCCAACGGCACGGAGCCGGGGAGCGAAAGAGCCTGTAGCAGCGAAAACCACAGCAACCCAAGGAAGTGCATTGGCGGAATATTAGTGGGTCGTCTCGTGTTACGCACGGCTCATCTGTGGCTTTCACACATAGCAACTCATGCGAGGGTAACCCATGCACCCACTACTCGTTGAGCGGCGTGCTGCGGCCTCTAAAAGGCCTGGTTAAAGCCGATATAAAGCCCCGTCGCCCCGTCACGGCCTCGGCCGTAATCCACGCGCACCGCCGATCGTTGGCGCGCGTCGAGTTGAAATCGGCCGCCGACTCCATAGGAGGGCAACAACACACGATCGGTGAACAGGTCGCCTGCCGTTGGCGCAACCACACCGGCCCCGGCGAACGCTACGGCGCCCAGGCGTCGTCGAACGGGTGTGCGATATTCCGCTTGTGCTGCCAGCATCCAGCGATCGCGATAACGACCACGGGTGTAACCGCGCATGATGTCGCCGCCGCCCACGAGCGCGAGCTGATCAAAAGGTGCGGTGCCTTGCACTCCCAACATCAGCAGCTGTCCGGCAAGCACATGCTCGCCCGATAGCGACTGATAACGTCGCGCATCAACCCGCCAACGCGTGTACGTGAAATCCGAAAGCGCGCCGGTGGCTGCGCGGGTGACATTGAGTGTGAGCAGATTGCCCGATGTGGGGGCTAGAATGTGATCGCGTGAATCGGCAATAAGCCCTACAATCGCTTCGGTCACGCGCGCGCCTTGGCTACCGGGCAACACCCCGAGTCGGAGATCACCAATCGTGTCGGGTGTGATGCTCTGATCAATGTGTCGCACGCCCGCTGTTGCGTACCACGCACCGAACATCCGCTGCTGCACGCTGGCACCGAGCTCAATACCTCTCGGCGTATAGATCTGCTCACCAAACTCACTCGCCGTGTCGCCAATGCCGTAGTATGGGAGCGGAAACTTCTGCCACACAAAGTTGCCCGCGATACGTCGCGCATTGTTTGCCGACCAGCGCTCAGCGTCAATGCTTATGCGAGTCTGCGCCTTGACGCTGCGAAGGATCGACGCCGTCAGCAAAGACGGGCGCGCGCGCTGCGAGGCCGCCTGGGTCCAGACGGTGAGAACCGTTGCGCCGTATTGGAATCCGGATTCGGGCGATGACCCGATTGCCGGCAACGGCTGAATGCGCCGACGGGCAGATGAGTCGGCGGTGGGCTGCGCCTCAAGGGCACCAGCCACGAGTACGGCAATGGCCAAGCCAGCGGTGGCGAGCAAACGTGCTACCGAGGGAAACGAAGCTGCCGCAATGCAGGACATGGCACGCAGGGGCTGTGGGTGAAGTGTTGCTGCGCACTACACTCGCAACGAAGCTTGCATCATTCCATACGTATGGTGACGTAGCACCGCTCACAGCCCCAAAACTACGTCACCACCACGGGCGGCATCAGGCGGTTACGTCCGCCCAGCCCAGCCCGCGCCCTGCTAGAAGCCCCAGCCGATTGACAAGCGCAAAATGGGCAGCACCCGGCGAAACGGGTCGCGGTCCTCACTGAAGAACAGTCGCGATGCACCGGCACCGGCGGTGAGCGCCACCCGCTCGTCTACGCCCAGCAACCACTGCTGCTCCACGGTAAAGCCCACATTCATGGCGTAGTCACGCAAGTCGGTGCTGTCCTGCGCCTGAAGCCGAACGAGACCCAGCACCGTGCCAACGGACAGCCCGTCCAGGGCGCGGCCGCTCACGTAATAGCGCCCTCGCGCCTCGAGTGAGAGGTAATCGGTATCGGAATAGCCGAAGCTGGAGACTGAACCGCCCAACGTGGTGCTCGACGTGACACGTTGTTCGTAATCAAGCGAAACAATGCCGGCAAAAATCAGCAGCAGCGGATTCACTGAGACAACGCGCGAGTGACCCACGGGCGGCAATACTTCAGGTGCCAACTGCGCCGATAGCGGCGACGCGACGGCCACCATCGCCAGCGCGGCAATATGAATGGCGGCAACCCCGCGGCGCAGCGCCGCACGGGCGTTCGTATGCACGCTATTGCCGGGAATGTGTGCGGAATGTGTAGTTTGCTGCGCAGTGATCATAGTCAACTTCCCTCAAGTCATGGTACAGATGGCAGAACGCGTGCGGCCGGTACGGTTGGAGCAACGCCCGTCGCCCCGACATGGACGGGGCGTCTTTGCCGCCAGTGCAATATCACAGCATGCGCTGGTGATCGAGTACACCGGCGAGCTCATTTCGCACCATGAAGCCGAACGGCGCTATCCCGTGCGCAACGGAGTGGAAGATCCGGAGCATACGTTTGTGCTGGAACTCAATGAAGAACTGGTGATCGACGCCAACGTGGGTGGAAATGACGCGCGCTTCATCAATCACTCCTGCGAAGCCAATCTGGAGCCCATCGCCATCGGAAACCAGATGTGGCTGGTGGCACTGCGCGACATCGCCGCCGGCGAAGAACTGGGCTACGACTACGCCATAGAACTCGACGAACGGCATACCCCCGCCAACAAGCGACGCTTTCCCTGCGCCTGCGGTGCGCCGGCCTGCCGCGGCACCCTGCTGC
This sequence comes from Gemmatimonas sp., assembly GCA_011390805.1. GTDB lineage: Bacteria > Gemmatimonadota > Gemmatimonadetes > Gemmatimonadales > Gemmatimonadaceae > JAABRT01. Next base: position 9,867 of record JAABRT010000030.1, on the reverse strand, counting down.
GCGCCAAGCGTGCGCCGGTGCCGGCCCAGGTACGAGCGGCTCACGCGGTGGTGGCACAGCGCCTTCGCGCACTGGCAGACTGATGGCCCGCGAGCGATCAGGGTCGCCGGTGGAACGCTATGTCGCGGCAAATCTCCCGGGTGGCACGGTGGTGTTTTTTCACGCCGACGCACGCGCTGCCTTCGCCGACATTGTGCACGCCAAGGACACCCCTGCCATCTACGCGACGCATCGCCGGTTGCCGGTAGTAAACGTACTGCAGCGCGATGCGTCGGTGCTGACGCATGACAACCTCACGATTGTACACACGCATGGTGGTCTTGGCCTTCCTCCCAACGTGCGCGCAGACGCTGTGGTGATCAGACTGCCCACCGAAAAGCTGGCGTTCCACCAGCTGTTGCGCGATGCGATTGCCTTGATGCACGATGGAGGGAGCTGTCTGGTGTTTGGCGGCAACGATGAAGGCATCAAGTCGGCAGCCAAAACAATGCAGTCTGTGCTCGGTGACGTTCACACCCTGGCGCACAGCGGCGGACATCGACTGCTGCGCTCCCGTGTGTCGGCTGCTACGATCAACACCGCAGCGCATGAAGCGCTGGCCGCTCCGTATCATGTGGCCGGGCATTTCCGCGAGCATACCGATGTAGTGCGAGACGAGCCATTACGCTGGTTTTCGCGCCCCGGGGTTTTTTCGTGGGATCACCTGGACGAGGCTACGCAGATTCTCGCGCGCGAAATGCAGATCGATGCGAGCTCGCACGTACTCGATCTCGGTTGCGGGGCAGGGTTGCTGGGCGCTGTTGCTTCGCGGTTGGCGCCGGATGGCGCGGTCACCTTGCTGGACGCCGACAGCGAGTCGGTGCGATGTGCGCAACGCACCATGCAGCACAGTGGTGCTGGCAATTGGCGTGTACTGGCCAGTGACGTGACCAGCGCTGTGCAAAACGAACAGTTTGATGTGGTGGTGTGCAATCCACCGTTTCACACCGGCAAGCGAACCGATATCGGATTGCCCATCAGGTTCATTGAGGAATCGGCGGCAGCACTGCGCCCGGGCGGCCGGCTGCAGCTGGTTGCCAATCGCACGCTGCCGTACGAAGCCGAGCTGGAGCGCGTGTTCGGCAACCGTCATACAATGCACGACGGTAACCGCTTCAAGGTGCTGGAGGCAATCAAGCGCTAGCGGTGTTGTCACCACCCGTGCCGCCCGCACTGCGCGCTATTTGCAGTTGAGTATCCAGAGCCGCGCGCTCCGCGTCGTTGAGCACACGCCACGCGCCCGGTGGTAGATCGTGCAGCGTCAGCGTGCCCATGCTTTCGCGATGCAATGATTGCACGTGGTTTCCCGTTGCGGCAAACATGCGACGCACCTGATGGTACCGCCCTTCGGTAATGGTCACGCGCACATCGCGCTCAGTGATGATCTCAAGTTGTGCCGGTAGCAAGGCTTTGCTTTCGCCGTGCAGCAGGAGTGTGCCACTGGCAAACAGCTGCAGAGCGTCATTGCTCACGTTCTCAGCCAGCTGCACACGGTAGCTTTTGGGTACGTGTGACTTGGGCGACGTGAGGCGATGCAGCAGCGGTCCATCGTCGGTGAGCAACAGCAGCCCCGTGGTCTCACGGTCAAGTCGACCCACGGGAGCGATTACCGGCGTGCGTGCCTTGAATCGCGCCGGCAGCAGCTCGTACACCAGCGGGTGCCGATCGGCGGTGGAGCAGACGTAGCCAGCCGGCTTGTGCAACAGCACCACCGACCCGAACGGCACATCGAGTGGTTCGTTGCGTACACGAATGTCGGCGTGGGTGAGTGCCGATGCCGCAGAGGCTGCGCTCCCACCTACTGTCTCCGCGAGCTCGCGTACCTCGTCGGTCGCAGCCAGCGTCGCGCCATCCGCACGCGTCACTGCGTCAATGCGAAACAGATGTTCAACCTCCCGGCGTGATCCGTAGCCGAGCCTCGACAGGTAGCGAATGAGTTTCATGCTGCAAACTACGACAGCGGGGCGCATCGCTGGAATGGCGATGCGCCCCGTTGTTTACCGTTGCGCCGTGACGGCGTGAGGAATGCGCCGCAAGCGCCGGCGCGAATAGGTCAGACCGCGATCATTTATCGCAGGCCGTACGACACCTGCAGTGTCAGGAAGCGCGGCGCGCCGGCAATGAACGTGGGAATACCAAAGGCCCGGCCGGTGTTGCCCGCGTCAATGATGTATTCCTTGTTGGCGAGGTTGCGTCCTACCAGTACAATCTCCGTTCGCTTGTCGGGCAACGCGTACGTGGCACGCAGGTTTACGAGCGAGAAGCCTTCCTGCTCGATGCCCGGTGTGTTCAGATCTTCAAAGAACACTTTGCCGCGGTACACCACGTTCGGCGAGATCGACAAGCGTCCGGCGTCACCATCAATGAGCGAGAGCGTGACACCACCGCTGTAGGAGTGCATGGGGGTAAGCCGGAACCGGTTGCCGGCGCGCGCCTGGCGGTCGCCGTTGGCGTCGAGAGAGTCAAACTTGGCGTCGATATAGCCAACGGTGGCAAACGCAGACAGTCGCGACGAGATCTGACCGCGAATGCTGCCCTCCAGCCCCCATGAGTCGGCGCGACCAACGTCGAGGGTGAGGTTCTCCACGCCCGTCTCGGTGAGGCGTACGATGGACGTCTGGAAGTTGCTGTAGTTGTAGCGGTAGCCGTTGGCGTCAAACTGCACGCGGCCGTTGAACAGCTGTCCCTTGAGACCGCCTTCGTAGCTGATCACGCTCTCTTCGTTGAGCGTGTTGGTGCCCGCGGCGTTTACCACAACAACGTTCGGACGGCGTCCGCGCGACACGCTGCCGAACGCGAGGTAGCCGTTGCCAAGATCGTAGCTGGCAATGCCTCGGCCAACCACGGAGCGGAAGCTGCCGGTGCCGGTGTTGCGGCCGTTGGTGGGCGCAAAGAGGTTGTTGGGCGCAGCGCCCAGCAGCACGCCGAGTGAACCCGGTGTCGCACTGTTGGTCACTTCGTACGCATTGCTCACATCTTCATACGTCCCGCGAATACCAGCGGTCAGGCTGAGACGGTCGGTGGCACGATAGGTTGCATCGGCGAACGCTTCGTAGGCGTTCAGTGAACCGAAGTTTTCATACTCTTCAAAGTGCGAGGTCTTGAACGGCTGCCCGCTGAGCGGATTGTTGGCGACTGAAAGATTCGCACTGCCGTCGGGATTGATGAGCGGCACAAAGGGCACGCCAATGCCGGAGAGCAGCGGGGTGAGCAGTGCAAACAGGCTGCGCTCGTCGGTGTTGAAAGGCACGCGCTGACTGCCCTCTTCACGGAAGAAGCTGGCGCCGGTAAAGGCAGTGAGCTTGCCACCACGATCGTAGTTAAAGCGGAACTCCTGACTGCTCTGACTACCCTGTGCTACCTCACGGAACTGCAGCACCGGGGCCAGCGTGCCGTCGGCGTCAAATGCTTCGTCGGAGTAGAAGCGACGCCACGCCGTGGTGGACGTGAGTGTCCACGAAGGAGAAAGCTGCTGATTCCATAACAGCGTGGCTCCACCCACCTGACGATCCGTGCTGAGCGAGTCACCGCCGTTGAGCGCCGCGCGACCAAACGGCGTCTGATCGCCCGAGGGCGTCGGGTATACGAGACTCTTGAACGACGTACCGGGCGCATCGTCGGTCTGGAAGTTGAGCAGCAGGTCTACGGTGCTCGAAAGCGACGGCAACCAGCGCAGTGCTGCGCGCACAGCCGCGGTGTTTTTGCCGTTGAGCGTGCCACCCGCAACGTTTTCAATGAAACCGTCACGCTTGTTGTAAATGGCCGCCACACGGCCAAACAGATTGTCGGTGAGCGGCGCGTTGACCACACCGCTGGCAAAGATTTCGCCAAAGTTACCGCCTCCCGCCGTGACCTCGGTCAGGCGCGCGTTCACTGCCTTGTTCTGGATCACGTGCACGGCACCAATCTGCGCGCCGCGACCAAACAGTGTGCCCTGCGGTCCCTTCAGTACTTCCACCCGCTCAAGGTCAAACAGCTCAACCACCGAGCCGCGTGACTTGGAGATTGACACACCGTCCTGAAACACCGACACGCGCGGCTCAACAAAGCTGGTACCATCGTCTGAGGTAATGCCGCGAATCACAAACCCCGGATTGTTGGGGCTCTGCAGCTGCACGTTCAGGCCGGGCACGTAGCCGGAGAGGGCGTCAAACTGCGTGACGCTCTGCTCTTTGAGAAAGCGATCGTCGTACGCCGTAACCGGAACGGGCACTTCCTGCAGCGACTCGGTACGCTTTTGCGCGGTGATGGCCACCGCGCCCAGTGATGTGGCCGGGCGCACGAGTGTTACCGACACGTTTACCGTTTGCCCGCTTACCACGGTGACCATCACCGTGTCGGGGAGCAATCCAACGGCACGCACGATCAGGGAGCGTGCACCGGCCGGCACACTCAACAGACGGAAGCGCCCCGACACGTCGGTCGCCCCGCGCAGCTCTGAGCCGGAGACAAGTACTTCTGCCCCTTCGATGGGCCGTCCGCCGTCGGAGGCGATCACGGTACCGGTCACGCCTCCCGTCTGCGCGAAGGCCGTTGCGGGAAGGGCGGTGAGCATAAGAGCCAGGCCGAGACCAAATCCGGACGCACGAAATTGCATGGATACTCCTTACGGGATAGAAAGACCTGCGGTCATCAGTAAGACAAAGAGCTCACCGGTCACGGAGTAAGGGCTCACTGATCACGGTTCTGTCACGTACACGCATGGGATGCGTCACCAGCGCTCGAACGTGCAGCGGCGTAAACTCACCGGTGGGGCGTTGGCCCCGCGCTGTTTGCTCCTCTCGCCCTCCCCGACCCGCCATGTCCCCAGAGCTCTCCCTTCTGCGCACCATCGCGCGCCGCACGCGCACCGCAGCCGCCACGGCTTGTGTTGCGTCCGCCGTCATGTGGCCGGCTACCGCCGAGGCCCAGAACGCGACAACCTCGCCCGTACAGTTCTTTGGTCATCAGATCGGCGCCGACTACCAGCTGCCGAACTACACCAAACTGCACGCGTATTTTTCGAAGATCGCGACAGAGAGCAATCGCGTTGTGCTCGACACGATTGGCTTGTCGGAAGAAGGACGTCCGCAGATCATGGCCATCGTAACGAGTCCCGAAAATCACCGGAATCTCGCGCGCTACAAGGAGATCTCACGCAAACTCGCGTTGGCCGAAGGAGTGGACAGCGCCGAAGCGCGACGTCTGGCGCAGGAAGGCAAAGCGGTGATCTGGATTGATGGTGGCTTGCACGCCACCGAGGTACTGGGCGCGCAGCAGCTCATTGAAACGTTCTGGCAGCTCTCGAGCATGACTGACGCCGAAACGATCCGCTTTCTTGACGACTGCATCATTCTCATGGCGCACGCCAACCCCGATGGCATGGAGCTGGTAAGCGATTGGTACATGCGCTCGCCCGACAGCCTGCGTCGCAGCACGGGTGGCCTGCCGCGCTTGTATCAGAAGTACGCCGGACACGATAACAATCGCGATTCGTACATGAACGCCCTGCGCGAGACGGAGAACATGAGCCGTCAGCTGTTCATCGAATGGCACCCGGTCATCATGTACAATCATCACCAGACCGGACCACGCGGTGCGGTGATGTTTGCGCCACCTTTCCGCGATCCGGCCAACTACAACTTTCATCCGCTCATCATCACGCAGCTCGACATTGTGGGCGCGGCCATGCACAACCGCTTCGTGCTCGAAGAGAAGGGCGGCACGGTGATGCGCAGCGGTGCCAACTACTCCACCTGGTGGAACGGTGGTTTGCGTACCACGGTGTATTTCCACAACATGATTGGCTTGCTCACCGAAACGATCGGCAATCCGACGCCCATGGATGTACCGCTCGTGCCAAGCCGACAGCTGCGCAGCGGCGACCAGCCGTTGCCCGCCGAGCCGCAGCCGTGGCACTTCCGTCAGTCCATTGATTATTCCGTGACGGCCAATCGCGCGGTGCTCGATGTGGCGTCAAAAAATCGCGAAGCCTTCTTGTACAATCGCTGGAAGATGGGCAACGATCAGATCAAGAGTGGCAAGACCGACAGCTGGACGATCTGGCCGTCGCGCGTGGCTGCACTCGAAGACTCCATGTCCAGACTGCGCAGCCAGTCGGCCGCTGCGCAGCCGGGTTCAAACGAAGCGATGTTCGGCATGTTGCGGAAGCCCGAAGACCGCAATCCGCGCGCGTACATCCTGAGCAGTGCGCAAGCCGATTTCCCGACCGCTACCAAGTACGTGCAGGCGCTGCAGAAGTCGGGCGTTACCGTGCACCGCGCGACAGGGCCCATTACCGCTGACGGTAAGACGTATCCGGCCGGTTCGTGGGTGTTCATGTCGTCCCAGGCGTTCAGGCCCATGATCCTTGATATGTTCGAACCACAGGATCACCCCAACGATTTCCGTTTCCCCGGAGGTCCGCCAATCCCGCCGTACGACAACGCCGGTTGGACGCTGGCCATGCAGTTCGGGGTGCAATACGATCGCATCATGGGCAACGTGAGCGGCGCCATGGAACGGCTGCCCGACGTCACTACTATGGTCGCGGGAACAGTGGCCAAGGGACGTGCCGGCTACATGGTGCATGCATCGGTGAATGATGCGGTCACGGTGGCCAACCGTTTGGCCAAAGCGAATGCTGCAGTATTCCGCACAACCGGTACCACCACGGTTGGCAGTGCGACGTATCCCGCGGGCTCGTGGTTTATTCCGGCTGGCAGCGCCGCCGACCGCGTGGTAACGCAGTCGGCGCGTGAACTGGGCGTGTCGTTTGCCGCGGTCAACACACGCCCCTCCGCCGATCGGGTTCGTCCACTGCGCGTTGGTGTGTGGGATCGTTACGGCGGTGCCATGCCGGCCGGTTGGACGCGACTCATTCTTGAGCAGTTCGAAATGCCGTTCAGCACGGTGTACGCCAAGGAGCTCGATGCCGGAAACCTCAACAGCAAATACGATGTGCTGCTGTTCGTGAGCGGTGCCATTCCTCCCGCCCGTGCGGGCGGCGGCGGTCGCGGTGGCATGGCGGGGGGGGGATCGTCGGCCGCAGACTCCACCCTGATTCCTGAGGAATACTGGCCGGCGCTGGGCAACCTGTCGGCTGAGCGTACCATCCCGCAGATCAGAACGTTTCTGGAAAACGGCGGTCGTGTGGTGACCATCGGCAGTTCCACCGCGCTGGCGCAGCACCTGGATTTGCCGATTGAGAATCATCTGCTCGACAACGGGCGCCCCTTCACGCGCGAGCAATACTACATTCCCGGGTCGCTGCTCGAAGTGTCAGTGGACACATCAAAGGCCGTCACGCGTGGCATGTCGGCGCGCCCGATCGTGATGTTTGACAACAGCCCGGTCATGAAGCTCGGGGCGGATGCGGCGTCGCGCGGTGTGCGCGTGCTGGCCACCTTCGACACGCCGTCACCGCTTCGCAGCGGATGGGCATGGGGGCAGGAACGGCTGCAGGGCGGAGTGGCGATGGCCGAAGCAACCGTGGGCAAAGGTACGCTGTACCTGTATGGCCCCGAAGTGCTCTTCCGCGCACAGCCGCATGGCACCTTCAAGTTTGTGCTCAACACACTCTTTGGTACCACGGGCACCGGTAACTGACGGCCGTGTGAAAAACGACAGCGCTGTGCTGCGAACAACTGCACTGTTCACATCACGTGTCGCAGGCTGACACTCAGTACGCTGCGACGGGTGCGGCGCTCGGGAAACGACTACCGTCTCCCGGGTGGCGCACCCGCTTTGCGCCTGCGCCAACGGGTTATCTGCATCTTGGCCATCTGGTGAACGCGATTCATGTGTGGGGATTGGCGCGCGCGTACGGAGGCCACGTGGTACTGCGCATCGAGGACCACGATCGCACGCGCTGCCGCCCCGAGTACGAGAGCGCCCTGCTCGAAGACCTCGAGTGGCTCGGGCTCACACCCGACGAAGGTGACATCGAAGCGTTCCGCGCGGGACCCACCACCTTTCGTCAGTCGGATAACGGCGGTGCGTATCAGCAGGCGCTGTTCCGGCTGGAGTCTCTGGGGCGGGTGTATCCCTGCATCTGTTCGCGGCGTGACATACTTGCGATCGTGGGCCCCACCGCAGCAGGTGATGAAGCACGCTATCCGGGCACCTGCCTGCGTACGCCGGTGACGACGGACCGCACGAGTGCGCGCCGCGTGCAGCTCGATGCTGATGTCATAACGGTGGTGGATCTGGCGCTTGGCGAACAGGTGCAGACACCGGTTGATCAGTGCGGCGATGTACTGGTGCGCGATCGTTTCGGGCTGTGGACGTACCAGTTCGCGGTCGTCGTTGATGACTACGACCAGCAGATTGATGTGGTGATTCGCGGAGCTGACCTGCTCAACTCAACAGGGCGGCAGGTGCTGCTTGGTCGCATGCTTGGGCGCATTGAACCGCCGCTGTTCCTGCATCACGCGTTGGTGCGCCATGAAGATGGTCGCAAGCTCAGCAAAGCGTCGCACGATACATCGCTGCGCGAGTTGCGCGCGGCAGGTGCGACGGCCGCTTCCCTATTGGGAGAAGCAGCGTGGCGGGTGGGATTGCAGCCAACAGCGCGCCCAGTCAGCGCCGACGATTTGCCGACGCTGTTTGTCTAGGTTGCCGCTCGGCCGGTTGTTGTGCTTACCGAGCCGGAACGTTTAGCAGCCCGCTTACCAGCAGCAGAATCCACTGCGGTCCTTTAAACCCGTCGGTGCGATCGTCGTACGATTCAGCCAACGAATGCGCCGCGCGACCTACACCGCCACCATCAACCGTGATCGCCGGAATGCCCAGGCTGATCGGGAAGTTGGCATCGGTGCTCGAGGCGTTCAGCGGCGCGTACAGCTTGAGGGCGTCGGCCGCCGACTGTGCCACCCGCACAATCCGCGCGGTGTCAGGTGTGGTGCCCGCCGGACGGATGCCGATGGTATCAACGCGCAGCTCAAGCTTGCCGCGCGAGTTTGGCCACCGCGCCTGTTCAGCGGCCACCGCATTGGCCACCAGCTGCTGCGCCTTGGCATCAACTTCCATGAGCGTGGCCATGGACTCGCTGCGCATGTCCAGGTCAAACGAGGCTTCGGCCGAGATGGTGTTGACCGATGTGCCGCCGGTAATGATGCCAACGTTGAACGTGGTGCGCGGCTCCGTGGGCACCTGCATATCACCGAGTGCTGCGATGGCGCGGCCTACCGCATGAATCGGGTTTACCAGTCCGAAGGCGCCGTAGCTGTGTCCGCCCGGTCCGGTTACCGTGAAGCGATAGCGTGCGCTGCCGACACCGGCGTTCGTAATCGCGATGCCGGTACCATCCACGCTGATGAAGTTATCGATGGAATCCTTGAGCGGTCCGGTGAACAGGGCTCGCACTCCACGCAGGTTGCCGGGGCCTTCTTCGCCCACCGTGCCCACGACCAGGAGCCGTCCGGTAATGGGCACTTTCGACTCAATCAAGGCGCGCGTGACTGCCAGCGTGACCGCCAGTCCACGACAGTCATCGCCGATTCCGGGGCCAATGAGTCGCGTGCCTTCTCTGGTCACTGTGACATCGGTGCCTTCGGGGAACACCGTATCGAGGTGCCCACTGAGCACAACGGTGGGGCCGGGTGCGCTACCGCGCAGCTCTCCGATCACGTTGCCTTCACCATCGGCGCGAGCGTGCTGCAACCCCAGCGCGGTAAGCTGGTCGCGGAAATACACACCGCGCGCTGTTTCCTTGAACGGAGGCGCCGGGATTTCACACAGTGCGACCTGCTGATCAAGCGTCCAGGCATTGTCACGCTCCAGACTGGAGAGCGCCGTTTGCACGGCTGCGTGCGCAACCGGAACGGGTACGGTTGGCACAGCTTGCGC
>JAABRT010000002.1:124546-163133 GCA_011390805.1 Gemmatimonas sp. | reverse complement strand
GGTCAACAACAGAGCCGTTTGACAGCGTTTTCGGTGGGGGTAAACGGTGAACGGTAGGCAGTCTACTGCAAACCGTTCACGGTCAACCCAAGCTGAAAACGCTGTCAAACGGCTTTGTTTTTCACCGCTCACAGTTCACAGTCAACCCGCACCGACAACGCAGTCAAACGGCTTTCTTTCAAACCGCCCACAGTCAACAGTCAACCCCCACCGAAAACGCAGTCAAACGGCTGTTTCTCTGTCAGTTCAAAACTGTATCCGCCGGCATCGCCGCAATCATTGAATCCACAATCCGCTTGATGTTGTCCCCCGTCATGCCGCCGGGATACAACTTGTTGCCGATCTGCACCGTGGGCGTGGATCCCACACCCAACCTGACGCCAGCGTTACGGTTGGCTTCAATCTGCGCCACGTGCGTCTGGTTATCGTAGCAGCTGTTCCAGGCGCCCATGTCGAGTGAGAGCTGCTCAGCAAACGATGCCAGCACCTTGCGGGGCGACTGCGTGGCCATGGTGTTCCACTCGCCCTGACCCATGAAAATGGCGTCGTGCATTTCCCAGAACTTGCCCTGGTCGTTGGCACACGCGGCGGCGAGATGCGCGGCCATCGCGTTGGGGTGCATTGAAAGCGGGAAGTCGTAGAAGCGGAAGTTCGCCAGTCCCGCATCAACAATGCGCGATTTGATATCAGGCGCGTGCAGCACGGCAAATTGCGCACATCCGGGACACTCGAAGTCGGCGTACTCAATAATGGTGACCGGGGCGTCCGGGTCACCGTAGAGGTATCCCTTGGCCTCAGCGGGAGGCGCCGTTGGGTCTATCGTGACGGCAATTGGCGCTTCCTGTCGCGTTACCGTGTACAGCGCCGCAGCACCAACCACGGCCACGATGCCCAGGATGACCAGAAATGGTCCGTTCGACTTCTGCGGCTTGACGGATTTTTTGCTCACCGAATGACGACCTCGTATCTGCGGAATTACGGAAGACTGTGTATGGGAAACCCTGACTGTCAGCGCTATCCAGCAAGTTATCTAGACTATGGGGCCGATGGCTACAGCGGCGCCTGCTTTCCTCGCAACACGGATGCCGATATGCCCAGCACCTGCACAGACACCCGGTTCGAACAGGTTCGTGTCGCGACCGCGTTTGGCACGTTCTGCGTGGAACGCGCTGGTGCCCCACATAGCGAGCACACGATCCTGCTTCTGCATGGTTTTGGCGTCAACTCGTTTCTCTGGCGAGGCGTGACGGCACGGTTGGCCCGCGCCGGCTGTCTGGTACTCGCCCCCGATCTGCTGGGGCATGGTGTGTCAGAGTGGCCGGCCGACGCTTCGCTGACCTTCTCCGAGCAGGCCGATGCACTGGCTGCCGCGCTCAGGAACATGGAGCGTACACGCGTCACGGTGGTGGGCCAGGATACCGGCGGCCTCGTGGCGCTGGCACTGGCTGCCCGACACCCGGACATGGTGCGTCAGCTGGTGATCATCAACCCGCCTGATCATCGTTCGCTGCCGCCGGCCCCCGTTCGCCGCATGTTGCGAGTGGCCGACCGATTACCTGCCCCGCCCAGCCGGACCGCGGCGCCCGCGACGCCGGCCGCCGCGCTACCCACACACAATCAACTGGCCGCGACGGCCCTCGTAGCGGCGCTGCTGGCGAACGGCAGCGCATATCCCGATCACATGACATCGGCAACCATGGCCCATTATCTGGCGCCCTGGCTGGTGGACGGCGGCGCGGCGCAACTGTGTTCGCTGGCGCGGGAGCTCTCCAGCGACAGTCTGCCCGCCGACACACTCGCGGCCGTGGTTGCACCTACGCTGGTGCTGCGGGGCGATCAGGATAGCAGTGTGCCGGCAGACGTGGCACGCACGTTGGCCGGGTCGCTGGAGAACGCCAGGTTGCGCGTGTTTCCGCAGCATGGTCGCCTGCTGGCCGCGGTGGCGCCGGACGCGCTGGCCCGCACACTGCTGGCGTTCATCACCGATTCGGCGAATCCCGTGGCAACAGAAGCGGCAGTTCAGGCGTAAAACGTAACAGAGAGGGTTCAATCGGCCTCTCGAATTCGCTATGTTTAACAAGCTGGACGGTGTCGTGCGGTTTGCCCGTGAACGCAGGCGTTGCCTGCTCTCGCGTGCGGCCGCTGGGTTCCGATGCGGCATGTCGTTTACAAAGACGTGCCCACCTGTGAGAACCACCGTTTGGCGCCGGTCAACAATGATCGGTTGGCTCGTTACGCATCTCCCAGAGGAAATGACCAAGCTCAAACAACGTCCGCGTCGTGACGTCGCCGCCCCTACACCGTACGAAGAGGCCCGCGACGAGATGTTTCAGCACATCATGCAGTGTGGAGTGATCGGCTCACATCCCGATGACCAGAAGGAATGGTTTGACGCCACAATGCAGTACATGACGGCGCGGTATCCTGAACTCACGGAAACGCAAACCAACGAGCTCCGTACGCTCGGCGAACGATTTGCGCAGCCGCCCAAGGCCAAGACACCGGAAACGGTCGGCGCCTGAGTTCGATGAGGTGAGATTGTCAAAAGGCTCCCGCTGTCATGCGGGAGCCTTTTGTTTTGTCACGCCGTGCGCTCGCGCCAGAGCATGAGCGTGTAGTCAACTGTTGCCACCACGCCAATGGCAAACGCCAAACCCACCAGCGGGTTTACGGCACGCGGGTACAGCAGCACGCTCAGCAGCGCGGCAAACTGCAGCACGGTTACCAGCTTGCCGGCTTTGCGGGCGCGAAACGGAATGGAGCGCAGCCATGCAACATTGCGCGCAACAAACCACCCGATCAGGCTCATCACGTCGCGAAACAGCAGCGCAATTGCGTGCCACGCAGACAGTTGCCCTTCGGCCAGAAAGGTGAACACAACCGCCATGACAAATAACCGGTCCGCAACGGGGTCGAGCAGCGCTCCAAAGCGTGACGTCGTATGTGCGCGACGGGCCAGCCAGCCGTCAAGAAAATCGCTGAATGTTGCCACGAGCAACAACGCCACGCGCAGTGGCGTCGTCTCCACTGCGACAAACGCGACAGCGAAGAGGACGCGCGAGCCGGATACAATGTTTGGTGCATTCAGGTAGGCTTCGCTGCGCTCCATATTGCAAACTACCCGAACACGGGCCCGGGGTGCCAGCAGTGGTTGCCCTGAGTTAACGTGCCGCCCATGACCACGTCGTCCACTTTTTCCACCGCGTCGCACGCACATCTTGTGGCCGAGTTCACCGCGGTACCGGATGAACTGCTGGGCGACAGCGTCCGGCTGGGAGGCGTGCTGGTAGCCGCGGCGGGTGCGGCCGGCCTGCATGCGTTAGGCGCACCCCTGGTGCGAACCAGTGGACCGCTTGGCGTGGACGCCATGTTGTTGCTCGAAGGCGGACACGCGGCGCTTCACACGGTGCCGTCGCGTGCCGTGATTCTTGTAGACCTGATGGCACCCGTGAAATACGACCTGATACCTGCGTTCGACGTGCTGACCCGCCGGCTCGCACCGGGAGAAGTGCGAGCCGAACGCCTGTTGCGCGGATAGCGACTACTGCTCCGCCGCCGTGCCGCGCACTACGCCTTCCACGCGGTGCGCAGGATCGAAGTATCGGTGAGCCAACGCCTGAACATCGGCCTCGGTGACTTCAGCAATGCGCGCTGCGTATTCACCCAGCTCCTGCAGACCATCGCCAAACAGCCAGGCGTCAATCATCTCGCCCAACTGCGCACCACCGCTTTGCTGCCCGATGGCGTGTGCGCCAATCAGGTAGCGGCGCGCCCGGTCAATCTCTTCGGGGAGTACGGGTGACTCGCGCAACCTGGCAAACTCCCTGAGCAATCCGTCACGCGCTTCATCTTCACGGTGTGGTGCTGTGGCGATGTACGCCGCAAAGGCGCCGCTGACGCGCCGCTCAATGGGATACGCGGCCACGGTGTACGCCAGCGAGAGTTTGTCGCGCAGCTCCTCGAAAAAGCGGCCGCCCAGGCCGCTGGCAATGGCCGCAAGCACCCGCGCCGCATACCTGTCATGATCACCGCGAGCCGGGCCGCGAAACAGCATGGCCAGCGCGGTCTGACGCTTGTCGCGCGTATCGTCGCGTGTGATAACCCCGTTGGGCCACGGGCTTGGCGCAATCGACGTATCGTCGGCCCAGGTGAGCGCACCGAAGTGCGACTGCACCAGCTGCGCCGCTTCGTCTGCATCAACGTCCCCCACCACACCAATCACGCACGCGCCGCGTTGCAACGCCCGTTCGTGTTGCGCCCGTACGTCGGCGGCGGTGATCGCGCGCAACGAGTCATCGTCGCCGAGCACTGAACGCGCGTAGGGGTGATCTCCGTAGGCCGCGCGCGACGCCAGCCGAATGGGCCAGCGATACATGTCGTCGCGCAGTCGATGCACCTCTGCCAGGGCAAGCTGCGTTTCGGTTGCCACTGCCGCCTCGGCAAACACCGGCTGCTGAATGACATCAGCCACCAGCTCGAGCGCAGTAGCAAAATGCCGCAGTGGCACCGACATGCTCCAACCGGTGCTTTCCAGCCCCGCGCTCACGCCGATACTCCCGCCAAGTGATTCGGCGGCCAGCGCGATCTGTGCGCCACCACGCGTACGCGTTTGTTTGAGAGCGGTTTGCGCCGCCAGGCGGGCGACACCACCCAGCTCTGCAGGCTCACTGGCCGCGCCTGCGCGCAGGTAGAGGCCGATGTTGACCATTGGTGAACCGCGACGTGTGCGCACCAGCACGGGAACGTTGCCTGTGGTACGGAAGACCTGCACGTCGCCTTCGGTACGTTCACGTGTGGCCGCAGATCGCGTTGGCCGGCCCGGCGTGTTCTCAGCGATCGACTCGTCGGATTCGATTGACGCCACGGCGCTGCCTGCTCCTTCCACCGATGCCAGCCAGGCACGCATGGACTCAGCATCCGTCGGAAGCGGCGCTGCTTCATTGGGCCGGTACACCATCACACTCACCTGCGCCGGATCCGTATGGCGCCGCAACGCGGCTTGCACATCGTCAACGGTCACACGCATCAGGCGCCGGTAGTAGTCCGCCCCCATGGCGACGTCGCCTTCGGCTTCCCATTCGGCGAGATACGCGGCCTGCCCATCCATCGTTTCGAGACGACGCAGCCACCGCGCCTCAAGCACGCGCTGCGCACGCACCAGCTCCTCGGCATGCACTCCGAACTCGCGCACTGCATTCAACTCGCGCCACGTGGCCAGCGCCGCATCACTCAATGCACCGGCAGGCGTTTCGGCGTGCACGACAAACACCCCCACATTGCCGGAGCTGTACGCGTACGCCGATACACCGGTTGCCAACTGCCGCTCACGCACCGCCCGATAGAATCGCGAGGCGCGCCCGGACCCGAGAATAAGTCCCGCCAGCTCAAGTGCCGGCGCATCAGGGTGCTGTACGGGTGGAGTGCGCCATCCGAAAGCGACATGCGCTTGCGCGATATCACCGGTGAGATCACGCACGCGCACCCCCGGCAGCTGCTCTTCGACGGGCGCGATGTCACGTGTTGTGGTGCCAGCGGCCAGCGTGCCGTAGCGCGCCTGCACCGCGTCTCGCACCGCCAACGGTTCGACATCGCCCACAATGCACAGCACCGTGTTGGACGGCACGTACCATGTGCGGTAGAAGTCCAGCATCATGTCGCGCGTGAAGGTGCGCAGTTGATCCGGCTCACCGATGCGCCAACGCCGGATGCGATGCCGGTCGTGCAGCAGTGCGAAGAGCGATTCCACCGTGACGGCGCCGGGCGCATCCCGCTTGCGCTGCGCCTCCTGCACAATGACTTCGAGCTCGCGCGCCAGTTCATCGGCGTCAATCACGCTGTTGGCATACGCATCAAACTGCACGTCCAGCGCGGCGTGAAACCCGTCGCTGGGTACAACGGCGACATAGGCCGTGTGATCGTAGATCGTGTGGGCATTCAGCCAGCCACCGGCCAGCTTGGTTTCCCGGGCAATCGCACCCACTCCACGTGTTGGCGTGCCCTTGAAGTACATGTGTTCGAGTACGTGGGCAATGCCAACGCGATCGTCGGGCTCGTCGAAATAACCGGCCTTTACGTGCGTATACAGCCCCACGACCGGTGCTGATGTATCGCGGCGCACCAACAGAGTAAGACCGTTGTCGAGTACGAAGCGCGATACGTTCTCATGAACGAGCAGTGCAGGATCTGACAATGGGTAATCGTGTGACAAGTGACTTATGGAACGGGGTATGCCTGTGCAGCACAGGCCATCCAGTCGCCCGGGCCGGCGCGGTCGAGCCAGCGCCGCGCTTCGTCAACGCGGCCGAGGCGCGCCAACGAGCACCCCAGATACCCCTGCGCGAGTCGGTCATTCGGATTGATGGATAGCGCACGCACGTAAAAACGACGCGCGAGTTCAGGCTGACCGTCGGCCAGCAGTGCCGACCCGAGTTCACGATGGGTGAGCGCATTGTCCGGCGCACGCTGAACGGCCTGCTCCAGCAATCGGCGCGCGGTGGCCAGGTCTCCTTCTTCACGCGAAAGACGGCCCAGGTATATGAGCGGCCGCGCGTCGCTGGGGTCGTCGCTGAGCGCGCGCTCAAACGCGAGACGTGCCACGACACGCTGACCCGCCTGATACGCCTCAATACCTTCCTGCATCGGATCACCGCTCATGGCGCGTGCGAACAGCAGCGCAGCCAGACCGGCGCACACAAGACATGCCACCACCAGCCCGACAACAAACCGACTGGATTTGAGTGCGCCGGTGCCGCGTGCCGTGCGACTCGACGGCGGAGTGGGCGACGGCATGCGTGGTGCATCCATCGGCGTGCCCGACGAAGTCCGACGTGCACTTTCCGTGTCGGACGCAGCATGTGCGGTGCGATCTACCGGAATGTCCGCTGCAGGTACACGCGCCGAGGCACGGCTGTACTCCTCCTGCAACGACGCTGACGACACGGAACCGTCTACTTGCGTGAGCACACGTTCGAGAATGTGCGACGCGCGAATGACCATCTGGCGGTGCATGTCGCTTACCGCATGTTGCCCCTCGGTCTCGCGCATCGCGGCCGCGTGCAGATCAATCAGGGAGTGCGCTTCATCGAGCGTGCAGAGACCTTCATGTCGCAAGGCACCCACCAGAGCTTTGGCATCGCCGGCCGCGACATCCGGTGCGAGCGCTTGCAACACGCTGGCGACCGCGCCCCACGCTTCCTGGAGCGGCTGGGGGCCCGCTGGCGCAGCCGCACCGGCACGCCAGGTTGCAAAGACAGTCTGCGCACCCTTCCAGGCTTCGCGCGCGCGATCAGCAGAAACGTTCACGCGCGCGACAACAACTATCTGACGATGCGCAACACACCAGCGTGTTCGCTGCCGCGCAGAAACTCCTCTGGTCCACGCGTGGAGATGCGAACACCGGTGGCACCGTACTGCCGACGCGCTTCCACAGCCATGAACTCGTCGAGCGAACGGCTGGCATCCTGTGCATCGCGCAACGCGGCCACGATTTCTTCCCAGGTGCCATCATAGGCGCGGCCGTCCTGCAGCACGATGCGGTGCTCCGCCTCGGCGGTCAGTTCGCGTGACGACGACACCAGCGACGGACGCGTGGCCGCATCGAGCGCGAGCGCTTCGTCGGCCGGAGAATCATGATCCCGATCCTTGGCGAGCCCGTCGAGCAGCGTGCCAAGCATATCAAGATGCCCCTGTGCCTGCTCGTGCGCGGCCGCTTCCTTTTCGATAAACGCCGTCTCAACTTCGGCCAGCAGTTCATCAATGGCGTCAGGCTCTTCGGCGATCTCGGAGAGTCGATCATCCCAGGGCTTGAGCGCTTCGGCATCGTCGGCGCGCGCACCAGTGCCCTTGCGCAACTCCACGTAGCGCCAGATGCCCAGTTCATCCCAGTGATCTTCAGGCGTGGTGCGCTCGAACTCGCGCAGCGCCGCCTCCAGCTCACCGGCGTCGTACAACAGATTGGCCAGGTACACACGTGCTTCGCCGAAACTGTTGTCGAGCGACAGCGCAGTACGCAGGGTGGCAATGGCCTCGGCGTCCCGCCCCAGACGGTGCTGCGCATAGCCTACGCAGGCCACAGCCTCGGCATTCTCGGGGGCGTGTGCCACGCCGCGTTCAAAGAATGAGAGCGCCTGTTCGATATAGCCCTCGCGAAAGAGCGCACGGCCGATCTGCAACATGAGATCGGTGTCGTCTTCGTAGCCGAGCGCCAGTGTAGTGTCGAAGGTACGCATGGCGTCATCAACACGGCCGAATTTGAGCAGCAGTTCGCCCGAACCGGCCAGTGCGTCTTCGTGCTCCGGGTCGAGCACCAGAGCCTCATCAAATGCACGACGTGCCCAGGCGAACTCGTCGCGCGCCAGACGCGCGTAGCCTACACCTACGTGCAGCTCAACAGCGCTCGGGTAGAGCGCCAGACCTTCGCGCAGCACGTCGAGCGCGTCATCGTACCGTCCCTCGTTGTAGAGGGCGTGGGCACGCTCGTCGTACTCTTCGGAGCTCAGGAATTGGTTCGGCATGACGGGTCGGACCTCCATCGCGAACGGGTTACCGGATAGTACCGCGCGCTAACTCTCAAGTTCAACCATGTTGTACACCAGAATCTACCATGGTGTACAGTGTGCCCGCATTCTTCGTAGTAGTACGAATCAGGAGCCGGTTTCAGTTTCCTCCCCGAGGCGCATTTGTGAGAGTGCAACCGCAATAGCGGCCGCCAGATCGGCATTCGCTTGCAAGAGCGCCAGATTGGCCTGCACCGAGGCGCCATCAGTGCGACGCTCCATCTCAGCGAGAAGAAACGGAGTCACCGCCCCGCCGCGTACACCTGCGGCGCGCGCGGCGCTGAGCGCGCTTGATGTGGCGTCTTCCACAACGTGCGCCGGCAGCGCCTGCTGCTCCGGTGGCGGCTGCACCACGAGCATGCCGCCGGACCGTCCCAGATTGCGGTGATGAATCCACGCTTGCGCGATCATGCCGGCCGACTGCGCCGTGGCATCGAGTGGCAATCCGGTGCTGGTGGTGAAGAAGCCCGGCAGCGTATTGGTACGGTATCCGATTACCGGTACGCCAAAGGTTTCGAGTCGCTCCAGTGTGGCCGGCAAATCAAGAATGCTCTTGGCGCCGGCGCACACCACGATCATGGGCGTGCGCGACAGCTCGATCAGATCACCTGATTCATCGTACGGCGCGTCGCGATGCACACCACCAATGCCACCGGTTGCAAACACTTCAATGCCAACGTGCGCGGCCAGCAGCATGGTTGCGGCAACGGTGGTGGCACCATCGGCTTTCTCCGTCATACACCAGGGCACATCACGCGCTGATACTTTGCGTACGCCATCGCGTCGCAGAAAGCGCTCCATGTCGGCAGACTCCAGTCCGACAGACGGAACGCCGCGAACAACGGCGGTGATGGCAGGAGTGGCGCCGCGCGCTTCAACGGCACCTGTCATGCGCGTGATGGCATCACGATTGTGCGGAACGCCCAACCCTTGTGCAAAAACCGAGCTCTCGAGAGCGACGAGTGCACCGCCGCGTGACAGCGCGGTTTGAATGGGTGCAGCAACCTGCACGAACTGCGGCGGGGAGTCGAGCACGACGGATGATAGGACCGGAATCACAGGAGCGCAATGCAAACACGTGCACTGCGCACCAGAACGTTACGCGTCTGGCGACGCGTCGTCGAACTTGTCACCGGTGCGCGTTTCGATATGGTCCCATTCCTTTGCCTCCATATCGTGCACGGCCATGATCTTCACCCGTTCTCCGGCCCATGCGTCAAACACTTTGCCGGTGTTCTGGTAGATCTTGATTTCGTGACCGTCTTCGAACCGGAGTACGACCAACGGATAAACCGTGTTGCTGTACTGCTTGCGAAGCTTGCGCGGTGCTGGATTGGGCGCGGCCATGGTTGATTCGGTTGGAGGTGAAGAGACACCACAAACTGTGACACGGTCACGCGTCACGCCATAGGGCATGTGCGGGCGTGCGCGGGCGTGATCAGGTCACGGTACGTCTGGCTCCGACAAACGGTCGCCATGCCTCGGTGGCCAGGATCTCGTCAATGGCGTCAACCGCCACATGTATTTCGGCGTCGGTGGTGTAGAAGTGCGGCGCGACACGGATGCCGGCGCCCGGCCGGTAATCAATCACGATGTCACGCGCCAGCAACGCCTGCGCCACTTCGGCGCCGTTGGGCACATCAAACGCCACCGTTCCGCCACGCTCTTCGGCGATGCGCGGCGCGTGCACGCGCCAACCGCGCGCATCGGCGAGTGCAATAAGCAAACCGGTTTGACGCACGCTCTTGTCGCGAATGGCCTGCATGCCCGCTTCGTTTACCAACCGCGGCCCTTCGCGTCCGGCAAACAACGCGGGCACCGACGGTGTGCCGCCAAGCCAGCGCCACGACCCTTGGGCGTACTCCATGGACGGCGCAAACGCGAATGGCGTCTTGTGTGCCTGCCATCCGGTTTGCGCCGGTGCAAACCGCTCGCTCGCCGACGGTGACGCATACAGAAACGACCCACCCGGTCCACCGCACAACCACTTCAGCACACCGCCCGCCATGAAGTCCACACCCAGTGCGTGTACGTCTACCGGCATCACGCCCACGCTGTGATACGCATCGAGGGCCACCACCGCGCCTGCACGGTGCGCGTGCTGTACAATCGCGTGCGCATTCATGATGAAGGCGGACTTGAAGAGCACATGCGATACCGCCACCAGCCGGGTGCGTTCGTCAATCGCCTCCAGGAGCCTCGACTGGTCAATGGTGATGCCATCATCGCTGGGCACGACAACAACCTCCGCGCCGAAGCGCGGAGCCAGGGCGTCGAGTGCGTAGCGCACGGATGGGAAATCGAGCTCCGTCATGACCACACGATTGCGGCCGGCGGGGTAGTCGAGTGACGACAGCACCGCACTCATGGCCTGCGTGACCGTAGGCACCATGGCAACTTCACCGGCGTTCGCGCCCATCAGCGGTGCCACCGAGTCGCCGATGCGCACTGGCATATCCCACCAGCCATCGGCCCAGGCGCGCACGCCGCGTGTTTCCCACTGCGTTGCGTATTCCGCCAGCGCCGCAGGCACCGACCGTGGCATGGCGCCAAGGGAGTTCGACACCAGGTACGTGGAACGCGAGAGAATGGGAAACTCGTCGCGGAAGCGCAACAACTGATCAGCAATGTGTGACACAACGCACCGGAAGAGATGTTGGTGGAACGACAAACGATGCTTTCGGGAACCTGCAGGGCACCCACAGGGTCTATGCATCATACTAAACGCGCGTGCAGCTGCTCGGTTGCCGCGCAGCTATCCGCAGTTCAACTCCAAAGGAGTGTGTGTATGTCGCGTCATCAGGCTCGCGTTGCTGTCCGCCCCGACTTCCGCCGCATGTTGCTTGCCGGAGTAGCGATCGCCGTAGTCAGTCTTGGCTGGGCCAGCGTGGCATTGGCGCAGGACGCGGTGGGCACGTCTTCGCCGGTTGTCGCGGCTGTGACAGCACCTGCAGAAGCTGTTGCCCTGCCGGAGACGGTGACCGGCGAAACGTCAGGCACCTTGGCCACGGTACCGGCAGGACCGGTCATGAGCACGAGCGCCGTTCGTTTTGTGCCCTCCAGCTCGCGTGAAGCTGTGACACTCGACGAGCGCCTGCAGGACCGTCGTGTGGGCCTTGGTCGTAATCTGGCGCTCGTGGTGGTCGGAGTCGCGGCAATGGTGATCGGTTCCGACGTAGACGACGCTCCCGGCGATCTGCTCGTGATCGGCGGCGCCGGTATGACGCTGTACGGCCTGTACCAGATCCTGCGCTAGTTGAGTTGGGCTGAACGTTGCGAGGGCGGCCCCGGCCGCTCTCGCAGCAATCAGCGCTCAGACTTTTTGCGCACCGCGCGCGCTTCCAATGCGCGATACAGTACGGGAAGCACAAGCAGCGTGAGTGCGGTTGAGGTGATCAAGCCGCCAATCACCACCGATGCGAGGGGGCGCTGCACCTCTGCCCCGGCCCCCTGCGACAGCGCCATCGGCACAAATCCAAGACTGGCCACCAGCGCCGTCATGAGCACAGGACGCAAGCGATCCTGTGCTCCTTTGCGTACGCGCGTGAGCAGATCCGGTTCTGTGGCGCGCAGGTGATTCAAATGCTCCACGAGCACCACGCCGTTGAGCACTGCAATGCCGAACAGGGCGATGAAGCCGATGCTCGCAGACAAGCTCAGGTTCAGCTCACGCAACCAGAGCGCAGCCACCCCACCAACCAAAGCAAACGGCACATTGAGCAACACGAGCGTGGCTTGCGACCACGAGCCGAACGCTCCGTACAACAGCAGCATGATCAGCGCGATGGCGGCCGGTACAACCAGCTTCAGCCGCTGCATGGCGCGCTGTTGATTTTCGTACTGACCACCCCATTCCAGAAACACGCCGGCCGGCAGCGCGACATCACGCGCCACCTGCGCCTGAACGTCGGCCGCAAAGCCACCCAGATCGCGTCCGCGAACGTTCGCGACCACCAGGGTGCGGCGCTGCGCATTCTCATGACCGATCAGCTCCGGTCCCTCCGCGTACACCAACTCGGCTACCGCACCCAGCGGCACAATGCCTCCGGCCGGCGTGCGCAGCGGCAGATTCGCCAGCGCATTGCGATCGCTGCGCAACGCCTTGGGCAATACTACGGCAATCGGAATGCGACGCGGACCGATCACAAGTTCGGCCGCGGTGCGTCGCGCCGATGCGTAGTCAATGGTGTTGCGAAGATCGGCGATCGACAAGCCGTACGCCGCCAGCGCATCGCGGTTTGGCGTGATACGCAACTCTCCAGAACCTTCGGCCACTTCAACAGCGACGTCAGCAGCGCCTTCCACGCGTGTGACAACCGCGCGAATGCGTTCGGCAACGTCGTAAATCGCGTCGAGGTCGCTGCCGAACACTTTCACACCAAGATCGGTTTTGATTCCGCTCTCCGCCTCATCAAGCCGCATCGCCATTGGCTGCGTGAAGGCGATATCGAGTCCCGGAATCACGCGCAACGCCGAGTCAAAGGCAGCCACCAGTCCTTCACGGGTGTCTGCCGTGGTCCATTGCTCGCGCGGCAGCAGCGGCACATACATGTCGCCTTCAAACAGTCCCATGGCCTCCGTGGCCAGATCCGGACGGCCCTGCTTGGTGATGGTGGTGATCACCTCGGGAAACTGTTTCACGATGGCTTCAGCCGCCTTGGCTAACTGCATTGCTTCTTCAAGCGATGTACTGGGCAGCTGGCGGGTGTTTACGAGAATGGCGCCTTCATCGAGGCGGGGCATGAACTCGGTGCCGGTGTTCCGCAGCACAAGCAACGCACCACCCACCAGCAACACAGCACTCACCACGACAGACCGCGGATTGCCCAGCATCACATCGAGGGTGCGTCCGTAACCGCGCACTACGCGTTCAAAGGTTGGCGATTTCACACGCGCCACAGGCTTGAGCACACGCGCCGCCATGGCCGGTACATACGTAAGCGCCAGCAACAATGACGCGAGCACCGCGACCACCACGGTGAACGCCATGGGACGGAACATGCGTCCCTCCATGCCGCCAAGTGTGAAGATGGGCAGATAGACCGCCACAATAATCGACACACCGAATAACACGGGACGCGCAACTTGTACCGCTGCAGCACGCAAGCGCGCGCGGCGCTCTTCGGGTGTGACCCCGGCCGCAGCCACTGAGTGCTCGCCTTCGAACTGCCGGACGAACTGATCGACCATCACAATGGCGCCGTCCACCAGCAAGCCAAAGTCGAGTGCGCCAAGGCTCATGAGATTGGCCGACGCACCGGTGGCCCACATGGCACAAAACGCCATCAGCATGCTGAGCGGAATCACGCTCGCCACGAGCAGTGACGCGCGCACATCACGAAGAAAGAGGAACAGCACACCCACCACCAGCACACCGCCAAGGGTGAGATTGCTGAGAATGGTATGTGTGGTTCGTGTCACGAGCGCGCTCTGATCGTAGAACGGCGTGATCTTCACATGCGAAGGCAGTGTTGCCTGCACTTCTTCAAGACGCTGCAGGACGCCGGCAATTACACGCCGTGAGTCTTCGCCTTTGCGCTTGAGCACCATGCCTGCTACGGTCTGGTGCGTGCCGTCGCGTGAGACAGCACCGAAACTCGGGAGCGCGCCAATCTCCACGGTGGCGACATCACCAATGCGCACCGCCGTGCCATTCACCGAACGAATGACAATCGCCGTCAGATCGCTGGCTGCAGCAATGCGTCCCAATCCGCGAAGTGTCCAGCGCTCGCCGTCGCGTTCAACGTACGAACCGCCAAACGCCATGGAGTTTGCGGCAAGCGCCTCGTGCACGTCGCCCAGCACGAGTCCGTATGCGGTAAGTGCCGACGGATCAACCTGCACCTGAATCTGCTCGATGAGTCCGCCCCACGAGTTCACTTCACTCACGCCGTCCACGCTGCGCAGGCGTGGCCGGATCACGTAATCGTGCAGCGATTTGAGATCGGTAAGCGACATGGAGTCACTTTCCACCACGTACTGATAGAGCTCGCCGAGCGGTGTGGAAACAGGACCAAGCAGCGGATCTACACCATCGGGCAGCTCCCCTTTGGCATCGCCCAACCGCTGTGTAACCAGTGTACGTGCGTGATACAGGTCGGTGCCGTCGGCGAATGCGATTGTCACGAGTGAGAGGCCCGACTTCGATGTAGAGCGTACCTCCTCCGCACCCTCCAGACCCATCAGCACCGACTCAAGCGGATACGTTACGAGCTGTTCCACTTCCTCCACGGCATAACCGCGCGCTTCGGTAATGACCTCCACCCGCACACCGGTGAGATCCGGGAAGGCGTCAAACGGCAAGCGAAGAAAGGCCAGCACACCAGCCACGACAATCACCGCGACAGCCAGCAGCACCATTACCGGACGCGCGATGGAAGCACCCACCAATCGGGCCAGCAGCGAATCGCCGGTTACGGGTGGTACGGTATCAGAAGGGTTATTGGTCGCCACCACCACCACCATCGCGACGCTTGAGCAACTCGGCGCGCGCGATCGTTGCCCCGCGCGCGATCACCACATCGTTTTCAACGATGCCAACAAGGATTTCGGCGTGTGTGGCATCGCGTCGGCCCACGCGCACCTGCTTTGCTTCAAGAAACAGCCCCTCACCGCGCGGCTGTGCCACGATCACGATCGTGTCGCCGGCCAACGACTGCACCGACTGCATGGGCACCACCAACGCGTTGCCTTCGGTGGCGCCGTCGAGCTGCGCCGTTGCAAAGCGCTCCGCACGTGTACCGGGCGGCGCGTTCGTGATATTGGCCAGGATCATCACAGTACGCGTGGCCTGATCCACCACCGGAGAAACGCGCGACACAACAGCGCGTCCCGGTGCCGCAGCCGTCTCATCGCCCACCAGTGTGAAGGACACGGTCGCTCCGGCCCGCACATCGGCTGCCTGCCGGTCGGTGAGACGCAGCTCCAGCTGCACCGCCGACGGATCAGCCACCGCGACCAACGCATCACCCGGCAACACCACTGTGCCCTGCACTGCCTCACGCGCCACCACGACGCCCGACATGGGCGCACGGATGAGCACCTCATGCGGATCGAGATCGGGCGGCAATGGTCCATCGCCGAGCAGATGCTCCATCAGGCCGCGCGCCCGAACGAGTTCGGCCTCGGCTTCCTGAACCTTGGCCCGTGCCGCTGTTGCCACCACCGTCGCGCGTTCAACATCTGCCTGCCCCATGGCGCGTGCCGCGAGCAGACGTTGTGCACGTTGCAGATTCAGCTCCGCTGCATCGCGCTCCGCCGCTGCAGTGCGCGATTGCGACTCGGC
This sequence comes from Gemmatimonas sp., assembly GCA_011390805.1. Classification (GTDB taxonomy): domain Bacteria; phylum Gemmatimonadota; class Gemmatimonadetes; order Gemmatimonadales; family Gemmatimonadaceae; genus JAABRT01. Next base: position 147,293 of record JAABRT010000002.1, on the reverse strand, counting down.
GCGCGCCAGCCCGCTGCGGGCGTCCATGATCTCGTGACTGTGTATCGCAACGAGGATGTCGCCCGCCCGCACACGATCACCAACGCGCACCAGCACGCGTGAGATGCGCCCCTCGGTTATTGAACCCAGCACCTGTTCTCTGGCCGGATCAAGCACCACGCGCGCCGGCGCCGTCACGGTCGACGACCACACCACACGACGCGCGGTATCAAGGGTAAACCCGCCGATGGCAACAGCCTGGGCGCTCAGCAGTGCGGTATCGGCCGTTGACTCGATTACCGGTTCTGCATCGGGCGGCGCATCGGTGCACGCCGATATCACGAGTGCCAGGGCCACGGGCCACGCGAGGCGGCGGCCGAGGAACGCAACACTGAAATGTCGTTTGATCACGGTGAGATTTCCGGAACAAGCGGTGCGCCAATCACCCGGCGCAATGTGAGTTGTGCAAGGAGCAAATCGGCCCGATAGCGGCTGGCCGAGTTGCGCGCATCAGCAGCGGTGCGCTCAGCATCGAGCAGTTCAAGCAGCGTCATGTGTCCTTCGGCATACGCAACCCGCGCACTCGATGCGATTTCCCGACCCAGTCGGATTGCATCGGAAAAGCGGGGCGCGATGGATTCGAGGCGGCGCAGGTTGTCAGTTGCCGCAAGGACGTCGGCGCGAATACGCAGCTCCACTTCGCGATACGCTGTTTCTGCAAGCAACACAGCACTGGCGCTGCGTTCACGCGCGCCACTGTTCTGGTTGAAAATCGGCAGCGGCACCGCAAGGCCAAGCTGACCCGACATGAAGCCGCTCGTTCGCTTGGTGCCGCCTTGCAGCTGCCAATCGCCAACCACGCCGCCAGACTCCACACGTTGCCGCAGCACCGATTCATCCCGCCATAGCGACGCCGCGAGTATCTCGGGGCGACCGGATTGTGCAACAGTGACCAACTGCGCGGCACTGCGCGTCTCCGCGTTCGTTCGCAATGCGGGCGTGAGCACGCTGGGCAAGGGAGGCAGCGCTTCGTCAGTCACACCAAGCAGCGCCGCCAAATCCAGTCGGTCGCGCATGGCCCGTGTTTCGGCCAGCGCCAACTCGTGCGAAATCCGGTTCGCTTCTACCCGGGTGCGCATGGCCACCGCTTCGGCCACCACTCCCTCAGCGGCACGTTGCGCTTCAATCGCGGCGATGCGTTCCACCGCCTGATACTGCTCGCTCACGCTGCGACTGATATCGGCCGACAGCGCAGCGGCTGTCCAGGCGCGGGCAATCTGCAGTTCAACATCCCGCAACGCAGCCTCACGTGTTGCATGCACACGCTCGCGGCCGCGCGACGTGGCGCGGCGCAGTGCTTGTCGCCGCCCGGTCACGTCAATGGGAACGTACGCCGTGACGAACTCATCGGGTTGCAGCGGCGCGCCGATATTTTCCCTGCGGTATTCCAGCGTGGGATTGGGCCACTGTCCCGTGGTGCGCAGTTCGCCCGCAGCTACACCGGCCTCGGCGGCCACGCGTTGCAGCGCGGGAGACGAACGGGAAGCCAGCCGGAGTGCGCTGGCGAGGTCAAGAGTATCGGCGGCGCCGCCCGCGGTGCTCACCGATTGGGCACTCACCTGCGAACCGAACGCCAGCAGGATCACGCCAAGCGTGCTGCGCCAACCGGGGAGTCGGAGTGTGACGGAGGTCATGCAGGCAACCTACCGCGCCAACATGAACGTCAGATGAATACGCGCAGTGTGTGGCCGGTGTCACAAGCGCCGCTCAAGTCCTGGCGCTCGCGCGCCGAACCCATATCAACAGGGCGAGCATCTCTGTCCTTCCCACCGCATGTCCATTGCGCAACCGGACCGAAAGGTCCTCACCACGAGTCACCTGTGCATCCCAACCATCCCCTGACGTCTGCAACTGACGGCTCGCCGCTCGGATTGCTGCTCCACGCCTACGACCAGGCCATTGCCGCGTGCCGGGCCCGCAACAGTGCGCGCGCCTATCGAACGATTCTCACGTTGCGCGAAGCCCATCCGTGCGACTCGCCTTCGTCGGCGGGAATTGACGGATTGTACGCGTATTGCGAGCGCGCCATACTGAGCGGCGATTTTCTGGGCGCGGCGCACACGCTGCAGCAACTGCGCAGTGCGTGGCAAGCGGCCGATCGCATTACCAACGTGCCCGCGGCAGTTACGTCACGGCCGGTTCAGTTCGCGCCGACGTTGTCGCCGGCTGTCCAGACGGGGCGGGACGAGCCTGACGTATCGCCGACGAGCTGACCACTGACACGCGCGCAGGCCAGCTTGCAATCACTGACGCACCGCGCAGGCCATCGGCGCGATCGGCGGCATGTATTTCGCCTCCGTGCTGTTGCACAATCCAGCGCGCCAATGCGAGCCCAAGTCCGCTGCCATCGGCACGATGACGGCGGGCCTCGGCCGAGCGGTGGAATCGGTTGAAGACCGCATCCCGCTCGTGCGCGGCAATGCCGATGCCCTGATCTTCCACGATCAGACGTACCCTGCCGTCTCGCTCGGATAAATGCACGGTGACCGTGCTGCCGGTGCCACTGTAGTGAATCGCATTGTCGAGCAGCAAACCAAGCAGGCGCCGCAGCAATGTGGCGTCGAACATTGCCGGGACTTCATCAAACTGACCGAGCGCAATGACGATACCGGCTTGCGCCGCGCTTTCGCGCCAGCGTGGCAGCTCGTCGGTTATCACGTCGTCAACAAAACCCTGACTCATTGTCGTGGCAGCTTCGCCGGCTTCAGCCCGGGCCAGATCGAGCAGCGCGCCCACGACTTCCGACGCCGCCAGCAACTCGCCCTCAATCGCTCGCAGCGTGCGTTCGGCATTGGCCCGCGCGCCGTCATGATCGGATTGCTGGAGCGCCAGCCGCCCGAGCTCCACGCGCGATCGCAACCGGGCCAACGGCGTACGCAGCTCATGCGCTGCATCGGTCAGAAAGCGCCGCTGCTGACCAATGGCCGCATCGAGTCGATCGAGCAGGCTGTTGAAGCTCGCCCCCAGGCGTCCGAGTTCGTCGGATGGATCGTGCAATGTGAGCCGCGAACCGGCGGCTGCATTCAGCAAGTGGGCTTCGGCGGCCATGCGGCCAATGGGTCGAAGCGCACGACCGGCCAGCCACCAGCCCAGCAGTGCGGCCACGCATACGATTACCGGAATGCCCCCGAGCAACCAGTAATCAATGCGACGGGACGCTGCCACAAGCGTGGCGGCGCTGGCGTGCACTTCGATCGTCCACCCCGGTGCCAGTTCGGGGTCGAGTGGTGCGGTGAAATCGCGCACCGGCGCGAGCAATCGTGAATACGTATGCGCGGGTCGCACACCGGGCGGTACAAACAGTGCGCCGTCCGGCCGGTGCACATCGATGGCGCGGTCGTCAAACACCAGCTCGCCGGCGATATGTGTGAGCGTTGCTTCAACCGTGCGGTATTCCGCGATCTCCACGCGAAAAAACTGCCGGAACAGCTGCGCCGACGACGTCATCGACTCTTCGTGCGCACGATCGAGCGCCTCTTGCACCGCGAAGCGCACTACAGCGGCGGATGCCAGCAGCATGAGACAAAGCGAACCGGCGTACCAGGCGATAAGCCGCGTGCGCAATCGCGGGCGGGCCGATGAGGGGCTCATCGTTCGGTGGGTGGCGCGTCGCCGAGTCGATATCCGGCCCCGCGTATCGTCTCAAGCAGCGGACGCTCATCGGGCGGATCGATCTTGCGTCGCAGCCGGTTGATGTACACATCAATCACGTTGCTGGCCGGATCAAAGTTGTCGTCCCACGCGTGCTCGCTCAGCCGTTCCCGCGTGACCACGCTGCCGGCGCGGCGCATCAGCACTTCGAGCACGGCAAACTCTTTGGTGGTGAGAAGGATTTCGCGTGTACCGCGCATCGCGATCCGGGTGGCCGGATTGAGCGTCAGGTCAGCCACGACGAGTTCAGGGGCAAAGGCACTGGCCGGCCGTCGGAGCAGCGCGCGCAACCGGGCCACCAGCTCGCCCAGCGCATAGGGCTTCACGATGTAATCATCGGCGCCGCCATCAAGGCCGGCGATACGATCTTCCACCGCGTCGCGCGCTGTGGCCATGAGTATTCGCGCACTGATTCCCCGCGCGCGCAGTGCGCGACACACGGTAAATCCGTCGGTATCCGGCAGTTGCACGTCAAGCACGATCACGTCGGTGGGGCTGACGGCGGCCTGTACAAGGGCCATCTTCCCATCAGCTACGGCGTCTACGGCAAAACCGGTGGCCCGCAGGTATGCGGTCACCGTTTCCCGCAGCACGTCGTCATCTTCCACGAGCAGGATGCGCATCCTGCAATCTACGCCTTTGCTTGCCACTTGCATGACTTCTTCCGCGTCCCCTCGCATCGCGCTCGTTCTGGGCGGTGGCGCACTCAAGGGCTTCGCTCACATTGGTGCGCTTCGCGCGCTGGCGGAGCGCGGTGTTGTACCCACGCTGTACGCCGGCTCGAGCATTGGCGCGTTGATCGCGGCAGCTGCCGCGGGCGGCATGGACGTGGAGACGATGGCGGAGCGCGCGCTGAGCCTTCGCCGTAAAGATCTCTTCCGCATCAACCACCTGGGTATGCTCATGGACCGTATGCAGTCGCGGTCCATTTACATGGAGGCGCCGTTGCGCGCGCTGTGCGACCATGTGGTACCCGAGGGCACATTCAGTGAGCTGCACACTCCGCTCATTGTCGCGGCGGTTGATGTGGAGCGCGGTACCGAAGTGGTGTGGGGAACACCGGGCCTTCGCGATGTGTCGGTGCGCGACGCCGTGTACGCCTCGTGCGCCTTGCCGGGCTTCTTTCCCCCCGGCCTGGTAGACGGGCGGCCGTGCATTGACGGTGGAACCACCAACAACCTGCCGGTGAACATTGCGTCCCAAAGCATGGACGTGGTGATTGCCGTGGACGTGGGGATGGCCGACGTACCCGACGCCACCGGCATCGGCAGTCAGGGCTTCGCCAGCGTATACATGCGGGCGGCCACGATCATGATGCATACCATGCAGTCACGTTCACTCGAACGGTGGCATGGCCCCCCAATGCTGCTGGTGCGGCCGCGTGTTTCCCATATCGCCTGGTTTGCTTTTCAGCATACGGCCCAGCTCATCCAGCTGGGCTACGATGCCATGCGGGAGAGTCTGCGCGATCTCGATACAGTGCTCAGCGCCCGCGGCGGCATTTATCCGCGCCGGCAGTTGGCGCTCCGGGTGGACGACGCAGCGTGCGTGGGGTGCGGCCAGTGTGTCGCCCTGGCGCCTCATATCATGGCCATGGACGCACGCGGCAAGGCCTTTGTGACATCACCGCTGCTCGAGTGGAGTCCGGCCGACGGCTCATTTGTGCGTCAGTGTCCCACCGGTGCCATTCACGATGAGCCGCGAGGGGCCAGCGTTACCCCCAGGGCCGAGCGGGCAGCCTCGCCCGGATAGCACCGGACCGCGCAGCATGGCACATTACAGGTAGCCTCAGCGCGACCGCGGGTGTAACAACCCGGACTGGGCGGTGAGTGGCTCCACTCAAGACGCCGCGTTCGTCACCCGAAGGGTGCCGCGCGCCGTACTCCTGTGCCTCATGACACATCCCAACTCGTTCGATAGCCGCGCCACACTCAGCGTGGGCGACAAGTCGTACACCTATTTCCGGCTCGGCGCGCTCGAATCGCTCGCCGGCAATCGCGTCGCCGCACTTCCCTTCTCGCTCAAGATTCTGCTCGAGAACCTGCTGCGCGGTGAAGACGGTGCGTTTGTCCACAAGCAGGACGTTGAAGCGCTCGCGCGCTGGGACGTCACCAAGCCGGTAGACAAGGAAATCGCCTTCCGCACCGCGCGCGTGCTGTTGCAGGACTTTACCGGTGTGCCCTGCGTAGTGGACCTCGCGGCCATGCGTGATGCGATCGTCAAGCTTGGCGGTGATCCGTCGCGCATTAACCCGTTGCAACCGGTTGACCTGGTCATTGATCACTCGGTGCAGGTGGACGAATACGGCACCGAGGCCGCGGCGTTTTTTAACATGGAAAAGGAGTTCGAGCGCAACACCGAGCGCTACGAGTTCCTGAAGTGGGGACAGAAGGCACTCAACAACTTCCGCGTGGTGCCACCGGGCGCCGGCATCTGTCATCAGGTGAATCTCGAGTATCTCGCGCACGTGGTGTTTTCCATGCCACAGGACGGCGAGACGTTGGCGTATTGCGACTCGCTGGTTGGCACCGACTCGCACACCACCATGATCAACGGTCTGGGCGTGCTGGGCTGGGGTGTTGGCGGCATTGAAGCAGAGGCGGCCATGCTCGGCCAGCCGGTGTCCATGCTGGTGCCCGATGTGATCGGCTTCCGTCTCAACGGCAAGTTGCCCGCCGGCTCCACGGCTACCGATCTGGTGCTGACGTGTGTGGAGATGCTGCGCGCCAAGAAGGTGGTCGGCAAGTTTGTGGAGTTCTACGGCCCCGGTATCTCCTCGCTGTCGCTGGCCGATCGTGCAACGATCGCGAACATGGCGCCGGAGTACGGTGCCACGATGGGTTTCTTCCCGGTTGATGCGGAGACGCTCAAGTATTTGCGTTTGACGGGTCGCAGCGACGAGCAGGTGGCGCTGGTAGAATCGTACTGCAAGGCGCAGGGCCTGTTCCGCACCGACGACATGCCCGACCCGCAGTTTACCGATACGCTGTCGCTCGACCTGGGCACAGTGGAACCGAGCCTCGCCGGACCACGCCGTCCGCAGGATCGTGTGCCGCTGTCGCGATCAAAGACGATGTTCCGCGAGGCATTGTCGCAGCAGCTGGCTTCGCAGTTGGCTCCGGCCGCAGCGGCGATTACGAAAGCGGTACCCGGAACACCGGAAGCCGAAATGGTCGCTGAAGGTGCGCCGGTTGAAGACGCTGAATCCGGTGTCGCGTGCAACTATCGCGACCAGCAGTTCACGGTCAATCACGGTCACGTGGTGATTGCCGCGATTACGTCATGCACCAACACATCAAACCCCAGCGTGATGCTGGCGGCGGGATTGCTTGCACAAAAAGCAGTGGCGCTCGGACTGAAGACGCGGCCGTGGGTAAAGACATCACTGGCCCCGGGTTCGAAAGTTGTCACGGAGTATTTCAACAAAGCCGGCGTAACACCGGCGCTGGATGCGCTCGGGTTCAACACGGTTGGCTACGGTTGCACCACGTGCATCGGTAACTCCGGTCCGCTGCCGGAGCCGATTACCGAAGCGATTGAGCACGGCAAGTTGAATGTGGCGGCCGTGCTGTCGGGTAATCGCAACTTCGAAGGACGCGTGAATCCGCTCACACGCTTCAACTACCTGGCGTCACCACCACTCGTGGTAGCGTACGCATTGGCTGGTCGCATGGACATCGACATGGCTACTGAACCGTTGGGGACGGGCACCAACGGACCGGTGTTTCTGCGTGATATCTGGCCGAGCGCGCAGGAAGTGCAGGACACCATTCTCTCGAGCGTGAAGCGCGAACAGTTCAGCGAACAGTACGCCAACGTGTTTGACGGCGATGCGCACTGGCAGGCGATCAACGCGCCCAGTGAAGCGCGCTACACGTGGAGCGACGCGTCTACGTACGTGCAGCATCCGCCGTACTTCGAAGGCATGACCATGACACCGCCCGGCGTGAAGCCAATCAACAACGCGCGTGTGCTGGGCATGTACGGCGACTCCATCACCACCGATCATATCTCGCCGGCGGGCAGCATTGCCGGTGCATCGCCGGCAGGCCGCTGGCTGCAGTCGCAGGGCGTGGACCGTGCCGACTTCAACTCGTACGGCTCTCGTCGCGGTAATCACGAGGTCATGATGCGTGGCACGCTGGCCAACATCCGGCTCAAGAACGAGTTGGCGCCGGGCAAGGAAGGGTGGTGGACGGCGACCACGGCGGGCGGTGAAGCTGTGCCGCTGTACGATGCCGCGCAGCAGTGGCAGGCCGATGGCACCGCGCTCATCATCGTAGCCGGCAAGGAATACGGCACCGGCTCATCGCGTGACTGGGCCGCCAAGGGTGTGGCGTTGCTTGGTGTACGCGCTGTGATTGCCGAATCGTTTGAACGCATTCACCGCTCGAATCTTGTGGGCATGGGTGTGCTGCCACTGGAGTTCACCGACGGGCAGTCGCGTCATACGCTTGGACTCACCGGCTTTGAGTCGTTCACGATTGCAGGGCTCGACGATAGGCTCACGCACCGCGCTTCACTGCAAGTGCACGCGACCCGTGCCGACGGCTCGGTGGCCACGTTCGGTGTGCGCTGCCGTATTGATACGCCGGAAGAGCTGCAGTATTACAAGCACGGCGGCATTCTGCACTACGTGTTGCGCCAGTTGGCTTCACAGACTGTGTGAGCCAACACGCAGGCGTACGATTGCTGGTGAATCCAGCGGCGGGGCGCGGTCGCGCGCTGCGCCGTCTGGATGCGGCCCGACATGCCCTCGCGCATGCCGGGCCGTTTGATGTGGTGACCACACGTGCAGCAGGCGATGAAGCGCGGTTGGCCAGCGACGCCGTGCGTGACGGCGTGCACACACTGGTGGTACTCGGTGGAGACGGAACGGTATCGCGTGTGGCGTCGTCGCTGATTCACACCAATACCGCGCTGGCCATACTTGGCGCAGGAACAGGCAATGATCTGGCCAAGTCGCTTGGTGCTCCGGTATTTGACTATGCCGCCATGGCTGAGCGCGTTGCCGCACGTAACCCGCGACGCATTGATGTTGGTGAAATAGACGGACGTGTGTTCGTGAACGCCGTGGGCATTGGTTTTGATGTGGCCGTGTTGCAGCGTACGGCGCGCGCACGCTGGCTGCGCGGAGATTTGCTGTACGCTGTTACGGCGCTGGGACAGCTGTTCCGTTACCGCGGATTGGCTGCGCAGCTGTCAACGACCAAGCCCTTGGCGGATCCGGGCGTCACAACGAACAGCAGTGTGCGCAGCGGACCGCCCGCCACGACACAGTGGCTCATGATTGTGGTGGCCAACGGACAGTGGTTTGGTGGCGCGTTCAGGATTGCGCCCGACGCGCAACTTGCCGATGGCCTGCTGGATCTGGTTGCCATCAGTGACACGCGCAGTTGGCGCCGCGCAATCTTGTTCAGCCGGGCACCGTGGGGCGCTCACATTCACGCGCCGGAAGTGCTGCATGTGCAACAATCCGAAGTACGGCTCACGTGTGACACACCACCCATGTACGAGGCCGACGGAGAGCTTTACCGCGCGACGGAGACCGCGCTGACCGTGCGTTCACTGCCTCGCGCCCTGCTCGTGATCACCTGACCGGGCAGGTCACGGCACAAACCCGCTTTCCACCAACGATTGCAGCGGTGCAAACAGCGGCGTTGGCAGGTTATCCCAGGCAAACCATTGCCACGCGACGCACTTGTCAGGCTCACGGACCACCGGTTCACCAGTGGCAGCGCGCACCACCGCGAAGATGGTGATGTAGTGCAGTGCTTCAGCGGCAAACACGGTATTGATGTATGGCCCTTTGGCGACATCATGGGCCAGCATTCCGGTTTCTTCAGCCAGTTCACGCACGGCGCATGATTCAATCGATTCACCGAACTCCAGATGCCCGCCGGGAGGCGCCCACGTATCGGAGCCATGTGCACCGCGACGGCGTCCCAGCAATACATGCGCCTCGCGCAGCACAAGCACGCCCACACCGACGCGTGGTCTGCGCGCTGGCGCGCTCTCAGGAGCCCCCTCGCTCATAGCGTGCGCGAAGTCGGCGTGTGCTCAGCTACGCGCTTCCGGTGTTACGCGTCACCCCAGTGACGCGTGCGCTCTACGCGGCGCACCTGACGACGCATTGCCACGCGGTTGTTCAAACCACGCTCCGCTTCATTGGCCAAACGGGCGCGTAACTCAGGACCACAGTCATCCGGACGCAGCTCGGCAAAACCGTTGCGTCCGTAGAATGGTGCGTTCCAGGGCAGATGCGAAAAGGTTGTGAGCGTGACGGCAGTCTGCCCGCGATGCTCCGCTTCGAGCAGGACATGTCGCAAAAGTGTCACACCTAAACCTCGTCGTGCATGGTCCGGATGCACATCCATTTCGGTGATGTGCAACGTGTTGTCGAGCATCTCGGCGAGCAGGAAGCCGACCGGATTGTCCTGACCATCTACCGCGACCCACAGTCGATCGTTCGCCTGCGCACGCGCAAACTCTTCGTCGGAAACGAGCTGCAACTGGCCGGCGCTGGGCAGATCGTCTCGCGAAAACACGGACGTTGCCGCGCGCTCAATCTCCGGCAGTGCAGACAGATGCCGCGCTGCGGCTGGCTTGACGATGTAACTCATAGGGACCGCAGTCGCTCCGCTGAAGTGAAAGGTGAAAAGTGGTGATTCCGGCATCCGGGCGTAAGCGGCGCAACAGCCCACACATTGTCTTACCGCAGTGCCTGCTTGCGAGAGTCTACTCGCGCACTGGCCTGCGTCAAGCACGAGTTGTCGCACTGAGTCACCGGCAAATATCCCGCAGGAGGCAGGAAAAACGCTTCCTCACGGGATAGCTCTGCGGTTTGTGCACCAGCGTACTCATCACAAATGAATATGGATGAGTTTGCGTTTCGTTGAATGATTGCATCTGTTGTATGTGTATCATGCGCGATTGCATCGCGCGTGTACACATGCACATGTGAATTCTGTTTTTCTCATTTATCGGAGTTATCTCCATGTCCGTCGCAAAAATCACCGAGATCCAATCGTCCTCGAGTACAAGTTTCGACGACGCAATGACTGCGGGTATCGCGCGTGCTGACAAAACGCTCAAGAACGTAACGGGCGCCTGGATCAAGGATCAGAAGCTGGTCATCGAGCAGGGGAAGATCGTGGAATATCGCGTGCTGATGAAAGTCACCTTTGTGCTCAATGACTGACCAGCGCACTTACTCATTCATTGGTGCGATGCGGAGAACGCCATGACCGGAACTGCCAAGACTGCGTGTTCGCTGTTGCTGCTGGGAATGACGCTTGTACTGCCGTCGGTAGCAGCGGGGCAAATCAGCGAGAGGTTTTCGAATGTTGATGATCTCGTTGGCGATGGTTGGGTATTCGCTGACAACAGCACTCCGTTGGGGATACCCGGCTGGTTTCAGGGGCTGACGGACAGCGAAGGGTTTTTTGATGCGAACAGTGGTGCTCCCAGCGCGTACATCGCTTCGACGTTCAGCAGTGTCAACACTGATGATTCTGATGCCAGTACGTTCACCCTGAGCAACTGGTTGCTCACGCCGGAAGTGCCTCTCGTGAACGGCTCCGTTTTCGGCTTCGCCACCCGTACCTTGCCGCTGGTTGCCGGGTTGCCGGTTTTTCCCGACAGGCTTGAAGTGCGTTTAAGCGTCAGTGCGGCGAGCGTTGACGTAGGGAATACAGCGGAGTCAGTGGGCGCGTTCAACTTTGGCGGCCAACCGTTGCTCGTCATCAATCCCACCCTTACCGACGACGGCTATCCACGCGATTGGACGCCGTTCGATGTCACGGTCACGGGACTTGCGGCACCAACCCGAGGTCGCTTTGCCTTCCGGCACTATGTCACCGATGTCGGAAATATCATCGGCGTGAACAATGGCGATTACGTTGGCGTGGATGACGTCACGTACCTGGTTGCTCCCATGCAGGTGCCTGAGCCTTCAGCTTTTGTGCTGCTGGTGGCGGGCATTGCAGGCATGGCCGGTATCGCCCGGCGTAAACACAACGTGAGCTGACGCGCGCGGCGGCCGAGGTCGCGTAAGGCCGGGCAGTGAGAACTGCCCGGCCCCCTTCCGGTGGTCTGTTCCGCAGGACAACATGCTACCACGGCTCGTCACTCGATACACACGTGTGGGAAAGTTGCTCGTTTGGCGGCATGCTGCACCGTCTGGTTGCCTGACCAGCGGTGCTGTTGCTGTGTGCGCCGGTATGCGTTGCGCAAGCTGCCCCCCAACAAGGTCTGCACGTGCCGGAAGATCAGTATCTGTGGCTTGAAGCCGTCGAAGACGAGCGCGCCCTCAACTGGGTGCGCGCGCAAAATGCAAACGCCAAGGCCACGCTCGAAAGCGCGTCAGACTTTGAAGCACTTCGTGCCGATCTGCTCGCGGTACTCGACTCGGATGCGCGCATCCCGTACGTGCAGAAACTCGGACCGCACTATTACAACTTCTGGCGGGACGGGAAGAATCCGCGCGGCATCTGGCGGCGCACCACGTTGTCAGAGTACCAGAACCCCAATCCCACGTGGGACACCGTACTTGATCTCGACGCACTCGGTCAGCGTGAAGGCGTGAACTGGGTGTGGGGCGGCGCCGTGTGCCTGCTACCCGACTACACGCAGTGCCTGATTGCGCTGTCACGGGGAGGGGCTGACGCCACGATCACACGTGAGTTTGATCTGGTTGGGAAGGTGTTCGTGGAGAATGGTTTTGTACGGTCTGAATCCAAAGGCGCGCTCGGTTGGAAAGACGCCGATACGGTATATGCCTACACGGACTTCGGCCCGGGCAGCATGACGCACTCCGGCTATCCACGCACCGTTCGTGAGTGGAAGCGGGGAACCAGCATTGACGACGCGACTGTCGTGTACGAAGGACGTGATGATGATATGTACATCGCCGCATTTCACGATCACACGCCGGGCTTTGAGCGCGATTTTGTAAGCCGCACGCTGGCGTTTTACAACGATGAGCTGTACCTGCGCGACACCGCCGGAACACTCACAAAACTGGACGTGCCCAACGACGCAGAAAAATCAGTGCACCGGGATTGGCTGCTGCTTGAACTGCGCAGCGCCTGGTCGCCTTCAGACGTGCTATATCCGGCCGGCGCTCTGATCGCCATTGCGCTTGATGCCTTCATGCGCGGTGTCCGGCAATTCACCGTGCTGTTTGCACCTACCGAGACTTCGTCACTGGCCGGTTACAGCTGGACGCGTGATCACCTCATGGTGAATGTGCTTGAAGACGTCAAAAACAAGCTCTTCGTGTTGACGCCCCCCGCAGCACACACAAATGCTGCAGAGTGGACACGTGAGCCGCTTCAGGGCGCACCAGCTATTGGCACAGTAAGCGCCAGCGCCGTAGACGAGCATGAGTCCAACCAGTATTTCCTGATCGCCACCGACTACACCACACCAACCAGCCTGTCGCTGGGAGAGATTGGAGACGAACCCCGGCAGCTCAAGCAGACGCCGGAGTTCTTTGATGCCGCAGGGCTGCACACGGAGCAACACTTCGCCGTCTCCGAAGACGGGACACGCGTACCGTATTTCATGGTCTCACGCGAAGCCATGCCACGAAACGGAAAGCAACCGACGTTGCTGTACGGATACGGCGGGTTCGAGATTTCACTCACACCGGGCTACAGTCCGGGCGTTGGACGCGGCTGGCTCGTGAATGGGGGCGTGTACGTGGTAGCCAACATTCGTGGCGGTGGCGAGTACGGCCCGCGCTGGCATCAGGCGGCGCTCAAAGCCAACCGGCACAAAGCCTACGAAGATTTCGCGGCGGTTGCCCGCGACCTGATCGCACGCGGTGTTACCTCACCCGATCACCTGGGCATGCAGGGCGGTAGCAACGGGGGGCTGCTGGTGGGCAACATGATGGTCATGTACCCCGAGCTGTTTGGTGCCGTAGTGTGTCAGGTGCCGTTGCTCGATATGAAACGCTATCATCTGCTGCTCGCCGGTGCGTCGTGGATGGCCGAGTATGGCAACCCCGACACGAGCGACTGGGAGTTTCTGCAGCGCTACTCGCCGTACCACAACGTGAAGCCCGATGTGCGGTACCCGCCCGTGCTCTTCACTACCTCCACACGTGACGATCGCGTACACCCGGGCCATGCACGGAAAATGATGGCTCGCATGCTGGAGTTCGGGCACGATGTGACCTACTACGAAAACATTGAAGGCGGCCACGGTGGCGCGGCCGACAATGCGCAGTCGGCGTACATGCAGGCCCTCGCATACACCTTTCTGCAGCGCAAGCTCTCCGGCGGCCAATAGTCGCCGCCGGAGCGTTGGTCAGTTACGACGCGGGCGCGGGGATGTGTAGATCTGTGAACCCACCACACCGCCAAGCACGGCGCCCGTGATGGCGCCCACTGCACCGCCCTTCACCTTGTCGCGACTGGTCGCAATGCCTACCGCAGCTCCCGACGCGGCCCCGATGATGGCTCCACGCTGTGTATTGGACTCCTTGGCTGCCCCACTGCCCGAACCACCGTACACCGTACCTGAGCCCTGTGAGGGGGCACGGTAAATCGTTTGCTGGGGTGCGCGTGCCGGGGCGGGCGCCTGCTGCACCACGGGCTGCGGGTATCCGTACGGCTGCGGCGGATACTGCGGCGGGTACGGCGATGGATAACCGGCTTGCGGCGCCGGATAGCCACCCTGCGGATACGGCGAGGGGTAACCGTACGGCGACTGGCCGTACGCGCCTTGGTAGCCCGGTGGTGCGTAGCCTTGAGGGTAGCCGAGCTCGGCCGGCCCTACGTACCCCGATCGCATGCCGGGCGCCGAGGCCGCCATTGCCAGATCCGACTTGAGCGCCGCATCAAGATCTCCGTTGCCGGCCGAGCAAGCGCTCAAGGCAATTCCCAGCGCCAGCACGGCGATCACCACAAGCTGACGTTGCACCGTGGGTCGGACCCTTGGGGATTCGACAAAAGAAACACGCATCACGCACCTCCAGAGAATGATCACCTCGGCGCTCGAGACGAACTCCGATGAGGCTTACCTGTGCACAGTGCGTGCCAACTCCCCGATGGCTCGACCGCTCTCATATCAGGGGTGTTGGTATCGGGCGTCACAATGCGGCGTCCACCGCGAGCGACGTGCACTGTCCCGCGCTGGGGACATACAGAGCGCAGATTGGCGAGGTTCGGAACAGGCGAACCGCATGCAGGCGTACGGTGTGTAAGTTCATCAGCGCCGGATCGGCCGCCCAATGGGCGCCGGAGTGCGCCTGAGATCCCCCTGTCCTTTTTGGAGCTCCCTTCATGACCGCTGTCCGTTTCTCGATTGCTGCCGCTGCATTCGCCCTGTGCGCCGCATACACACCCGCCCTCACCGCGCAGAGCGCGCCGGCGCAGCCATTGGCCGTTGGCGCCATGGCTCCCGATTTCACGCTCACCACCGTGACCAAAGACGGACCGACCGCAAAGCCGTTTACGCTCTCCGAGCATCGCGGCGAAACTGTAGTCATTGCCTTCTTTCCCAAGGCACGCACCAGCGGATGCACGGCGCAGATGCACACGTACCGCGACAAGTACGAATCGATGTTCCTCAACGGCGCCAAGGTTCGCCTGATTGGTGTGAGCACCGACAACGCGGCCGATCTCACAGCGTGGGCCAAGGATGACGGCTTCCAGTTTGCGCTCGGCGCAGACACTGACAAGAAGGTTGGCGCACTTTTCAACGCAGCAACTGAAGCGGGCTATCACCGCCGCTACCTGTACGTGATCGGCCCCGATGGCAAGATCGAGTACGCCACGAACTTCCGCGCCATGGCGCAGGATGCGTACGACGATCTCGACGCGGCCATCAAGAAGGTTGCGCGCTGAGTCAGTTGGCATCACCTGCCGGTTCTTCACACGCCCTGCTCGCTGCATTGCACCACGCAGCGATTGAGGGCGTGTCGCCGTTTCCGCGCTCACGCGACCGCACGGCTGCCTGGCTCAGCGAGCGAAGCGCTACGTCGCCGGTACACGTATTTGCGCTGGGTAAGGCAAGCGTGGAGATGGCGCGTGGAGCGTTGCACGCGCTGAGTGCGGCGAATGTAACATGCGCTGGCGGCATCGTGGTTGCCGCGCACAAACCTGCCGACGCAGACACGCTGCCGCTTGCCGTCCGGATTGGTGACCATCCGCTCCCGGACATCGGCTCATTGGCCGCGGCTGATGCCATCGCCAACGCCATCGCACAGGTGGACGCCGGTGACGATGTACTGGTGCTGCTCTCCGGCGGTACCACATCACTGTGCGCGGCACCCTGCGCTGAGCTGGTGACGCTGGTTGGTCATCCGGCCGATGCACAATCGCAGATCGCGAACGCGATGTGGAGCATGATGGCGCATGGCATGGCCATTCACGATATGAACGCACTCAGGCGACGGCTGCTGCGTTGGGGCGCCGGCCGTTTGGCCACCGCGTTGCACGCCCGTGCCGTGCGACATATTCACGTTCTGGCGATCTCCGATGTGATTGGCGACGATCCGGCGGTGATTGGTTCTGCGCCCTGCACCGCCGACCCGCTTTCGCACGAAGAGTTGCTCGTGCTCTGCGACGCACATGGCTTGCGCTCCGAGTTCGACGTGACATTGGCACGCGCACTCGGCCTCTCCGGCGATGGCCGCGTGCGCATTCACACGGCTCCCCCTTCACACCCTGCGTTTGCCAAGGTGACCTACGAGGTCATTGCCAGCAATGCCGATGCGCGGCAGGCCGCAGCAGCTGCCGCAATCACACTGGGAGTGCGCAACGTCGTTGTGGCGGATGAGGCGTTACAGGGTGATGCAGAGGAGGCCGGTGTTCGCATTGCACAAATCGCACTCCGGCTCGCGGCGGCGTCGACAGATCAATCACTGCTCATCTGGGGCGGCGAACCCACGGTGGACATGGCGGAGCGCATTGTCGATGACGCGGATACCGACCAAGGCGATGCCGAAGCCCACGGCGGCCGCATGCAGACCTTGGCGCTGGCAGCATCGCTCGCACTCGCCAACGCTTCGTTTTCAAACAAACACGCCCGGCGCATCAGTATTCTTGCCGCGGGCACTGATGGCCGCGATGGTCCCACCGATGCGGCAGGGGCCATTGTCGATGCGTTTTCGCCCTTGCAAATGCATCGCGCCGGTCGCGATCCGGAGCGTGACATGCGTCTGCTGCAGAGCTACCACGCGCTCAACAGCGCCGGTGCCCTGTTGCGCATCGGCCCCACGGGCACGAATGTGATGGATCTCGTGCTTGTGCTCACGGATGCGTCAGAGGCGTAAGTCTCGCACCGTTCAGCACCGGCCAGCACCGTCGCATTGCGCTGCCTCTTTCCCGCTGTCATGCCGCCTCGTTCGCCACGCACAACACAGCGCACTGCCCAAGGGGCATCCTCAAGTCGCGCTTCAAGTCGCGCTCCGAAACGGGTAGCAGAGCGCGATACCGAGAGCGCTGCAGAACGCGTCGCCAAAGTCGTTGCGGAACGCACTACGGCCGATCAGACAGACGACTCACCTGACACCTACCGCCGACAGCCGCGGCAATCGCGTGGACAGCGACGCGTGGATCTGCTGCTCGATGCCGCCGCCGATGTCATCGCCGAACACGGGCTGAACGCTGCCACCGCCGAGGCAATCGCGCAGCGTGCGAAGACAGCCAAGGGTTCACTGTATCAGTTTTTCCCCAATCGGGACGCCGTGGTCGCCGCGCTCGCGCTGCGCTTTGCTGATGAGCTGCGCAGCATTCACGAGCGTGCATTCGCCACTGACCCGCGTGGTTTGCCTCTCAATCGCCTGATTGACCGCATCGTACGGCCTCTGGCTGCATTTCACGATCGCAATCCCGCCTTCCGGCGCGTGTTCATGACAGCCGACGCACCGATTGACAGCACAGGAGCCGCCCCCAACCGTATCCGCTCGCAACTCTTCGAATCGATTGTTGACCGGCTCGACATCCTCTTCGCCGCGCGCAACCCGCGACTGAGCTCCCGCGAACGTCGGCGTGCCGCCGTAGTGTCTGCAACAATCGGACAGGCGTTGCTGGCGCGACGTGATCGTGTGATCGCATCCGAGCGCAAACCGATTCTCGACGACCTGCGCCATGTACTCTTTGCCTACCTCACGCCGCTGCTCGACACGCCGGCAGTTGCCGCTGCGGCTCCCCGCAAACGTGCTCCGCGCACCGTGACGGGTTGAAAACACCCTTCGACTACCCTCAGGCGGACATTTTGGCGAGCTTTCACACTTCGCACTGCGCACCGCGCATTGTCTACTTCTTGTGCCAACACCGCCATGTCACGTCGTTCTGTAGCCGTTGGACTGATTCAGGAGACCGCCAGCGACGATCGCGCGGCAAATCTTGACCGCACCGTCACGAAGATCCGCGAGGCCGCATCGCGTGGCGCGCAGATCATCGCGCTGCAGGAGCTCTTCAACGCGCCGTACTTCTGCAAGTCACTCAAGCTCGATCGCTTTGATCTCGCCGAACCGGTTGCCGGCGAAACGATCGCTGTACTGCGCAAACTGGCCGCAGAGCTGGCGGTGGTGCTGGTCGTGCCGTTTTACGAACGACAGGCTGCGGGATTGTACCGCAACTCCGCGAGCGTGATCGACGCCGACGGCACGCTGCTTGGTACGTATCGCAAAATGCACATTCCGCACGACCCGCTCTTTGAGGAGAAGTACTACTTCGCTCCGGGTGACGTGACCGGTGACGAGCGCACGCACACGCATCCGGGCATCAACGGCTTCAGGATGTGGCGCACAAAGTATGCAGATATCGGCGTGCTGATTTGCTGGGATCAGTGGTATCCCGAAGCCGCACGCATCACCTCGCTGCTTGGCGCCGAGATTCTGTTCTATCCCACGGCCATTGGCTGGCATCCAGCGGAAAAGTCCGAGTTCGGCACCGCACAGGTTGAAGCGTGGCGCACCATGCAGCGTTCGCACGCGATTGCCAACGGTGTGTTTGTTGCATCGCCGAATCGCGTGGGACTTGAACCCGAGGCAGGAACTGATGGCATCGAGTTCTTCGGTCAATCGTTTATTGCCGACCCCTTTGGTCGCTATCTCGCCGAAGCGGGAACCGACCCCGAAGTACTCGTGGCAAACTGCGACCTGGGATTGATTGAAGACACGCGACGCAACTGGCCGTTTCTGCGTGATCGTCGCATTGACGCCTATGCACCCATTCTGCAGCGCTGGCTGGGAACGTGAGCGTACACAGTGCGCAGGTAGACGGATCTTCGCCGCGCGGGCCCTTTCGCATGCCCGCTGAGTGGGAGCCGCACGACGCGACGTGGATTGCGTGGCCGCATCACGAGCCCGATTGGCCCGGCAAGTTTGAGCCCATTCCGTGGGTGTACGCTGAAATCGTACGCGCGCTCTCCGTGTCGGAGCAGGTGGAAATCATCTGTCACGACGAGACGGTACGCGAAGACGCTGAAGCGTGCCTCGATATGCATGGCGTGGCACGCAACACGTACCGGCTGCACATCGCGGCCACTGACCGTGTCTGGTTGCGTGACAGCGGTCCCACGGCCGTGCACGATTCCATCGGTCTCGTATCACTCATGCGCTGGGATTTCAACGCGTGGGCCAAGTACGACAACTTCGCCCACGATCAGCGCATCCCCGATCTTGTGCACGTGGTGAGCGGACTGCCGATCGTGAATGCGGTTCGTCCTGATACCGGTGCGCCACTCGTGCTCGAAGGCGGAGGTATTGAGACCGACGGACTGGGTACCATGCTGGTGACCGAAGAGTGGCTGCTGTCGGACGTACAGGTTCGCAATCCGGGACTGACACGCGCCGATTACGAAAAAGTGTTTGCCGATACGCTGGGCATTACCCACACCATCTGGCTTGGCGAAGGGTGCGTGGGCGACGACACACACGGCCACGTAGACGACATCGCGCGCTTTGTCGCACCCGGTGTGGTTGTGCTCGCTCACGAGGAAAATCCCGAAGACGAGAACCACGCGCGTTCGCTCGACAATCTGCAACGTCTCTCAAGGGCGCGGGACGCACGTGGCGAGCCGTTGCGCGTTGTTACGCTGCCGTTCCCACGCGCGGTGATCATGGACGATCAGCGATTGCCCGCGAGTTACGCAAACTTCTACATCGGCAACAGCGTTGTACTCGTACCAACATTCAACGATGCCAACGACCGGATAGCGCTCAACACCATCGCCGAGCTCTTTCCCACGCGTCAGGTTGTTGGCATTCACGCCGTTGATCTTGTGTGGGGTCTCGGCACGCTGCATTGCCTGACGCAGCAACAACCTTCTGCACGAGCACTCTGATTACGATGGCTGATCAATCCCCGGGCAATACACCATCACCAGACTCCTCGCCGGCTGGCATCCCCGCCAGCGACTTCGAGTCGCGCCTCGGGGAGTTTATCGGTCCGCGGTGGGAGTCGGTGTACCAGCACAAGCTCAAGCGCTTCCTGTCCGATCCGGCGTTTGAACCCACGTGGAACTGGGCCGCAGCGCTGGCGACTCCTTTCTGGTTTCTGTACCGCAAAATGTATTTGTGGTTTGCGGTGTTTTTCTTTGTGCCGGGTGCGCTGTTGCAATGGCTGGTACCGGCCGAAACCGCGCTCACGCCAGCCAACATTTTTGAGCCGCAAAACCGTCAGCAGCTGCTCATGAATCTGGCAATCCAGCTTTCCACCAGACTGGCTGCAGGCGGCACGGCAAACTGGTTGCTCTTTCGCCGTGGGCGCACGGCGATTCGTGTCATCGACTTGCAACCCATGTCAGTGAGCGACGGCAACGAGCTGTTGCGTCGCGTTGGTGGTACGAACCGAACGGTCACCTGGGCCATGGTGGCCGTGTTTTTTGTTCTGACACTGGCCGGTACGATGGGCAGCTTGCCGGGGAGCTAACGCTCCCCGCGCACCGTGACCAGCTGCGAGGTACTGTCAACGGCGTTGGCGCCTCGCAGCGTGACCGTTAACTGATATTCGCCGGGCGGCACTTCCGGCCAGGTGAACTGTACGGCACGCCCCGGCAAACCGTCGGGCCGACCCGCGTCGCGGAAGCTGATCGCAACCGGTGTCATGGCGCGTGACAACCGCAGCGCGTTTCCGAGGCGCTGCAGGAAGCTGGCGCTGGTGCGTGTGGCGCGAACCGTTACCTGCAACGGCGCATCGGGCGAGACCGGCACATACGTTTCCCAGTACAAGCCGAACGACCGGCCGGGCTCAATGTCATTGCTGCCCCAGGCGCGCGTGGCGACGCTCTCGAGCGAGGGCGTTGCACCGGCATCACCGGCGGCCAGCAACAGCATGTCACTCACGCGCGTACCGGCGGGGAGCGGTTGAACGGCAGTACGGACGCGGGCAGCGCGCTTGGCGCTGGGCGCCAGCACTTCCAGCGACACGATACCGGGCGATGACCCTAACGGAGTGATCACCGCGCCGTTTGCAGGGGCGTCTTCCAGCACTTCACGCGATGTGATGCGCACGGAATCATCGGCCACGAATAAGCCCACATTGTACGGCGCCGGACCCATGCGCTGTTCACGCATCAGACGCCACGCGCCCGCGACCACGGTATTCTCGCCACGCTTGAATCGTGCGATCTGGTGAGGAAGCAACGAAAAACCTGTGGCGAAGCGCGGTGCATAACGCATGCGTGCATCATCACGATCCGGCTCCCAGTCTGCCGCGGTCGCCGTCAGGGGAGAGTCGAGCGCCGCACGAGACGGCATGAAGTCGTAGCTTGGCGTTGGCTCGTGTCCGATAATGCTCGGCAGGCGGGGATCGAGTGCGCCGGCGGTTTGCATGGACCACGCTGTGGGCCAACCGTAGCGCACCTGGATAGCCGGAATGGATCCATCAAACGCCATGTCGTACGGAATGCGCCCCTGTCCGTGCACCACCGAAATCACATGGCGCGACAGCAGTTCATTGCGCGCGTCGTTGGCCGGAAGCAACCACAGCGGCTGCGCCAGCTTGAGCACCATGCGGTTTTGCGGCGCACGTGCACTGCAGCTTTTCGCGGCGTACGCCTCGTGCTGCGACGTTGGCAACCAGGGGCGGATGTCTGTCCATTCACAGCGCACGGAATCGGGCATCGTACGCAACGCCGCATCAAACGCCGCACTGGCATCGGCGTGGCGATCCGATACGTGCAAAGCCAATCCTGTAAGCGACGAGCACCACCAGTCGGTACCGGCACATTCGCGCGCCGCTTCAATCGCCACACCGGGCTTCTGCTGTTCGAGGGCATAGCGCACCCGCATGCCGGCCACCCAGTCATCCGTGGGATCGGCCTTCGCGGCTACCGCGAGCGTTTCGAGCAATCGATCGCGTTCGATGATCAGATCGGTCCGCTCGGCGGGCGGCGGCACGTCTCCGTTGTTGTTCCAGTAGCAGAGTGTGCCGATTTGCACTTCGCACGATGCGTCAGCGCCACCGTTGTAAAAGCGAAGGCCCGCACGACGATTGCGCTCAAAGGCATCCTGTGCCGCGCGTGCGGCCGTGCTGGCAGCGCTACGCCCCCGTGTAAGGATCGCCGTCGCATCCGACGGCGATTCAACGGGCGGCGGCGGCGACGAATCGCCGGCAGTGGCCTGCGCATGCGCCGCCATCGGCCAGACCAGGGCAAGAGCTATCGTCGCCTTTGCGACACGGAAAAATGAGCGTTGCACGAGCGCTTCCCGAAAAAGGACACGAACCGGAGGCCGCGCCACGCGGCCGTCCTAAAAAATAAGCTTTACTCCACCACTCAGGGCCCAGTTGTGCGTCAGGTTGGACCGCGAGCCAAGTCCAATGGCTTGCTCTGAATCAAACCGGCCGAAATAGTCCTTCGCCTGCACACGGAGCGCCAGATTCCGGGAGAATCCAATATCCACACCTACCCCGGCTGCATACATGAGGTTCGTGCTGGCGGTGGAGAAGAGCGCGTTCTGCATGTCGTTGGTCATCCCGCCAATGCCACCGAGAATGAATGGCGCAATGCCCGACTTTGTGCTCGAGAGCCCGCCCAACTCAAGTCCTGCGTCGTACACCCAGACTCTGTTGCTCCCTACGTTCACACCACC